>JBASOJ010000051.1:0-45449 GCA_049658145.1 Coriobacteriia bacterium
ACTTCGATCACGCCGCGACCTCGTGGCCGAAGCCGCCCGTCGTCCTCGAGGCGATGGTGCGCGCGATGGCCGAGGCCGGCGGCAACCCGGGACGCGGCGCGCATGCACTCTCGCTGGCCTCGGCGCGCTCCGTCGAGCACGCTCGCGCGGCAGTGGCGGCGCTCCTGGGAATCGCCGACACACGTGACGCCATCTTCGTGCCCGGCTGCACCGAGGCGATCAACCTGGTACTCAAGGGGACGCTCAAGCATGGAGACAGGGTGGTCGTGTCCTCGGTGGAACACAATGCTGTCGTGCGCCCGCTCGCGGTTCTCGAGTCGCGGGGGGTGAAGGTCGTGCGCGTGCCCGCAGATGCCCAGGGCCGGATCGATCCCGACGAACTCGAGCACGCCGTGATGGCCGGCCCGACCCGCATGGTCGTCTGCCAGCACGCGTCCAACGTCACCGGTGCGGTCCAGCCCATCGGCGACATCGTCGACATCGCGCACGAGCACGGGGCGGTCATCCTCGTGGACGGTGCGCAGGCGGCGGGTCACCTCCCGCTCGATCTGACCGTGCTCGGCGCTGACGCGTATGCCGCGCCGGGCCACAAGGGACTGCTCGGCCCGCAGGGTGTGGGCGTGCTCCATCTCGCGCCGGGCTTCCAGCCGAAGGAGTTGGTGCAGGGCGGCAGCGGCGGACGCTCCGAGGAGGTCGCCCAGCCCGATGCGCGTCCCGATCGCTACGAGGCGGGCACCGGCAACGGGCCAGGCATCGCGGGCCTGGGCGCCGCTGCGGAGTATCTTGCGGAGAACGGCGACGCGATCCGGGCGCGTGAACGGCGGCTTGCCCGACGGCTCCACGAGGGACTCCTCGATATCGTCGGCATCACCGTGCTCGGTCCGCCGTCGGGCGAT
Source organism: Coriobacteriia bacterium (assembly GCA_049658145.1). Lineage (GTDB taxonomy): Bacteria > Actinomycetota > Coriobacteriia > Anaerosomatales > Anaerosomataceae > UBA6100. The sequence continues at coordinate 897 of JBASOJ010000051.1, forward strand.
GAGCGCGTTCCCGTGGTGAGCATCGCTCACGAGAAGCTTGCGCCGGACGAGATCGCTTTCGCACTCGATCGGCGGTTCGGGATCGCCGTCAGGGCCGGGTTGCACTGCAGCCCGTGGACGCATCTTGCGGTTGGTACCCTCGAGACGGGAGCGGTGCGCTTCGGGCTCGGCTGGAACCTCGCCGATGAGGATGTCGACGCCACGCTCGATGCCATGCGGGATATCTGCCGATGAGCGTCGCGAAGGAGCGGTTCGCCGTCTTCGGGTTCGCCGGCACGCACGACGCTCTCAAGGCCGAGGAGGTTCTGCTCGAGGCGGGGACTGACGTGGTGCTCATCCCCACGCCCCGCGCACTCGGAAGCCTCTGCGGCTTCGCGGTCCGCGTCCCGGTGCATCAGCGCGATGACGCGCTGGCGGCGCTCACGGCCGCACGGCGGGAGCCCGATGGGGAGGCCGAGATCGAAGACCGCGTCTCGCGTCGCCGCTAGCGGACGATGAAGACCGGCGTGCCGACCTCGACACGCTCGTAGAGGTCCTCGATATCCTTGCGGTGCATGCGCATGCAGCCGTGCGAAGCAGCGGTGCCGATCGAGCTGTCGGCCGTCGTCCCGTGGATACGGATGCCGGGTGCATCGAGATTGAGCGCGCGCGTCCCGAGCGGGTTGCTCGGACCCGGACCGATCGTCGCGGGCATGCCAGCCGCCCACGCCGAGCCCGGATTGGACCACGTCGGCATGTAGCGCTTGAGCGTGATCTGGAAGTCCCCCGTCGGCGTGGGGTGGCTGGGGGTCCCGACCGCAACGCCGTAGTCCTTCACCGGTGCACCCTTGTCGTACAGGTAGAGGTGGCGCTCCGAGATGTCCACGAGGATCACCGTTCCGAGGTTCGACTCGATCACCTCGGGCTCGATGTGGTCCACGGCGAGCTCCACGGACTTGATGCCGCTCGCCAACGCCTCTTCCAGGTGTGTCGTCGTCTCCGCGCGATCCACCGTCTCGCCAACCCGCGATGGGACCACGACCATCTTGCCTGCCTCGACCGTCATGGTCGCATCACTCGGCGTGGTGTCCACCGAGGCGATGACAGAATCGAGCCAGGCCGCGATCTGTGCATCGTCCAGCGTAAGCAGGACCTCGACATCCACGCCGCTCGGGCGCGCGAGCACACGGTCCGTCACGCGGTTGGGAAGCGTCGAAGTGGCCTTCGGCTCGAAGGCGGCCTCGACCATGCCCGCCACGTCGACGCTGATCATCGATCCCGCGTCGAGCGTGAATGTCGCTCCTTCGTGGGTGACCGTGACCGGTTCGGACATCGGACGGGCGATCTCCGCCTCGACCCGCTCGCGCGCCTCGACACGGGTGAGCCCGGCGACATCGAGTCCCGCGACCGTCGCGCCTTCGGGAAGCACCTCACGCGCGAGATAGTCGTCCGCGACCGCGAGCGCGCCGCCACCGGCAAGAATGAACAGCGCGATAGCACCGATGAGTGCGATGATACGTACCGATAGTGAAGCGTGGTGCATGGACGACCCCCTGTGATGTCACGCGGGATGGCTCGGCATATTCTACTCAGGGAGACGACTTTCGTGAAGTGCGGGGGAAGGAGGCCGGGTCCGCATGCCAGAGCATCTCGGTGAGGCAGTCAGCAGGGGCAGTCTCGACCGATTCCTCATCAAGGTTCGCGAGGAGCGGGGGCTCGACGTGGCCCAGTACCGCCCCCGATACGTCGAACGCCGCATCGCGGTCAGGCTGAGCGCACTCGGCCTCCACACCTATCGGCAGTACGCGGCGTACCTCGACCATCACCCGGAGGAGTACGCGGCGCTGCTCGATGCCCTCACCATCAACGTGACACAGTTCTTCCGCGATCCCACCGTCTACGCGGTCTTCCGCGAGAAGGTCGTTCCAAGCCTGATCGCCGCCAAGACGGCGCGGAAGCAGCACCTGCTGCGCGCTTGGTCCGCGGGCTGTGCGACGGGCGAGGAACCCTACTCGCTTGCGATGTCGATGCTCGATGGCATCAGACGCACCGGGGCCGAGGGGATGTTCCTCTCAGTGACCGGCACCGACATCGACCGGAACGCCCTGGCGGTCGCAAAACGCGGTGAGTACCCGGTCGCGGACCTGTCGCATATACCCGCAGCGGACAGGCACCGCTACATCGACGTCGACGGCGATGTCTTCCGCATGAAGCCCGACGTCGCGAAGCTGGTCCGGATCCAGTACTTGAATCTGTTCGAGGATCCGCCGATACACGGGGTCGACATCGTCTTCTGCAGGAACGTGTTCATCTACTTCAATCACGACGAACAGGACCGCATGATCAGATCGTTCTGGGAGGGGCTGTCACGCGGAGGCTACCTGGTGCTTGGTCGCTCAGAGCGACTCGCCCCGGCGTTCGCGCGCCAGTTCCAGATGGTGGACGCCAAAGAGCGCGTCTATCGCAAGCCTGTCGAACTGCGATGAGGGGCGGCGTTTTGCTATGGTAGGACAGGATCATAGAGTGCGGGGACGCCAGATCGAGGAGGGATCCGGATGCCGAACGAGTACCGGTCGAGCCAGGTGAAGCGGGGGCTGTCGTACACGTTCACACTGTTGACGTGGGCCACCATCGGTCCGGCCGTTGGCATAGGGTTGACCGCGACCGGGCTGTTCGCCTGGTTCGTGCTCAAGATGGACCACACGGACCTTCTGTACGTGGCGCTGTTCGGCGCGGTGGCCATGCTCGTCTGCGCTGTCCCGGGTCAGCTCCTGTGGTGGCGCGCGTTCAAACACCGCGTCCTCGAACCGCTCCGTGACCTCGGGGGCGTGATGATCGAGGCCGGCCAGGGCGACCTCACGGTCCGCGGCGCGGCGCCGAACGAGGACGAGATCGGGCTGCTCGTCAGTGAGTGCAACGCACTCATCAGCTCGCTAGCCGGGATCGCGGGTCAGGTCCGCACCTCCTCGGAGTCGGTCACCAACGCCGCCACCCAGCTATCCGCGTCCTCGCAGGAGATCAACGCGTCCTCGATGGAGATCTCCTCCTCCGTGCAGCAGATCGCGCATGGCGCCGAGTTGCAGTCGCGCAAGGTCGAGGAGACGTCGGCCGCCATGCAGGCCATCACGTCGACCATCGACGAGGTGGCACGCCGCGCGATGGAGGCGAGCAGCACGAGTGACGAGGCGGCACGGGCGGCCTCCCTCGGCGAGCAGGCGACGCACGACGCCATCGCCAAGATCGGCGAGGTGAGCGACGCCATCCAGACGCTTTCGGGTTCGGTCGAGACGCTCGGTCGCCGCTCGGCGGAGATCGGCAGCATCGTCGACGTGATCACCACGATCGCCGACCAGACGAACCTGCTCTCGCTCAACGCGGCGATCGAGGCGGCGCGCGCCGGAGAGTCGGGGCGCGGCTTCTCGGTGGTGGCCGAGGAGGTCCGCAAACTCGCTGAGGGCTCAGGCAAGGCCGCCGAGCAGATCGGCGAGCTCATCAAGGACGTGCAGCAGGAGACGGCCAAGGCGCTCAAGTACATGGAGGTCGGCATCACCGAGGTCCATGTCGGCGCTGAGGTCGTGGGCCGCAGCGGCGATGCCCTCCGGCAGATCACCGACGCGGTCTCGCAGACGGCGGCACTCGCGCAGGAGATAGCGGCGGCTACCTCGGAGCAGGCGCGTCGTACGGCTGACGTGGATCGCGCGATGCACGATATCGCGGCCGTCGTGGAGGAGAATGCCGCGAGCGCGCAGGAGACGGCCGCCGCTGCCGAGCAGCAGACGGCGTGCATGGAGGAGATATCCTCCTCGGCCCAGGACCTCGCGGACATGGCCCGCAAGCTCGAGGAGTCCGCCCTGCAGTTCCACCTCGAAGAGGGGTAAGTGTGGACGAGAGCCAAGCAGTAGTCGATCAGCGGCAGTACGTGATCTTCGGTCTGTGCGACGAGGAGTACGGCCTGCCGATCGCGCGTGTCCAGAGCATCATCCGCTATGAGACGCCCACGCCGGTGCCGCATGCGCCCGAAGGCATCGAAGGCGTGTTCAACCTGCGTGGTCAGGTGCTACCGCTCATCGATCTCGGGTGGCGGCTTCGTGGCGCACCGATCGTGCCGACGCCCTCGTCGAGGATCATCGTCGCCGAGAGCGGACTCGGAGCGGTCGGTCTGGCGGTCGATCATGTGCAGGAGGTCGCGAGCCTGGCTGTGTCGGAGATCCGACCTGCGCCGCAGGCGGCGATCGCGAGCGAGATGGCCGATGCGTTCGAGGGTGTCGCCAACTACGGCGACCGGCTCATAATCCTGCTCGACGCCGACAAGGCCCTTCCAAAGCCGGTGTTCACGTCCGCCGGCGTTCCCCAGGAGGCTGATCCCGATGTCTAGATCCGTGCTCGTTGTCGATGACGCCGCGTTCATGCGGATGATGATCAGGGACATCCTCACGCGCGAGGGCTACGTCATCCACGAGGCGGTCAACGGTCGTGACGCGATCGAGAAGTACGCCGAGGTACGACCGGACCTCGTCACCATGGACATCACGATGCCCGAGATGAGCGGCCTCGATGCGCTTCGGGCGATCCGCGAAGCGGATCCCACGGCCCGTGTCCTCATGGTCAGCGCCATGGGTCAGCAGAAGATGATCGTCGAGGCGCTCGAATACGGCGCAATGGATTTCCTCGTCAAGCCGTTCCAGCCGACGAAGGTCCTCGAGACGGTCAAGAAATGCCTGCAGTCCGCGGCGCGTGCCTGATAGGGGGACCATGCGGTCTGCGATCAAGGTTCTGATCGTGGATGATTCTGCCCTGATACGGCAGATGCTTACGCGTGCGCTCTCCCTCGATCCGGCGATAGAGATCGTCGGCACCGCCAAGACGGGTCTTGAGGCGATCGAGAGGGCCAACGAGCTTCAGCCCGACGTCATCACGCTCGACATCGAGATGCCCGAGCTCAGTGGCCTGGAGGCACTACCCCACATCGTGAAGACCACGAAGGCCCGGGTCGTGATGTTGAGCTCGATCGGCGACGCCGAGACCACCTATCAGGCGCTCGACCTTGGCGCGGTCGACTTTCTCGTGAAGCCGACCAAAGGGGTCGCGACCTCTCTTGGCGAGTTGAGCGAGACACTGCTGAAGAAGATCAAGACCGCGAACCGCGTCGATCCCCGGCACCGCCTGGTCAGGCGTGACGGGCTCCCGCCGGAGAAGTCCTCCGCCGGGAGCACCACGGGGGTCCCGGCAGATCGTGTGGTGGCGATCGCCGCGTCCACCGGCGGGCCCCCGGCGCTCGAGACCGTGTTCTCGGGACTCACCGCCGATCTGTCCGCAGCCTACATGGTCGTCCAGCACCTCCCGTCCGGATTCACGAAGTCGCTCGCCCGGCGCCTTTCCCGCGTCACGGACATCTACGTCACCGAGGCGGAGGACGGGATGCCGGTAGAGCGGGGCGTCGCGTACCTCGCGCCCCATGGTGTCCACACGCGGGTGACGGGTCTGAGCAACAAGAGGTTCTCACTTGAGGACTCGCCCCCGGTGCATGGGGTCCGTCCCGCGGCAGACCCCTTGATGGAGAGTGTCGCCGCAAGCTTTGGCGAACGCTCGGTGGGTGTGGTGCTGACGGGGATGGGCTCTGACGGTGCAGCCGGTCTCAAGCAGATACGCGCTGCCGGCGGCGAGACGATCGCCCAGGACGAAGAGACGAGTGTGGTGTGGGGCATGCCGGGCGCGGCCATGCGTGCAGGTGCCGTCGCACACATCGTGCCGCTCGATCACGTTTCGGCGGAGATCAGACGCGCGGTGAGGGGGTGATGCGTCATGGGTGACGACATGTCCGCATACAAAGACGTGTTCCTGAGCGAGAGCGCCGACTACATCCAGGCGATCACCGAGGGTCTCCTCGCACTCGAATCCGACCCCAACGACCTCGAACCGGTGGAGACCGTCTTTCGCGGAGCGCATTCGCTGAAGGGCATGGCTGCCGCGATGGGCTACGTGCGCACGCAGGAGCTGACGCACAAGATGGAGTCCCTGATGGACACCGTCCGATCACGGCGTCAGGTGGCCGATCCCACGTTGATCGACCTCATGCTTCGGGCGATCGACGTCGTGAGGGACGTGATCGCTGATGAGTCATCGGGAGGTACCGAGGTCGACATCATCGAGACGGTGGCCGCGCTCGTCGCCCGCACCGATGGTGCGGTGACCACTCCGGGCGACGCTCCGAGCCTCATCGAACGGACGGTCGCTCCTGCCGAGAACGAGGACGGCGCCCTGTACAGGGTACGTATCACGCTCGAAGAGGGATGCGTTCTCAAGGGCGTGCGCGCGTACATGGCGATCAAGCGCCTGAGCCACATGGGCACGGTGGTCGAGACGGTCCCCGGTGCGCGTGAGATCGAGGACGAACAGTTCGAGCGTTCGTTCGACATCGTCCTCAGGTCCAAGTCGTCGGCGGATGCGGTCAACGACGCAGCGATGGCGGTCACCGAGGTCGAGTCCGTCACCGTCGAGGTACTCGAGAGCGTGCCGGTACCGATCGTGGCGGACAGCGCCGCGCAGCCTCTTGCGGGCAAGCGTTCGCGGTCCGTGCCCAAGCTGATCGAGACGCAGACAGTGCGCATCCCGATCGGCCATCTGGACGAGATCGTCAACCTGGTCGGGGAGCTCGTCATCGTCCGCTCGCGTCTCGACCGGATCGCCCTCGATGTCGACAGGCCCGATCTCCATGATGCGCTTGATACCCTCGAGCGCGTCAGTGTCGACCTTCAACAAGAGGTCATGCAGACGCGCATGGTCCCGGTGGGAAACATCTTCAACCGCTTCCCGCGCATGGTCCGCGACCTTGCTCGTGACCTCGGCAAGGACATCACGCTGGAGATGGGCGGTCTCGATATCGAGCTCGATCGCACGGTGCTCGATGAGATCGGCGACCCGATCGTCCATCTCCTGCGCAACAGCATCGACCACGGCGTCGAGACGCCCGAGGAGCGGGTCGCGGCAGGGAAGTCCGCGCGGGGGACCGTGCGCCTCCATGCCGAGCGCGAGCGTGACCAGATCCGCATCACCGTGGCCGATGATGGCCGGGGCATGGATGTCGAGCGGATCTGGGAGAAGGCCGTCCAGCGCGGGCTGGTCGACAGGTCCGCGCGAGAGTCGTATTCGGACCATGACATCTTCATGTTCGTGTGCCAGCCGGGCTTCAGCACGATGGAGAAGGCCACGCGCATCTCCGGGCGCGGAGTGGGTATGGATGTGGTGAAGGGCAAGATCGAGTACCTCGGCGGGACCATCCAGGTGGGCTCGACTCCCGGCAACGGGATGACCGTCTCCCTGATGCTCCCGCTCACCCTCGCGATCATCCAGGCGCTGCTGGTCAGCATCGGCAGTCGTGTCTTCGCCCTTCCCTTGAGCGCGGTCGATGAGGTCCTCCCGCCCTACGAGGTGCGCTTCTCCACGATCGACGGTGATCCCGTCGTCATACTTCGCGACGGGACCCCTGTCGCGCTGCATAGGCTGTCCTCGTTGTGTGGTGATGCGCCTCACGATGCTGTCGACGAGCCGCGGTCCGAGCAGCTCGTGCTGATGCGCGCCGCGAACGAGATGCGGGCGCTGGCGGTCGATCGTCTCATCGGGCGACGGGAGATCGTCATCAAGCCGCTCTCACCACTGTTCCGCGGGCTGCGCGGCTTCAGCGGCGCCACCGTCCTCGGCGATGGCCGTGTGGCGCTCATCCTCGATCCACGGACACTGTTCACACTGGAGGGATGACATGGACCCACAGCACCTCTCGGAGCTGCAGATCGATGCGCTCGGCGAGGTGGGCAGTATCGGCGCGGGTCATGCCGCAACCGCCCTCTCGCAACTGCTCGGTGCCTCGGTCGACATCGACGTGCCGGACATCAGGCTGCTGCCGGTGAGCGAGGTCCCCTCGGTCTTCGGGGGTCCCGAGAATCTGGTCGGAGCCGTGTACAGCCGCCTCCTTGGTGACATCTCGGGTGCGCTGCTGTTCATCCTGCCTCGCCAGGACCTGCTTGCGCTCGCGGACCTGCTGCGCTCGCGCGAGCCGGGGAGTGCGAAGTCCCTCGGTGTAGCGGAGGAGGGTCTGGTGGTGCATGCCGCGGGCGTGCTGCAGTCGGCGTACCTGGCGGCGATCGCCCGGCTCACCGAACTTGCCATTTTGCCCGGACCGCCGCAGTTCGCGTTCGACATGCTCGGCGGCATCCTCGAGTTCGTGACCGCTGAGATCGGGATGAAGGCCGATACGGCCCTGCTCATCGTCAGTCGCTTCCTGTCGACTGAGATCGTGGTCGATGGGGCGCTGTTCTATCTGCCCGACCCCGACAGTCTCGACGTCCTGCTGGGCAGACTCGGCATCGTCTGACCGATGGTAGTAAGCACCGACATAGGCGGCCACTGGGCCGATCCCGACGAGAACACCATCCTTGTGGCCACGGGCGAACTCGCGGTCGCCGAGCACCCGAAGGTCCTCGTCACGCCGGCGCTCGGCTCGTGCGTGGGGATCACGCTGTGGGACGCGTTCGCCCGTCGTGGCGGCATGGCGCACATCATGCTGCCATCGCCGGGCGACACGCGCGTCGACGGGCTCGCAAGCCGCTTCGCGTCGATCGCCATCCCGACGCTCGCCGACGAAGTGACGCAGGGCTCGGCCATCCGGCGGTTGGTCGCCAAGATCGCCGGCGGTTCGGTCATGTTCGGTTCGGAGAACGGCGCTCCGAGTATCGGCGCGCGTAATATCATCGAGGCAAAGCGGCAGCTCGCACTCTTGCGCATCCCGCTGGTTGCCGAAGATACGGGTGGCGCGCACGCGAGAACCATGGAATTGCATCTCGATACGGGACTCGTGGTCGTGAGAAGCTATCGTTACGGGATAAAGGACCTGTGATGTCGGGCGGAGCGTTCCGGCGCAGGAGAGGCTTGTGATGGAGGAACGGGCGGGGGCCGCGGCACTCACCGCTACCCGCAACGGCCATATCAGCATCGCGATCGCCGGGGGCGGCCTGCGGGCCACCTCGGTCCTTCGGCTGCTTAACGATGTCGACAACCTCTCGGTAGTCGCTGTGTATGATGCCTCCCGCTCGGCTCCGGCGATCCGGCTTGCAGAGGACCTCGGCATCTTCACCACCGCCGAACTGTCCGAGCTCTACCAGATGGGCGAGCTCGATCTCGTGCTCGATCTTTCCGAGGACTCGGCGGTGCGCGAGTCGCTCGAGACCGAACGCCTCCGCACGGTGGGCATCGTCACCGGACCGGGTGCCGAGCTCGTCTGGGATCTGCTCATCGCCAAGAAGCGCAGTGAGGAGCAGGAGAAGATCTTCGTCGAACTGCAGGTAGCCTATGACAAGATCCGGAGCCACGAGCGGCGGCTGCAGTCGAGCAAGGAAGCGCTGGAGAAGGCGAACGAGGAACTCGAGAGCCGCCTCGCTGAGATCTTCTTCACGCACGAGTTCTTCAAGGCGCTCACGACGTTCAGCTCGATCGATGATGTCACCAGCCTGATCGTCGACGGGGCCAACGGGATCCTCGGCGCCGAGATCTCGGCGGTGTATCTGTTCGCCTCCGACGACTGGACACTCAAGCTGTGCGCGAGCCAGGGGAGACCCGAGGAGACGCTCCGGTCCGTCGTCTCGGTGTCCGAGACGATCGTCGGAGCGGCCTTCAGGGACGGCTTCGTACAGCAGAGTGACGTGCAGCCGGGTTCCGAGCTGGCCAACTGGTCGACACGGTCTGAGGAGATCCGCTCGCAGGCTGCGACGCCCCTGCGCTCCGGCGACTCAGCGGTGGGCGTGCTGCTCATCGCCTCGACCACCTATCGTGACCTTACGCATGCCGAGCGGGATCGCCTGCAGGGCATCGCCAACCAGTCGTCTCTCGCGCTGCAGAACGCACTGCTCCACGAAGAGCTCGAGCGTCTGTCGGTGACCGATCGCCTGACCGACCTGTACAACCACGGCTATCTCCATCAGCGGCTCGATGAGGAGATGGAGCGCTGCCAGCGCTTCGAGCACGAGATGTCGCTCATCATGCTCGACATCGACGACTTCAAGAAGTTCAACGACCGCTACGGTCATCCGAAGGGCGACACCGTGCTCAAGGCGGTGAGCGGCATCATCAGGCAGAACCTGCGTGAGATCGATGTGGCCGCGCGCTACGGCGGTGAGGAGTTCGTGATCGTGCTGCCGGAGACCGATATCGCCGGCGCGGTCGCCGTAGCTGAACGCATCCGGGTCAGCATGGCGCAGTACCCGCACATCACCGATGAGGATGGCGAGCGCGTGGGCCAGACGGTATCCCTCGGTGTGGCGAACTACCCCACGAACGCGGGTGCGGCGGCCGCGCTGGTCGAGGCCGCCGACCAGGCGATGTATCGGGCGAAGCGCGCGGGTAAGAACCAGGTGGTTGTCGCGTCCTAGAGCGGGCGTGTAGAATGAAGTCGAACATTAGCGTGGATTAACGGTTAGGGGCGCACGTTGTGAGTCTGGGCCGGGCACTTGCCAGCCTTCCGGGCGACGAGCAGACCGAGCGCGTACTGCGAGACGTGCTGGTGCTGTTCGGACACCACACGCTGGAATGGCTGAGCGAGTCCGACGTGCAAACCAAGACGGGACGTACGCGAACCGAGCTGCGTTCGATCCTGCCCGCCCTCTCAGATTCCTATGTTCTCGATTTCGATCGGTCCCAGGGCCTTTACCGCTTCAACGGCGATGTGGTACTTGGCTTTGAGATCGAAACGTTCATGCGGCGCGCAGACTGCCATCAGAATCACGTTCGCGCCAACGTCGCCCGTTTCCGTGAGCGGCCGAGCTATTAGCAGACGGTTGCCGGAGGGCAAGCACCGATCGGAGTCAGTGTGGTCCATCCCATCGCACAGGGCGATCGCGGCCCGGCCGTCGAGGACGTGCAGAAGCGTCTGCTGACGCTCGGCTTCGATCTCGGGCCGACCGGCGTCGATGGCGTCTTCTGGGGCGCCACACTCACGGCGGTGCGCCGCTTCCAGGCCGAGCACAGCCTGGACGAGGATGGCATCGTCGGGAACGAGACCTGGGCAGCACTGGTCGACGCGACGTTTCGCCTGGGCGACCGGCTTCTCTACCTGAAGTATCCGTATCTGCACGGCGCCGACGTGCGCGTCTTGCAGGGCGCGTTGAATGTGCTCGGTTTCGCGTGCGGCGCGCCGGACGGCATCTTCGGCACCTTCACGGAGCGTGCGGTGGCTGAATTCCAGGCCAATGTCGGTATTCCCGCCGATGGCATCGCCGGGTCCGAGACGATCGGCGCGGTCGAACGGCTGCATCACGTCTGGAGCGGCAAGGACCCATCGGCGCCGGCAGAGCTCGCGGTGGCCCCGGCGCGCGCGGCCGAGGTGCTGCGGCGCGCGCGCGTCACGCTCCTGTATGGAGATGATGCGGGCAGAACTGTCGCCGAGCGGGTGGAGAATCTCGCCCGGGCTACCGAGCCTGCCGCGCGCTTCGTCGTGGGCGATGGCGCTGAAGACCCCGCTGCCGACCTCGTGGTGCGGCTGTCATCAACGGCACCGCCGGTGATGCGCGAACTGCCGGTGATCGCGCTCGCCCCCACCGCACGCGTGGAGGGTCGTTTCATCACCGCGTTCCGGACCGCACCGCCGGCCTCGGGAGCCGTTGTCATCGTGTCCGAGAGCGTACTGACCGACGAGCACGAGGCACAGAGCGTTGCCGTGCGGATACTCGATGGGGTATGCGCTGTGCTCTCGGAGCGTCCCGGGCCTGTGGTATCATAGCCCGGCTGCTCGGCCACTCTGGGAGCGCACGAGGAGGCGAGAAGCCTGAAAAGGTCGACCCCCCGGGTCCTGTGCCCACTGCTCATCATCGCATTGCTCATCGGTCTTGCGACGCCTGCGTTCGGTGCGCCGATCGACGATAAGCGCGCGCAGGCCGCCGCCATCTCGGCGCAGATCGACGAACTGGACGTGCAGCTCGAGATCGCCGCCGAGCAGTACAACGAAGCGAAGAGTGCGTACGACGCCCTCAGCGCCGAAGTCGCCGCGACTGAGGCGCGCCGCGGGGAGCTCACCGCGCGTCAGGACGTCCTGCAGTCGAATCTCGCCGCACGCGCCTCGAGCATGTACCGCCAGGGCCCACTTGCCGCCCTCGAGGTACTCCTCGGCGCATCGTCTTTCGAGGACTTCACGACGCTCTGGGACATCCTCCAGGACATGAACGACAACGACGCGGCCCGCGTCGGCGAACTGAAGCAGACACGCGCCGACCTCGAGGTCGTGCAGCAGCAGCTCGCCGCGCAGCAAGCCGAGGCGAAGGTGCAGTCGGACACCATGGAGGCGCAGAAGAACTCGGTGGAGGCCCAGCTTGCCGAGCGGCAGCACCTCCTCTCGGGTGTCGAGGCGGAGATCGCTCAGATCAAGCGGGAGCAAGAGGAGGCCGCACGTAGGGCCGCAGCCGCGGCGGCCGCGGCTGCGAGGCGGAAATCCACCCCCGCGACCGATTACGGGAATCCGACCAACGCGCCACGCACGGCTGTCGTCGACATCGCCATGTCGAAGCTCGGCTCTCCGTATCGCTGGGCGGCATCAGGCCCGGACGCGTTCGATTGCAGCGGGTTCACGATGTGGTGCTACCGGCAGATCGGCGTCAGTCTGCCGCATAGTTCCGCAGCGCAGATCAACGTGGGGCAGCGCGTCTCGCGCGCCAACCTGATGCCAGGTGACCTCGTGTTCTTCGGCAGGAGTCGCATCCACCACGTCGGAATCTACGTCGGAGGAGGCAACTTCATCCACTCGCCCAACACGGGGGACGTCGTGAAGGTCTCCAGTCTGGACGCGCGGAGTGACTACGTGGGAGCCTGCAGGCCCTGACGAAGTCACGGCAAGTTCACTATCGGATGGGGGACCGATGGCGGGGGGCGGACTGCTTGAACCGTTGCGCTCGAGGGATTTCCGCTGCCTGTGGTTCGGACAACTCGTCTCCGTCGTCGGCGACAAGGTCGATCAGATAGCACTCGGCCTGCTTGTCTACCAGAAGACCGGCTCTGGTCTGCAGATGGGCATCACGCTGGCGATCTCGATGCTCCCTTCTGCCGTGTTCGGCATGGTCGCCGGAACCTATGTGGATCGCTTCGACAAGCGGCGCACGATGCTGACGGCGGATGTGCTGAGGGCGGTGTTGGTTCTCGGCGTGCCGTTCGTGGCGGAGCGCTTCGAGAGCATCGTGCCTGTCTACGCCATCGCGTTGCTACTGGCGACCGTCGGGCTGTTCTTCGAGCCGGCGAAGCTCTCCCTGATCCCGAAGCTCGTCGACCGCGAGCGTTTGATGGCGGCGAATTCGCTCGATAGCGCGACCGTCTCTGTCGCCGAGCTCGCGGGCCTTGCTTTTGCGGCGGCCGCGGTCGCGAGCATGGGCGTCCGCCTGGCCTTCTTCTTCGACGCCGCCACCTTCGTGGTGTCTGCCGCCTTCATCTTCGCGATCGGCTACCGGGAAGCGGTCAAGCGTGCCGAGGGCGGGATCATGACCGGAGTCGGTGCCGACCTGATCGAGGGCCTTCGCTACGTCTGGCGGCATGGGGTGCTCCGAGATCTTCTCTCGGTGTACGCCGTAGCGATGTCTGCGGTGGCCGCATCCGTCACGTTCGTGTACGTCCTGGCGCTCGATACATTCGACGGCGGGGCGCCAGGTCTGGCGCTCATGGACGGTGCGATAACCGTGGGCCTCCTGCTCGGCAGCATCGCCGTCGGGCGCGGAGCTGCGAGCGGTGCCACACGCAAGTTGCTCTGGGGTCTCACTGCCTTTGCGGCATTGCAGTTCCTGCTTGCGGTGGCGCCGTCGATCGCCTGGTCGGTACCGGTGCTACTCGCGATGGGCGTTGCGAACATGTACTTCTATGTGCCGATGTCCACGGTGCTGCAGACAGCCTCCATGCCTTCGATGCGGGGACGCGCGTTCGCCGCCAAGCAGACGCTCAGCCGGGCGTTCTCGGTTGCGGGATTCGTGGCCGCCGGTGCCGTCGCCGAGCACCTGGGCGTTCGCCAGTCCATCGTGCTGGTGAGCGCGGTCCTCGTGCTGGTGGCCGCTGTGGGATGGTCCCGGCCCGCCTTGCGCGCGGATCTGGCCGCTGACGTTGCCGAAGTCGTGGAGTAGACTCGTCGTGCAGGCTAAAGCCCGACGCCCCTCGCGTCGAAGAACCTCCTGTGCCACCGAGACGAAGGCGAGCGCTTCATGGCGGAGATCGACGGGCTACTGAAGATGATGACCGATAATGGCAGTTCCGACCTGCACCTCAAGGTCGGAAGCCCTCCGGCCGTGCGCCTGAACGGCAAGCTGGCCGTTCTCCGGGAACTGCCGACGCTCACGCCCGAGGCCACGAGCAGGCTGGCGACGTCCATGATGGACGATCGACAGAAGATCTCTTTCGAGAACCACCGGGAGCTCGACTTCGCCTACTCGCTACCCGGTGTCGGGCGGTTCAGGGTCAACGTCTTCCATCAGCGCGGCAGCGTCGGGATAACGCTGCGCCATGTGAGCACCGAGCGAGCGGGGATCGAGGGCCTGGGTCTCCCTCCGGTTGTCAGACGTCTCGCCGAGGAGCCGCGCGGCCTCGTGCTGGTCACGGGCACCGCCGGTTCGGGCAAGACCACCACGCTCGCCGCGATGATCGATCACATCAATCACACGCGCGAGGGCCACATCGTCACGATCGAGGACCCGATCGAGGTCTTGCACCAGGACGCGAAATGCATCATCAATCAGCGCGAGATAGGGATCGACACCGAGAGTTACGCCGATGCACTGCGCCATGTCGTCCGCCAGGACCCCGACGTCGTGCTGATCGGTGAGATGCGCGACCATGAGACGGTATCCGCCGCACTCACCGCCGCGGAGATCGGCAACCTGGTACTCTCAACGCTCCACACGATCGATGCCACCGAGACCGTCAACCGCATCATCGACTTCTTCCCGCCATACCAGCAGAAGCAGACGCGACTGATGCTCGCCTCCACGCTCAAGGGCATCATCTCGATGCGGCTCATCCCGTCGATCAACGGTGGACTCGTCCCCGCCGTCGAGGTCATGGTCATGACCGGCACCATTCGCGAGTACATCATGGACTCGGAGAAGACCTATCTGATCCGGGATGCGATGGAGGAGGGCGAGTACTACGGCATGCAGACGTTCGATCAGAGCCTGCTGAGCCTGTACTCGCAGAATCGCATCACGATGGACGACGCGGTAGCGATGGCGGGCAACGCGCACGACTTCAAGATCAAGGTGCGCACACTGGGCATCACGGCCGAGCAGGCCACGCAGACCGGCATCTACTGACGTTTCGCCGCCACACGGCGTACGCCCTCCAGCACGAGTACGGCCGCAAGAGCACCGGCCGTATCGACGGCCCAGTCCGCGACATCGGGCACGCGCCCGGGGACGAACGACTGGTGGAACTCATCGGTGATCCCGTAGAAGGAGGCGATCGCCACCGCGGTCGCCAGGGTCGCCCAGGGGCGTACGGCCCTCGGCAGGGAGAGCAGCAGGATCGCTCCCAGTACCGCATACTCGATGAAGTGGGCGAGGGAGCCGTAGGTGCCGGGAACCGCAGAGCCGGGCAGCGATGACAGCCCGAAGATCACCGCCATCCAGGCGACCGCCACCAGGAGCGCTCCGGTGCGTATAGCTCGTTCCGGCCCCATGGCACCTCTCGTTCTCATCCGTCGACCCGTACCGTAAGCTCTGCCAACGTGATTCTACCGTCTCGTCATGTCCCGGAGGACCAGTGCGCCGAAGTACCGCTCTCATCGCCGTGGTCGTGTCGTCGGCATGCTTCGCCACGCTGGCGGTCCTCGCCCGGCTCGCGTACGCCGAGGGCGGGCGTCCGCTCCCCCTGCTGACGTGGCGGTTCGCCGTCGCTGCTGCGGTGATGGCGACGTTCCTTGCCCTGCGCCAGCGGTCGGCACTTGTCGCGGGCGTCCGGGATATCCCGCGATACGCCCTGTTGTCGCTCACGGGTTACGGAGCCGCGTCGATCTGCTTCTTCTTCGCACTACGGCACCTCAGCGCATCGGTCGGGACGCTCTTGCTCTACGCGTACCCCGCGATCGTGGCAGTGATAGAGAGCGTACTCGATCACCAGCGGCTTCCGGTATCGCGTGTGGTGGCTGTCGCGCTCACTTTCGCCGGGTGCGCTCTCGCCGCCGGACTGCTGGACTCCGCCGTAGTCGTGAACGTGCCCGGTGTCCTGCTCGCGCTCGGCGCGGCATCCGCCTACGCGCTGTTCACGTTGTTGTCGAGTCGACTCATCGCAGACCGATCCAGACTCGTGCTGATGACGTACACGTTCGGCATCTCGGCGATCGGCATCGGCGTTGTGACACTCCTCGCCGGAGAGTCGCTCGTGCCGACCGGATGGACGCCACAGCTGTGGCTCATCCTCGGCCTGATGGTCCTGCTGCCCACGTATGCGGCCGTGGTCCTGTTCTTGAGTGGCATTCGGGCGCTGGGCCCGTCCCGTGCATCGCTCATCTCGACGATGGAACCTGTGTTCACCGTCGCTCTGGCCGGAGTCGTCCTGGGAGAGCGCATGACCGCGACACAGTGGGCGGGCGCCCTGCTCGTGATCGCCGGGATCGCGCTCGCCGAGCGTCCGCGCGGTGTCGTTGAGGTGCCAGCCGCCGTCTAGCCGGCTATCAGCACCACGAGCGCACGCGCGGCCCAACCGCCGATGGTGATCGCCGCCTGGCCGCCGAAGGCCCACGCGGTCGCGGTCCGGACATCGCGCTCGGGCACGCCCGCCCCGGTGAGGCCCCGGTACGTGAGCACCGAGGACACTGCCAGCGCGACAAGCTGGAGTAGCCACGTCGCTGCGACCGCGTAGGGGAGCAGAGCGGCCAGATACGCGGTCGAGAGACGTGCCCGGCTGATCGCCCCCTTCGGCATCAGGACCGCGAGGATGATGAACCGCGCGCCCGCCCACAGCACCTGGCTGCCCACGCCGACGGCGACTGGCAACCAGAGGCTTGTGGAAGTCGCAGTGCTGATGCCGGTCGCGATGAGGCCGAAGATGAACGCACGCAGCCCCACGGCTGTCGCGACGCGTCGTGCGACATCGTCAGTCGTGTCCCAGGGAAGCGCAGAACTGGCGTGATAGGTTCGCAGTAGCGACCACTGGTGGACCCACGCGTTGGCGATGGCGCGCACCCCGGGGCCCACCCGCCGAACCAGCGAAACGGCTCCCGCAATCGTCCGGCGCCAGGCAGCGAAGAGCCCCGCGGGCAGCGACCCCACGGCGGGGTCGTCCACACGGGACTCTGATGGTCCTTCTTCGGCGTTCGTGGGCATCGTCGGTCGGCGCCTTCGGGTCGTCGGCAGTCCGCTGCCAGTCTACCCGACGCCGACCCGCATAGCGCGCTCGTGACGCCTCCGCGCCTTACGAAGCGCTCAGTCTGGCCTGCACCGCTCTCAGGATCGCGGGGTACGATACGGCTCCATCGTACATCGGCTCTCCGTCGACCACCGTCACGGGGTAGACGAGGCCCTGGTCCTGGATACGCTGGATCATCACACCGTGGCTGGCGAGGACCTCGGCGCGACTCGCATCGTGGTAGACGATGCTCGCGCTATCGCCGAAGCGATGCTCGACTTCACTGCGGATCATCGCGGTGATCTCCTCCGGAGACCAGGACGGCCCTCATCCACCGCTCCAGCAGGTCGTCTCGACGGGGTAGTCGAAGACTTCGATGGTCACCCTGGGTTCAGGCATCCTTGTCGCTCCTATCCGACTCGAACGGCGCCGCCGGGACAGCTGAGCGCGCACACCGCACAACCGGTACAGCGGTCGGGATCTATTGCGTAGCCCTTCGCGCCGGGATAGAAACCCCCGGCGATCGGAACGATAGCCCCCCGCGGGCAGGCACGTCGTGCCGGACATGCCGGGGACCGGTCGCAGCTCGAGGCGTCGATGGTGACGGTTCGCACGTGATGACTCCTTCCGCGGGCACGAAGAACAGCAGGACTATATACCCCAGAGGGTATAGAGCGCAAGAGCGTCCGGATGTGATCTCGCCTTGAGCGGCACCCGCCGTCATCGAGCCGCACATCGCGAAAGCCGCACCGGTACGCTACTCTGGGCAGGTGTATCGAATCGCGAATCCGCAAGGGCAGGGGGCTTGAGGTGGACAAGAAGCCGCGGGCACAGTCCGAACGCGACATCACATGGCGCATTGTCGCGTTCGGCGCCGGCATTGGCGCGGTCTTCCCGCTGGTGGCAAACCTGCTCGTCGTGCCGCGGAACACCCTCGCGCTCGTGTTGTTCTGGATCATGTCGATCGCCAGCGGCGTGGTGGTCGGCGCGGCGTGTGCCAGGCTTTTCCGGCGCGCGGTCGAGAAGACGCTGCGGAATGTGTTGGAGAACGCCACATCGACACTCGGCTTCGCCCCCTCTACCGTCGAGGGTGAGGACGCCCTCACGGTCGAGATCGGGCGTGTGTTCGGCACCGCTGCGAGTCTGCTCGGCCAGCTCCGTGCCGCCACCGAGAACATCCGTGCCGTCAGCGCCGAGGTGATGGCCGCCACCGAGCAGCAGGCCTCCGGAGCGGCGGAGCAGGCGGCTGCGGTGACGCAGACATCCGCGACGGTCGAGGAGCTCGCGCAGACCTCGAGCCAGATCGCCGACAACTCCGAGTCGGTGGTCCGCATCGCCGAGAAGACGCTCGCCACCGCCGAAGACGGCATGAGTGCTGTTGCCGCCACCGCCGTCGGCATCGAGGAGATCCGCGAGACGACGATGCAGTCGTCCGACCGGATCCTGGCCCTTGGCGAGCGCAGCCAGGAGATAGGCCGCGTACTCTCGATCATCGATGAGATCGCCGAGCAGACGAAGATACTCGCACTCAACGCCGCCATCGAGGCGGCACGCGCCGGCGAGGCGGGGAAGGGCTTCTCGGTCGTGGCCGAGGAGATCCGCAAGCTCGCCGACTCGGTGACCGAGTCCACCAACGAGATCGGACGCGTGGTGCGTGAGATCCAGGCCTCGGCCTCGGCGCTCATCATGCAGACGGAGAAGGCCGCGAACAAGGTGGCCGAGGGCCAGCAGCTCGCGCTGAACACGCAGAGCTCGCTTGAGCGCATCGTGTCCCAGGTGGAGCAGACCACCGACGCCGCGAAGCAGATCTCGATCGCGACCCAGCAGCAGCGGACCGCTTCGGACCAGGTCGTCGTCTCGATGCGGGAGGTGGCGCAGGTCTCACAGCAGGCGGCCGATGCCTCGCGAAAGATCGCAGCCGCCATCATCGAGCTCACCAGGCTCGCGGATTCGCTGGCGGTTGGCCGATGACCGGCTCGGTCGCGGAGCGACTCCTCTCTGGCGGGCTCGAACTCCCGGTGCCTGCCGCGGCGCTCGGGGCCTACGTGCCCGCGGTGCGCGCGGGAAACCTGGTCTTCACATCCGGCCAGCTCCCGATGCTCGCGGGCGAGCTGATCGAGCGCGGGCGTGTAGACGACGATGTGAGCCCCGAATCCGCGGAGCGCTGCGCGCGGCAGTGCGCGCTCAACGCTCTCGCCGCCGCTTCGACCGTGTGCGATCTCGATGAAGTCGTGCGGGTCGTCAAGCTCGTCGGGTACGTGGCCTCGGCACCGGGTTTCGCGGGACAGCCGGGCGTGATCGACGGCGCCAGCGGTGTTCTCGCGACGGCGTTCGGCGAAGCGGGGCGACACGCGCGGGAGGCCGTCGGGGTCGCGGCTTTGCCGCTGGGCGCGCCCGTCGAGGTGTCGCTCATCCTGGAGTTGCGCTGAGCCGATCTTCGGGGCAGGAATGGGCGCGTCTCTGCCGAATAGCGCGTGAAGAAGGACTCCGGTGTCCATGCCGGTGTTCGTATTGTCCGGCACCAAGGGTTCGGCTATCGTTTGTCGGAGGACGGCCGAGTGGGCTGTCTCTGTGTGCTGGGCATTTGGGGCTTTCCCTGGGACGGCGAGCGAGGAGAGGGTGCGCATGGCAAAGGATCCGAAGGAGAAGAAGGAGAAGAAGCCGTCAGGGTGGAAAGACCCGATCAGGCGCCCCCGGTACATCATTTGGGCAGGCGTTGCGCTGATCGGCCTTTGCGCGATCATCCTTGTCGGCTTTGCCGGATCGTCCACCGACTGGTTCTGCGGAACGCTGTGCCACTCGGTGCAGGGTGACGCGGTCGCCGCGTACGACCAGGGCACGCACAACAAGGTCAACTGCCTGACGTGCCATGAGCCGGTCAATGGCGACCCCGTGATCTTCGCCTATCGCAAGGTGGAGGCCGGTGTGCTTGGCGCGTATCAGCTGGCGACCACGACGTACTCGTCGCCGCTGAATCCGAACAGCCACCTCGCGCTCAACCGCAGTGAGATGGACATGTCGGACGGTCACTGCACCCAGTGCCACTCGCTCGAGAACCGGGACATCACTCCGAGTGAAGGCATCATCATCAACCACAACGCCCATACGGATCGGGAGATCAACTGCACCGCGTGCCACAATCGTGTGGCGCATCCCGAAGACGGGCTCGAGACCATCGCGACCAATCCCGAGACGGGTGAGCCTGCGGCCAAGCACGCTGACTTCATGACCATGACCGCGTGCTTCCGCTGCCATACCCTCACCGATGAGTCTCCGTCCGGTAAGGAGTTCAAGGCGCCTGGTACCTGCGCGACGTGCCATTCCGCCGACTTCGACCTCAAGCCCGCGAACCATGACGACTCGAACTTCTACCCGGCCGGTCACGCGGACCTCGCGATGATGGAGATCGACCATGCCACCGGGCGTCCGGCCGAGGACGTCATCCGTCCCGTCGAGTATGGCGAGGGCGAAGAGGGCGGCGAGGAGGCTGCGGGAGGCGCGGAGCCCGAGAGCGCTCGCTCCGAAGAGAGCGACCCCGAGGTCCTTCCCGTTCCGCATGTGTGGGAAGTGGACTACTGCTCCACGTGTCACATCGAGGGCACCTTCTGCACCGGGTGCCACGGTATGGAGATGCCGCACTCGGAGGAGTTCGAGACCAAGACCCACCCCGAGACCGCAGCCACGATGATCGACAAGTGCGAGTTCTGCCACCAGCAGTCGACTACGTACTTCTGTGACAACTGCCATCACGGCACCAAGGTCGACTGGGCCTTCGATGCCGCTTCGCCATGGCAGAGCCAGCACGCTAAGACCGTGGTCGAGAAGGGCGTCGCCGGGTGCCTCGGCGCATGCCACGAGCAGCAGTTCTGCGTGGATTGCCACACGGCCCTCAAGCCGGTTCCGACCTCGCACGCGGCTGCGGACTGGCTGCATGCCGGTCTCACCGTGACGTCGTACCCGGACGGCCACGCAGTGGCCAGCGCCTCTCACGCGCTTCTGGCCCAGAAGTCGATCGAAGCGTGCGAGGTATGTCACGGCACCGGTGGCACCGCTTCTCAGTTCTGCGTGAACTGCCACCAGCTCGAGATCCCGCACCCGGACCAGTTCAAGGTCAATCACGTCTCTGGTCGCAACACGCCGCAGGTGTGTGCCAACTGCCACAAGGCCGTCGAGCTCTGCTCCGACTGCCACCACAAGGGTGCCGTGAACGGCACGCCGTGGCAGCGTCAGCACCCGGTGACCGTTGCCGCGGACGGCGCGAATCCGTGCTTCGAGAAGTGCCACCAGGACAAGCAGTTCTGCGTTCAGTGCCACACCACGCTGAAGGCGGTTCCGACGTCCCACACGGTGGGCGACTGGACGCACCGCGCGACCGATGCCGGTGCGGCTCACCAGGTCGCGTACCAGGCGGCGACGGACTCGTGCGACTACTGTCACGGTGACGGCGGCGTGAAGGCGGCGTTCTGCCAGAACTGCCACCAGGTCGAGATGCCGCACGCCGGCGGATATGCCGACGCGGGTCACCAGGCCGATCTGACCACCAACGGTGTTCAGAGGCCCGTGTGCCAGAACTGCCACGCGCAGGCGTTCTGCGACAGCTGCCATCACAAGGGTTCTGTCGCCGATCAGAAGTGGGTGTTCTATCACCCGGAGATCGTGGCCAAGGACGGCGCACAGCCGTGCTTCGAGTGCCATGAGCCGACGTTCTGCTCGTACTGCCACGTCAACAAGGCAGCCACCCTTACGCGCTAGGCAGCGTGACGGTGCGATCGAAAGGACCCGGCCGGAAACGGCCGGGTCCTTTCGCATTCATGCCAGAAACCCGGCGCAGGACCTTTGCCTTGACCGGGCGACCATGTATGATAACGGCTCACGGGATGTGGCTCAGCTTGGTAGAGCGCTGCGTTCGGGACGCAGAGGTCGTGGGTTCGAATCCCGCCATCCCGACCATCATTGAGACACCTGACAGGCCGGGCGACCGGCCTGTCGGCGTATCCGAGGGAGTGCGGCGTTGGACGCGTTCTTCACGGCTATCGGCTACGGGCTCTGTCATCAGTTGCCCGAGCGGTCGTTCTTCGGCGGCGGGTATCAGCTGCCCGTGTGCGCCCGGGACACCGGTATCTACTTCGGTTTCGCCCTCGGTCTTCTCGCGCTCGCGATGCTTGCCCGCGGCTCCCGCCCGCAGGAGTTGCCTCGCTGGCCGGTACTGCTCCTCATCGGCGTGTTCATCGCGGCGATGGGTGTCGACGGAGTCACGTCGTATGCGGGCCTGCGCTCGTCGACGAACGACTTGCGGCTGATCACCGGTCTCGGGACCGGCTGGGGACTGGCTGCGCTCACGTTCCCGATGCTGAACGCACAGGTATGGGTCAGGCCCAGTGTGACCCGGACCCCGCAGGGCGCTCGCGAGGTGGGGATCTGGCTCGGGCTGCTCGTCGCGTCGTTCGTGTTGGTGCGGTGGGGGCTACCGCTCCTGGGAATCGGCTATCCGCTGCTGCTCGTGCTCGCGATCGTCGCGACGTTCGCCGCGATCAACCTGGTGTTCGTCGGCCTGATGCCGCCGTTCGAACGGCGTGCCCGGCGTCTGCGGGAGCTGTGGCTGGCACTGACCGTCGCCAACGGCCTGACGCTGCTCGAGTTGGCCGGGGCGGCCTGGCTGCGGTCGTTCGCCGAGAGCCTGCTGTAGCGCCGGCGCATCGTGTCAGAGTCGGGCCGTACGCTTCATTCGAACATCTGTTCGAAGGAGGCGATCGGCGTGGTACAACTCACTCTGCCCGACTGCGGAGCAACCGGCACACTCCCCGACGTGGTCACGAACCTCACTCGCCGCTGGGCGCGCGAATTCGGGGACGGCGGCCATCTCGTGGTCGCCTCGCAGGCAACGGAGTCGCGATTCTCCGAGTGGGGGGCGCGCATCCTGACGCACCGCGAGCGTGAGCGTGTCGATGCCTACTTCAACGCGGTCGTAAGGCGAGCTCTGATGCGGGAGCATGAGTCCGGAGCTCGATCGGCGCGCCGACGGTGGGTGGAGGCCAGCATCGTGGCAGACCTGTGCGCCGCAGGCTGGGATGCCGAGCGCGCGGCCGAGGAGGCACGGATGGTGACAGCGGGCCCGGTGTGCGGCACGGCCGCCTAGCGCACCGAGTCGGCCGCCACGACGGAGAGGTCGTCGCGAGAGAACACCCAGACCCGACGATGGGTGAGCGGCTCGCCGGCATCGCCCCACGCCTCGTAGACGATCCAGGCGGGCTCATCGTTGAATGCCCCGACCTCGACCGCGTAGGGGAT
Organism: Coriobacteriia bacterium; assembly: GCA_049658145.1. Taxonomy (GTDB): domain Bacteria; phylum Actinomycetota; class Coriobacteriia; order Anaerosomatales; family Anaerosomataceae; genus UBA6100. The sequence continues at coordinate 24,513 of JBASOJ010000051.1, forward strand.
CGCTGCGGTGTCGGTCGGAAACTCTGCGGTCAGCACATCGGCAAGGAGGGCCGCGTCATCTCCATGGGTGCGTAGGTCGGCCAACGCTTCCTGCCGCGCTGTGAGGGCGTCCTCGATCATCACGCGGGAGGCCGATCCGGGATCGGAGTCGTCGAGCGCAGCGGACAGCTCGTCGGCGGTGTAGGAGCCACCCTCGGGTATATAGGTGACGCGCGCATGCTGTGCACATCCTGCGATGGCGAGCGAGGCGAGAACCGCAAGGACCGTGATGTAGCTATGGGTGCGCATGGTCCCGGACCTCCAGACCTGGACTCCTGGAACCATACTAGACGATACGGGGCCTCTCTCGGCGGAAGGCGGGATATGTTCTCGATCATCTGCTTCACATCCGATTTCGGGACCGGTGACACCTGGGTGGGCGTCTGTCACGCCGTGATCCAGCGCTCCTGTCCCCAGGTCAGGGTGGTCGACCTGGCGCACGAGATCGCTCCCTACGACATACGCAAGGCAGCCGCGGTGGCTGCCTCGGGTACGTGGCAGCTTCCGGAGGCGATCCACCTGGTGGTCGTCGACCCCGGGGTCGGTGGCGGCAGGCGCGATCTCGCGCTGGTCACGCCGGGCGGGACCATCCTTGTTGGCCCGGACAACGGTGTACTCCTCCCTGCGACGTGGCGGGGCGGGGGCGTCGAACGAGCGTACGCGATCGATGCGACGCGTCTCGACTTCCACGCGCCGCTCGCGACGTTCCACGCGCGTGACGTTCTCGCGCCGGCGGCCGCGCTGCTCGCCTGTGGTGTCGACGTCACCGCGTTCGGCGAGCTCATCGACCCGGCGACGCTCACACCGCCTCCGTTCATGCCGGGGCATCTCGAAGGCGACGTCACGGTCGCCGAGGTGATCGACATCGATCGTTTCGGGTCGATCCGGATCGCGGTTTCCGCTGCGGACGTCATCGAACGGGGGCTCGATCGCGGGCGCGTCGAGGTGGCACTCGGGCACACGCGCATCGAGGTCCCCTTCGGTGGCACGTTCAGTGACGTGGGCGAGGGCGAGCCGGTGGCACTCGTCGACTCATCGGGCTGGTTCACCGTCTCCGTCCGTCTTGAGAGCGCCGCCGAGCGATACGGAGTCGAACCGGGCATGGTGACCCGGATCCGCCCGCTCTCGTGACGCGCGTGTCGTGTCAGAGCGCATCGCTACGCTGTGTCCATCGGACGTGGACGGGTGTGGCGGAGGTGCGAGATGGGACGGCAGTACATCGCGGCGTTGGCCGAGGGCGAGCGTGTCGATGCGGTCTTCGCGCTCAAGGGCAAGCAGATCAGAGCCACGAGAACGGGCGACCCGTATCTCCTGCTCGAGTTCTCGGACAGGACCGGGCGGATCGGTGGGATCATGTTCCGCCCGCGGGGGAGTGCGGTCGAGACGCCTGTCGGCGCGGTCGTGGCTGTGCGGGGAACCGCCACGGCCTATCGGGGCATCCTGCGCATCACCGCCGAGGAGATACGACCGGTCCGCCAGTACGACGCCACTGATCTCCTTCCTTCCGGAACCCGGGATCCCGAGGAGCTGGTCGGTGAGTTGCGCGCGCTCGTCAAGGGCGTCGGCGACCCCGCGCTCTCGGGTGTCGTCAGACGCGTCTTCTCCGAAGCCGGATTCATGAAGCGCTTCAGGATGTGTCCCGCGTCGCAGAGCTATCATCACGCCTACATCGGCGGGTTGCTCGAGCACACGGTGGGCGTGGCGACGCTCTGCCGGGCGCTGTGCGATCTCTACCCGCACCTGGACGGCGACCTGCTGCTCGCGGGCGCCCTGCTCCATGACATCGGCAAGGTCGACGAACTCGTGTACACCACCGGCATCGACTACACCGACGACGGGCGCATGATCGGTCACGTCGTGCTCGGCGAACGCCGGGTGCGGGCAGCGGTCGACGCCCTCGGCGACGCGGTGCCCCACGAGACGGCGACGCGGCTCGCGCACGTCCTCCTCGCGCATCACGGCGAGTTGGAGTGGGGCTCACCGAAGCGGCCGTGCACTCTGGAGGCGCTCATGCTGCACCATGCGGACAACCTGGACGCGAAGACGGCCGGCTTCATCGAGGCCGCCGCCTCGGCCGCACGTGTCGATGAAGCCTGGACGGACGCGGGTAACCTCTTCCGGCGTCCGCTGTGGGCCCCGCGGGCGGCGGAAGACGACCGCTGGATGATGCCGAGTGAGGACGGCCAGTATGCGCTCACTGCCTGACGGCATGGCGCATGGGCTACAATCCTCGGGTGGCGGTGTCGCCACACATCGGACCACCATGGCGCAAGGAGCGATCGATGACGTATCCCAGGGCTGAGATCGGTGTGTTCGGCGGAAGTGGTTTCTACTCGCTGCTCGACAATCCGGTCGAGGTGCGGGTCGAGACGCCCTACGGCGATCCTTCCGACTCGCTCATGGTCGGCGAGATCGGGGGCCGAAGCGTCGCCTTCCTCCCGCGCCACGGGAGCAAGCACACACTGCCTCCGCACATGATCAACTACCGCGCCAACGTCTGGGCGATGAAGGAGCTCGGCGTCACCCGGATCATCGGGCCGAACGCATGCGGTTCGCTGCAGACGCACGTGAAGCCGGGCGAGTTCGTCGTGTGCCATCAGTTCGTCGATCGGACCACCGGCCGTAAGGACACCTTCTACGACGGGCCCCAGACCGTGCACGTGTCGTCGGCCGACCCGTACTGCCCCACGATGCGCGAGATCGCGATCGAAAAGGCCCGGGACCTCGGGGTCTGCGTGCACGACCGGGGTACGGTGGTGGTCATCCAGGGCCCGCGGTTCTCGACGCGCGCCGAGTCGCAGTGGTTCGCCAGGCAAGGGTGGGAGGTCATCAACATGACCCAGTATCCCGAGGCCTATCTCGCGCGGGAGCTGGAGATCTGCTACTGCAACATCTCGATCATCACCGACCATGACGCCGGGGTCGAGGGCCTCGACGCGCCCGTCACCAACGACGAGGTCGTGCGCATGTTCGCGGCCAGCAACCAGAAGGTGAAGGACTTGCTGCATGCCATGATCCCGGCGCTGCCCGCCGAGCGCCCCTGTATCTGCGCCACCGCCCTCGAAGGCGCGGCGTTCTAGGGCGCGTTCGCACGTCTCTGCGTCGCACGTCCCTGAAGTCCGGACTTGTACGAGTTTGTAACTCGGGGGTACATTATCGCAAACACACGATGTGGGGACGGGATCATGACGGTATCGAAGCGCGATCCATCCGCTATCCCTGAAGGCGTCATCGAGCGCCTTCCGGCCTACCTGAACGTCCTCATGCAGCTGCGCGCCGAAGGGGCGCGCACGGTGTCCTCCGCGCGCCTCGGTGAACTCACCTCGGTGAACCCCGCGCAGATCCGGCGCGACCTCACGCACTTCGGGTCATTCGGCAAGCGCGGCGTGGGATACGACGTCGGCGCGCTGGTCGAACAGATTCAGCGGATACTGGGCTCCGACCACATCCACCGGCTTGCACTCGTCGGAGCCGGCAACCTCGGCTCGGCGATCGCCGGTTACAGCGGGCTAAAGCAGCACGGTTTCGTGGTGACCGCCATCTTCGACAACGATCCCGCCAAGATCGGCACGCGCATCGGCAAGATCGTGGTGCAGCCGATCGAGGAACTCGACGGTGCGCTCCGGGCCCAGGAGATCCGCATCGGGGTCGTGGCAGTGCCTTCGGAGGCCGCCCAGCAGGTAACCGATGAGTTGGCGAGCGCCGGCGTGCGCGTGATACTCAACTACACCCCGGTGATCGTCGGGGTTCCGGAGGGTGTCATGTTGCACAACAGCGATCCGGTACAGGAACTGCTGCATACCCTCTACTACCTCTCGCGCCAGGAGGGCGTGGCGCGGGTATAGTCGTAGATGATAAGGTGGCATTCGTTCGTTCGGGCCTCAGCGTCGGCCGGCGCGGGCCTAGAGTCGAGGAGGATGACATGGCGGCATTCGGTATGCCAGGCGGCTGGGAGATCTGGGCCATCCTGGCGGTTGTGCTCTTGCTGTTCGGTCCCACGCAGCTGCCCAAGCTCGCGAAGATGTTCGGCAAGTCGGCGAAGGCCCTCAAAGAGGGCATGGACGAGGGCATGAACGAGCTCGATGACAGCGACACCACGGCCAAGCCGGCCGAGAAGTCCGAGACGCCCGCGGACGAGTGATCGCGCGCGGCAGTTCACTTGCACAGGGGGCGCCTGCGGGCGCCCCTTCGCTTTCGGCTTGTGTCACCCAGGAGGCGCGGCTATACTCTCGTGAGCCAATCGCGGGTGGCCCGTTCGCATCGTCCACCGCCGCTCGTTCGACCGAGGTACAGGAGTGCCAGATGCAGAAGGAGATCGCGCTCACGCCCGAGGGCCAGGCACGCCTCGAGGAGGAACTGCTCCACCTTGAGACCGTTAGACGCCGTGAGGTCGGGGAGCGAATCCGCGAGGCGAAGGATTTCGGCGACATCTCGGAGAACTCCGAGTACGACGACGCCAAGAACGAGCAGGCGTGGGTCGAGAGTCGCATTGCCGAGATCAGCCAGATCCTCGCGAACGCGACCATCATCGAGTCCCCCAAGAGCCACAGCAAGGTCGGGCTCGGGGCCCGGGTGCACCTGCGCGATGTGGCGGCCGATGAGACCTTCGTCTATCAGCTGGTCGGCTCGGCTGAGGCCGATCCGACGCACAACCGCATCTCCAACGAGTCGCCTGTCGGCCAGGCGGTCATCGGCGCGAAGAAGGGTGACGTCGTCAAGGTCACGACCCCGCGCGGCTCGATCATCGAGTACGAGGTCGTGTCCATCTCCAAGTAGTGGGGGATCATGACGGACGAACCGAGCACAGGCGCCACCCCGGCCGAGGACGCAGTCGCGGTCCGTCTCGCCAAGGTGGCGGGACTCCGAAGCGCGGCAGTCGAGCCCTACCGGGACTCATTCGAGCGCACCGCGCTCGCCGCTGATCTCATCGAGGCCCACGCGGACCTAGGAGCGGGCGCGCAGACCGCCGATCTCGTCAGTGTGGCCGGCAGGGTCGTCGCGAAGCGCGATCAGGGCAAGGTCCTCTTCCTCGTGATCAAGGATGGCTCCGGCGAGATCCAGCTCTTCTGCCGCCCCGATGTTCTCGGCGATGACCCCTATGCCTCGGCCTGTGACCTCGACCTCGGCGACTGGGTCGGCGCCACGGGCACGGTGCTGCGTACTCGCCGGGGCGAACTGTCGGTGTCGCCCACGGAGGTCCTGCTCCTCTCCAAGTCGGTGCGACCGCTTCCCGAGAAGTATCACGGGCTTTCCGATACCGAGACCCGGTATCGTCAGCGCTACGTGGACCTGATCGCCAACCCCGAGGTGCGCGCGGTCTTCGAGACCCGCTTCGCCGTGATCTCGGCGATCCGGGCGTTCATGGCCGGCCGCGGTTTCCTCGAGGTCGAGACGCCGATGCTGCAGCCGATCCCGGGCGGCGCCACCGCGCGCCCGTTCGTCACCCATCACAACGCGCTCGACATGGACCTCTACCTGCGCATCGCGCCGGAGTTGTACCTCAAGCGGCTGCTCGTGGGCGGCTTCGAGCGGGTGTTCGAGATCAACCGCTCGTTCCGCAACGAGGGCATGTCTCCGCGTCACAACCCCGAGTTCACCATGCTCGAGGCGTATCAGGCGTTCGGCAACATGGAGACGATGCGCGAACTCACCGAGGCTCTCATCACGTCCGTTGCGCTCGAGACCCTGGGTACGCTCGAGCTCGAGTACCAGGGTCACGCGGTGTCGCTTGTCCCGCCGTGGCGGCAGGCGCCGATGGCCGAGCTCGTCAGTGAGGCAGCGGGCCGGGAGCTGTCGGTACACACGCCGCTCGCGGACCTGCGTGCCGAGTGTGCCCGGCACGAGGCCCCGGTCGAAGCGGACTGGGGTCCCGGCAAACTGCTCACCGAGCTGTTCGAGAAGCTCGTGGAGCACACACTGAACGAGCCGACGTTCGTGACGCTCTATCCCGCCGAGACATCGCCGCTCGCGCGGCGCAACGATGATGACCCGATGCTCACCGATCGATTCGAGCTGATCATCACCGGCCGTGAGTTCGCGAACGCGTTCTCCGAGCTCATCGACCCCGCCGACCAGCGCGGCCGCTTCGAGGCGCAGGCGGCCGCAAAGGACGCCGGAGACGATGAAGCGATGTGGGTCGACGAAGACTACCTGCGTGCTCAGGAGTACGGGATGCCGCCCGCCGGCGGCCTCGGCATCGGCATCGATCGGCTCGTGATGCTGCTTACCGACAGCGCGTCGATCCGCGACGTCCTGCTGTTCCCACACATGCGGCCTGAGGCCTAGGGCTGCGGAGGTTCGCTGCGCGTGTCGCCGCCCGTCGGCGTCTCGCCCGCGTCCTGGCGGAATCTGAGTGTGAAGCGCTCACATCCGGTGGCACCGTCCTTGCTTCACATCCCGCACACTTCGACCCGTGTCACGGAGCGGGGTAGAATAGGCGTACGACATCCGATGCGCCTCATCGGCGCTGTAGATTGGGAGTGACGGACCATGTTCGAACGCTTCACCGAAAAGGCGCGCCGCGTGGTGGTGTATGCGCAGGAAGAGGCGCGCATGCTCAACCAGAACTACATCGGCACCGAACATCTGCTGCTCGGCCTCATCAGAGAGCAGGACGGCATCGCCGCCAAGGCGCTCGAGAGCCTCGATATCTCGCTTGAGGACGTGCACCAGCAGGTAGAGGAACTCATCGGCCGGGGGACGTACGTGCCCACCGGACACATCCCGTTCACGCCGCGCGCCAAGAAGGTGCTGGAGCTCTCGCTTCGCGAGGCGCTGCAGCTCGGGCACAACTACATCGGCACGGAGCACATCCTCCTCGGCCTCATCCGTGAGGGCGAGGGTGTGGCCGCGCAGGTCCTGCTGAACCTCGGCGCGGACCTGGAGAAGGTGCGCTCGGCAGTCATCCAGCTTCTGAGCGGCTACTACGGCAAGCAGACCGAGCCTGCCGAGGAGCGTCGCGGCGGCCGTGCGGCGGAAGGCGTGCTCCTTGACGAGTTCGGGCGGAATCTCACCCGCGCATCGATGGAGGGCAAGCTCGACCCCGTGGTCGGTCGCGAGCAGGAGATCGAGCGCGTCATGCAGATCCTGTCCCGCCGCACCAAGAACAACCCCGTCCTCATCGGCGAACCCGGCGTCGGCAAGACCGCTGTGGTCGAGGGCCTGGCGCAGCTTATCGCCGCCGACGAAGTGCCGGAGACGATCCGCGACAAGCAGCTCTACACGCTCGACCTGGCGGCGCTCGTTGCCGGCAGCAAGTACCGCGGTGAGTTCGAGGAGCGCCTGAAGAAGGTCATGAAGGAGATTCGCGAGCGTGGCGACATCATCCTGTTCGTGGACGAGATGCACACGCTTGTCGGCGCCGGCGCCGCCGAGGGCGCCATCGACGCCGCCTCGATCATCAAGCCCGCCCTAGCGCGCGGCGAGCTGCAGACGATCGGCGCCACGACGCTTGACGAGTACCGCAAGTACGTCGAGAAGGACCCGGCTCTCGAGCGGCGCTTCCAGCCCATCATGGTGGGCGAGCCGTCGATCGGGGAGACGCTCGACATCCTGCGCGGGCTTCGTGACCGTTACGAGGCGCACCATCGTGTGTCCATCACGGACGGCGCGCTTGAAGCGGCGGCAACGCTGGCGGCCCGCTACATCTCGGACCGGTTCTTGCCGGACAAGGCGATCGATCTGATGGACGAGGCCGGCAGCAAGATGCGCATCAAGACCATGACGGCGCCCGCGGGCGTTCGCGAGGTCGATGAGCGCCTGAAGCAGGTGCGTCAGGAGAAGGAAGCCGCCATCGAGGCGCAGGAGTTCGAGAAGGCCGCAGCGCTGCGCGATAAAGAAAAGCAGGTCCTCGCCGAGAAGCGTGCGATGGAGAGCGAGTGGCGTAAGCCCGACGTCGCGCGGATCGTCGAGGTCACCGAGAAGGAGATCGCCGACGTCGTGTCGATGTGGACGGGCATCCCGGTTGCGAGCCTCACCGAGGAGGAGACCGAGAAGCTGCTCCGTATGGAGACGAGCATCCACGAGCGCATCGTCGGCCAGGATGAGGCCGTCACGGCTGTGTCCAAGGCCATCCGCCGGACGCGGGCCGGTCTGAAGGACCCGACCCGCCCGGCAGGGTCGTTCATCTTCCTCGGCCCTTCGGGCGTCGGCAAGACCGAGCTTGCGAAGGCGCTCGCTGCCTTCCTGTTCGGCAGTGAAGACGCACTCATCTCGCTCGACATGAGTGAGTACATGGAGAAGCACACCGTGTCGCGGCTCGTGGGCTCACCGCCGGGCTACGTCGGCTTCGATGAAGGCGGTCAGCTCACCGAGGCCGTCAGGCGCCGCCCCTACTCGGTCATCCTGTTCGATGAGATCGAGAAGGCGCACCCTGACGTGTTCAACGTGCTGTTGCAGATCTTCGAGGAAGGCCGTCTGACGGACGCGCAGGGTCGGAAGGTGGACTTCAAGAACGCCATCATCATCCTCACGTCGAACCTCGGCGCGCGGGATATCGGCAAGGGACGGAGCCTCGGCTTCTCCATGGAGGACACGACCGGGCTGGCCTACGACACGCTCAAGGAGCGCGTCACGGGCGAGCTCAAGAGGGTCTTCCGTCCGGAGTTGCTCAACCGCGTCGATGAGGTCATCGTCTTCCACGATCTCACGTCTGAAGACACCGAGGCGATCGTCGACCTGCTGATCGCGCGCCTGCGCGACCAGCTGGTCACGCAGGGTGTCGGCATTCGGCTCGTGCCCGCGGCTCGCGCGCTTCTCGCACGCAGCGGGTTCGATCCGGCGATGGGCGCCCGGCCGCTGCGCCGCGCGATCCAGCGACTCATCGAGGACCCGCTCTCCGAGCAGCTGCTCGCAGGCGAGTGGTCTCCCGGTGACACCGTGGTGGCGGACGTGGAAGGTGACCGGATCGTGTTCCGCAAAGCCGAGGGCCCGGAGATCCTGCCCGTGCGGGAGACCGCACCGCCGGCCCCGAAGGCGACGGCAGTCCCTCGCGGTTCCCGATCGCGGCGCGGTACGGGTGCGGCCGGCGGGGCGGCCGGCGCCTAGCAGATGGCCAGACCCCGGAGCACATGGCTCTGCCAGCAGTGCGGGCATTCCGCGCCGCGTTGGCTCGGCCGGTGCCCCGAATGCGGCGAGTACGGCACGTTCGTGGAGGAGGCCCAGTCGTCGCAGGTAGTGGGCGGTTCGTCCGCTGTCGGTACGGCCCGAGCCGTCACCCCGCTCGCGGAGGTCGCCCTCTCCCCGGAGATGCGCTTCACCACGGGGATAGGGGAGCTCGACAGTGTGCTGGGTGGTGGCCTGGTACGCGGCTCGGTCGTGCTCATCGGTGGTGAGCCCGGCATCGGCAAGTCGACCCTGCTGCTTCAGGCGGCCGGCGCGCTCGGCAACCGCGGCGTACCCGTGCTCTACGTCTGCGGCGAGGAGTCCGTGCAGCAGGTCCGGTCGCGCGCGGACCGGGTCGGCGTGTCTTCGGGCATCACGCTGCTGCCCGAGGTGGATGCTTCCGCCATCGAGGCGACGATCCTGGCCGAGCGGCCACAGGTGGTAATCGTCGATTCCATCCAGACGCTCTACGACCCCGGCCTGGACGGGGTCCCGGGGAGCGTCGGGCAGGTGCGGGCCACGGCCGCACGCCTCGTGCGTCTGGCGAAGACCAACGACGTCACGCTGCTCGTCGTCGGTCATGTGACCAAGGACGGGACCATCGCGGGTCCGAGGGTCCTGGAGCATGTGGTGGACACGGTGCTGTACTTCGAGGGCGACTCCGACCATGCGTTCCGGATCGTCCGGGCGGCCAAGAACCGCTTCGGCTCGGTCTCCGACATCGGGATCTTCGAGATGGCCGAGGACGGTCTCGCCGAGGTCGGACAGCCATCGGGCGCGCTGCTCGCGGAGCGCACGGGCGGGGTGCCCGGCTCGGTGGTGATGGCGACGATGGAGGGTAGCAGGCCCCTACTCGTCGAAGTGCAGGCGCTCGTCACGCCGACGTACCTGCAGGTTCCACGCCGCCTCTCCGTGGGTATCGAGACCGCACGATTGCTGCAAGTCCTGGCGATCCTCGAGCGGCGGGCCGATGTCGGACTCGGCTCGTACGATGTCTACGTCTCCGTTGCGGCAGGGGTGCGGGTGACTGAGCCTGCCGTCGATCTGCCGCTTGCGCTCGCGCTGGCGTCATCGCGCGCGGACCGTGCCGTGCCCGCCGACGCTGTGGCCTTCGGCGAGATCGGGCTCACCGGCGACGTCCGCGGAGTGCCGCATGCGGCCGCCCGGCTACGTGAGTCCTCACGGATGGGGTTCGGGCGTGCATTCGGCCCCCAGTCCAAAGGTGCCAGCGCACTGGATATGATCGGCGTTCGCACGGTGGCCGATGCCCTCAAGGTGGCACTCGGGTAGCGAATGTGGTGGCGCGGCGGCGGTCGTGGCAGAATCCAGGTAGAGTCAGCGTCTGTCAGAGGTGAGGAGGGCACGATGCGCGAAGAGGAGATGCACTCGGCGCTGCAGTTCGTCGCACCGGGCACGCCACTCAGGCAGGCGCTGGACAACGTCATCGCCGGAAAGACCGGCGCGCTGATCGCGATCGGCGACGAGACCGGTGTGGACTCCCTCAGTAACGGCGGCTTCGTCATCGACGCGTCCTTCACCCATCAGCGCCTCTTCGAACTGGCGAAGATGGACGGCGCCATCCTGCTCGACGCCGAAGCAACCCGCATCCGCAGGGCGAACGTCCACCTCATGCCCGACCCTTCGCTGCCGACCACCGAGACCGGCATGCGCCACCGCACCGCCGAGCGCGTGAGTCGCCAGACACAGGCGTTGGTCGTGTCGGTGTCTCAGCGTCGCGAGGTCGTCACCCTTTATCGCAACGGGGAGCGCATCTCGCTCGCCGACATCGATGTCGTGCTCGCCAAAGCAAGTCAGGCGGTGCAGACCCTCGAGCGTTACCGCACCCGCCTCACCGAGGTGTCGACGCATCTCACCGAACTCGAGTTCGAGGACCTCGCCACATTCGGGGACGTCGCCGTGGTGCTGCACCGTTTCGAGATGCTGAGACGTGTGGGTCGCGAGCTCAGCCGATACATAATCGAGCTCGGCACCGAGGGGCGTCTCGTGCGCATGCAGGCCGATGAGCTCACGGCGGGCGCAGAAGACGACTTCCTCATGTTGGTCCGCGACTACATGCCCGACTCGGGACCGCGCAAGGCTGTCGCGGCCCTCGCCCGCATCGCGGCCCTCACCCCTGAGCAACTCCTCGACCCCGGTGCACTCGCGGTGGCCCTGGGATATGCCCCCACGGCCGACATCGACGAACAGCACGTACGGCCCAAGGGCTACCGGTTGCTCCATCGCGTGCCGCTCCTGCCCGCTACCGTGATCAACCGGCTCGTCGACCGCTTCGGCTCACTCAAAGCCATACTCGCCGCGACCGAGCAGCAACTCGATGATGTCGACGGTGTGGGGGCGCGACGCGCAAGGGCCATCAGTGACGGTCTGCGTCGCATGCGCGAACGGGCCGTGCTGTAGGGCGCCGACGCGCACCTGTGCTACGATCGCCTCATTCATACCATCGTAGGTATCGTCGGCCCGCCGGTCACCCGGCCCGGCACCGGAGGAGGTGAAGGCGCTCGTCAGAAGCGGCATCTGACGTTCGGGCGTCGAGATCATGTTCGTACAGCTCGCTCGTGTATTCCTGATCACGGTGGGCGCACTCGGCGGGTTCGCGGTCTCACAGCAGATCGACTGGACGGCTCAGACGGGGTTCTCAGAAGGCTACGTCATCTTCATCATCATCATACTGGGAGCCTCGATAGGGTACGTACTGGGCGGCATATTCGGCCGGGAACTAGAAGCGGCCTACCGCCGGATCCACTCACGACTCGCCGAAGTCCACACACCTACGCTCATGCTGGGCGCGGTCGGTCTGCTGGTTGGGCTGCTCGTGGCCTTCCTCATCTCGTCTTCGCTCCTCAAGTACCTCGAGAACCCGAGGTGGCTTGGCTTTCTCGTCACTGCGCTGCTCTACGTGTTCTGCGCCTATGTCGGCGTGAGCCTCTTCATGTTGCCGGGTCGCGATGAGGCGCTCGCATGGTCGTTTGGCTCGTCGGCACCGGTGGACAGCCGCCCTCCCAAGCTGCTCGACACAAGCGCCATCATCGATGGGCGGTTTGCGGAGCTCGCGAAGTCGGGCCTGCTCGAAGGTCCGTTGCGTGTGCCGCGATTCGTGCTCGTCGAGCTGCAGACGCTCGCGGACTCGGCTGATGATGCCCGTCGTGCCAGGGGTCGGCGTGGGCTCGATCTGCTGACCACGATGGCAGCGGGGGAGTACGGTGTGCTCGTCATGGAGAGCGACTTCTCCGAGATCCCCACTGTGGACGCGAAACTCGTGAGGCTCGCGCTCTCCAGCGGCGGCACGCTCGTCACCGTCGACTACAACCTCACCAAGGTGGCGCGCGTCGAGGGCGCGGCGGTGCTGAACGTGAACGAAGCGGCCGAGGCGTTGCGCCCTGTGCTGCTTCCCGGCGATGCGTTGCACATCGCGCTCACCAAGGAGGGCAAGGAGGCCGGGCAGGGGGTCGGCTACCTCGGCGACGGCACCATGGTCGTCGTGGCCGACGGCGCGCGCTCGGTCGGCACGGACATCGATGTCGAAGTGACCTCGGTCCTCCAGACGAGTGCCGGCAGGATGGTGTTCGCACGACTCAAGGAGCTTCCATGAACGCCGCGATCATCGTCGCGGGTGGAGGCGGAGAACGCACCGGTCTCGACGGAGGCAAGCAGCTCGCCGCGGTGGCGGGTCGGCCTGTGCTGTACCACACCGTCTCGGCGTTCGTCGCGTGTGCGGCGATCGATGCGATCGTTGTGGTGACTCACCCGGAGCGCGTAGAGGAGTATCGGGCTGCCGCTGTTGCGCCCCTCGGTTCCCCCAAGATCGTCGGCGTGATCGGCGGCGGCGGATCGCGGCAGGAGTCGGTGGCACGCGGGCTCGCGGCTGTTCCCGCCGACGCGGATGTCATCGCCGTGCACGACGGTGCTCGTCCTCTCGTGACTCCCGCACTCATCGCCGAGGCGATCGACGCGCTGGATGCGGACGCAGCACTCGATGGAGTCGTCGTCGGCCACCCCTCGTATGACACGCTGAAGCTCGTCGGCGCGCGGGACCGGGTCGCAGGTACCCTCGACCGCACCACGGTATGGGCAGCCCAGACACCGCAGGTGTTCCGTGCGCCGGTTCTGCGCCGCGCGTACGCGAGGGCCGAGGCCGAGGGATTCGCGGCCACCGACGACGCGTCGCTGGTCGAGCGCGCCGGCGGCTCGGTGCGGATGCTGGCGGGGCCACGTGACAACATCAAGGTCACCGTTCCGGAAGACATGCTCATCGTCGAACGCCTACTGCGGACGAGAGTGGAAGGAGCGGGCGATGAGTGACCTCAGAGTCGGCATCGGCTACGACGTGCATGCTTTCGCGGACGGCCGTGCGCTCGTTCTCGGGGGCGTCGAGATCCCGCATGATCGAGGCCTGCTCGGCCATTCGGACGCCGACGTACTCGTCCACGCGCTGATGGACGCGATCCTTGGAGCGCTTCGCGAGGGGGATATCGGCAGGCTCTTCCCCGACACCGATCCGGCGTATGCCGGCGTCTCGTCGATCGATCTGCTCTCGCGTGTCGCCGCCCTGGCCGAAGAGCGCGGCTGGCGGCTGGCCGATGCCGACACGGTGCTGGTGCTCGAGCAGCCGCGCGTCGCACCGTACCGTGACGAGATGCGTGATCGCATCGCCGCCGCGCTCGGTGTGGACGCGTCGCGCATAGGCGTGAAGGCTACGACCACCGAGGGCCTCGGCTTCGAGGGCAGGGCCGAGGGTGTCGGCGCTCAGGCGGTCGTCTTGTTGGAGCGCATATAGACGCCCGTGTTGACACGTCTTCGAGCGTGACATGATAGTAGTGCGATTCGTCGCCCGGAAAGCATGAAAGGGGGTCGTGCGCCGATGATCTCGCGGATCACAGCGGACATAGCTGCCGTCAAGGAGCGCGACCCGGCGTGCCCCTCCACGTGGTCGGCACTCACGAACTACCCCGGTCTCTGGGCGGTCTGGTGGCATCGCGTGACGCACAGGCTGCACCGCTCGGGACGTACGTGGCTCGCGAGGTATATCAGTCAGCGCGTGCGCAGGCGCACGGGCATAGAGATCCACCCGGGAGCGGCGATCGGCGAGCGCTTCTTCATCGACCACGGTATGGGCGTGGTCATCGGTGAGACGACCGTCATCGGCAACGATGTGACGCTCTACCAGGGAGTGACTCTGGGCGGCACCGGCAAGGAGCATGGTAAGCGGCATCCGACGATCGAGGACTTCGCTGTCGTGGGCGTCGGGGCGACCGTGCTGGGCAACATCACCATCGGTCACGGTTCACGTGTAGGTGCGGGCGCCGTCGTGATCGCCGACGTGCCGGCCAGCTGCACCGTCGTGGGCATCCCCGGTCGCGTCGTCGTCAGGGAGGGCCAGCGGGTCGATGCGGTCGACCTGCACCACGAGGACCTGCCCGACCCCGTGGTCGAGATGTACCGTTCCATGGCGCGACGCATCGACCGGCTTGAGTCGCGCCTGGCGCGCGACGAGGACGTGAGCGCCGAGACGGGCGGACCTGTCTTCGGCGAGGTACCCGCAACACGAGAGGACGACGATGACGATCCGGGTCTATAACACGCTCAGCCGCGGCAAGGAGGAGTTCGTCCCTCGCGATCCGGGCGCGGTGGCGATGTACGTGTGCGGGCCGACCGTCTACAACCACATCCACATCGGCAACGCTCGAACCTTCCTCACCTTCGACGTCATCCGCCGGTACCTCACCTACGCGGGCTACGACGTACGCTTCGTTCAGAACGTGACCGATGTCGACGACAAGATCATCGCGCGCGCCGCCGAGGAGGGCCGCGAGCCCGCCGAAGTCGCCTCCGACTACACACTGGCGTTCCGCGCGGCGATGGACGCGCTCGGCATCGAGCGCCCCACGGCCTCCCCCAAGGCGACCGAGACCATCCCCGGTATGATCGCGATGACCGAGCGGCTGATCGAGCGCGGTCACGCCTACGTCGTAGACGGCGACGTCTACTTCGCGGTCCGCAGCTTTCCCGACTACGGCAAGCTGTCCGGCCGGAACATCGACGATCTCGAGTCGGGCGCGCGTGTGGATGTGGACGAGCGTAAGCAGGACCCGCTCGACTTCGCGCTGTGGAAGTCCGCCAAGCCCGGCGAGCCCCACTGGTCCAGTCCGTGGGGCGAGGGCCGGCCCGGCTGGCACCTCGAGTGCTCGGTCATGTCGGAACAGGAGCTCGGCGTGACGTTCGACATCCACGGCGGGGCGAGCGACCTCATCTTCCCGCACCATGAGAATGAGATCGCACAGTCCGAGGCCGCGACGGGCCGGCCGTTCGTTCGGTACTGGCTCCACGGTGGTCTGTTGCAGGTGAATGCCGAGAAGATGAGCAAGTCGCTCGGCAACTTCATGCTGCTGAAAGATGTGCTGGCGCAGTACCCTGCGCCGGTCGTGCGCGTGCTGATGCTGCAGACGCACTACCGCAGCCCGCTCGATTTCTCACCCGATCGTCTCGAGGAGGCGTCGCGCTCGTACGAGCGGCTCGTCACGCCGCTGCGCAACCTGGAGTGGGCAAAGCGCAACAGGGCGACGGGAACGCTCAGCGAGGCGACGCCGTCGGCGATCGCGGCGCTCGAGGAGATCCCCGGTGCCACCCGGCGGGCGTTCACCGCGTCGATGGACGACGACTTCAACACTGCAGGTGCGCTCGCCGCGCTCTTCGACCTCGTGCGCGTGCTCAACACCTTCCTCGAGCAGCATGGCATCGGCGACAACGCGCGGTACGCGTCGCGCCTCGATGAGGCGGCGGCGACGCTCACCGAGCTCCTCGGTGCGCTCGGGGTGTCGATCACGACCTCCGCGCGGGGTGCCGAGTATCCGGCGGATGTCTTGCCGATGGCTCGCGACCTGGCCGGCTACGATGGCGGCGACGCCCGGGCGGCGGTGGATGCGCTGCTCGCGGCGCGTGCGGTTGCCCGCACGGAGCGCAACTGGGCCGCGGCCGATGCGGTCCGGGATGGGCTCGCCCGCCTCGGCTTCACCATCGAGGACACCGCCTCCGGCGCACGCGTCGTCTTCCACGGCCGCGGGTAGTGCGGCGATGAGCGACTTCATCGAGGGTCGCAACGCCGTTCTCGAAGCGCTTCGATCGGGCATGCGGCTCGAAAGCGTGACGATCGCCGATGGCGTGCGGAACGATCCGGGCATCGAGGAGATCCGGCGGCTCGCCGGCGCGGCAGAAGTCCCCGTGAGATCGGCGGCGCGCGAGAAGCTCGATCGCCAGAGCGCCCGCGGCGCCCACCAGGGCGTCGTGGCTGTCGCGGCCCCGTTCCGCTATGCGGAGCTCGCCGACGTGCTGCGCACCGTAGCGGGGCGAGACCGGTCGCTCGTGGTGGTGCTCGACCACGTGACCGATCCCGGGAACCTGGGCGCGGTCATACGCTCGGTCGAAGTGGCGGGGGGCGACGCGGTCGTCATCCCGAAGGACCGGGCCGCATCGATCGGACCCGTGGCTCACAAGGCCTCAGCGGGCGCCACGGCTCACCTGCCCGTGGTGCAGGTGGGCAACGTCGCGTGCGCGCTTGGCGATTTGAAGGACGCGGGCTACTGGGTGGCGGGCGCCGACGAGCGGGGAGAGCAGGACCTCTGGCATTCACCGTTGAACGGGCGGCTCGTCCTCGTACTCGGTGCCGAGGGCAGCGGCCTTGCGCGGCTCACGCGCGATCGGTGCGACTTCCTGGTGAGCATCCCCGTTGCAGGGAAGGTGTCCTCGCTCAACGTCGCGCAGGCGACGAGCGTCCTGGCGTTCGAGTGGGTGAGACAGGGCACGTGAGCCGCGATCACTACATCGTCGACGGCTACAATGTCCTCTATGCCCATCCGGTCCACAGCCGCGAGGCGCGGCGCGACCTCGATGTGGCGCGTGCGCACCTCGTGGCGGACCTCAGTGTCTTTGCCGAGGGCGGGCAGAGGACGACGGTCGTCTTCGACGGCGCGGGCAACCCCTTCTCGGACGGTTCACCGCATCACCTGGGCACGCTGACCGTGATCTTCTCGGCGGCAGGCACGTCGGCGGACACCGTTATCGAGGCGCTGGCGCAGCGCTACCGCGAGCGGGGCGAGTCCGCGGTCGTGGTGACGTCCGACGCCGCGACACGTGATACCGTCGGTTCCGGCACGGTCTCGGTGCTCTCCTCCGAGCGCTTCGTCGCGGACCTTGTGGACACCCGGGACGCCGACACGCGGCTCTCTGATTCCGGAGCCCGTCGCGTCCCGGTCGCGCGCCGCATCGACGAAGACGTCGCCGTCGTGCTCTCGCGGTGGGCCCGCGGGGGCCCTCCACAGCAGCTTCAGCGGCCTTAAGAAAACTCATCGCCGGAGGTCAGGCTTGTTCAGGCTTGCCAGAACTCGTTGACACGCTCCCTTCCGATGTTATCGTCAGTAGTGCTCCACAAGTACGGCGATTCACAAGCGGCCCTTAGAGGCCAATCATTCCTCCCCCTCGAGACCGGGGGGCTTCGTGGGAGGGAACGGAGAATTGCAAAGGGCACTTGGGGACTCACGACGTAGACTCGACCGCTGCGACGAACTCACGCTCATCGTCGCAGCCCAACGGGGGGACGAGGCTGCAAGCTCATTGCTCGTATCGCGGTACCGGGGGTTCGTGCGCTGCAAGGCGCGTTCCTACTTCCTCGCTGGCGCAGACCGCGACGATGTCATCCAGGAAGGCATGATCGGCCTGTACAAGGCCATTCGTGACTACGATCCTTCCCGCCAGGCCAGCTTCCGGTCGTTCGCCGAGTTGTGCATCACGCGCCAACTCATCACCGCCATCAAGTCGGCCACCCGGCAGAAGCACTCGCCGCTCAACAGCTATGTCTCTCTCAGCCGCTCGGCCAGTGTCGAGGACGAAGGAGATAGGGTGCTCGCCGACATCCTCGCAGCACGCGAGGTGTGCGACCCTGCCGAGATCGTCATCTCCGCATGGGAGACCGTGAGCATCCGCGAAGGCTTCCTGCAGGTACTCTCGCCCTTTGAGACCGAGGTGCTGCGCCTGTACGTCGACGGCAAGTCGTACCAGGAGGTGGCCGAGTCGCTGGATCGCGGCGTGAAGTCGGTCGACAATGCACTTCAGCGCATCAAGCGCAAGATCGAGTTCCAGATCGAGCTCGTTCACGCCTGCTAGCCGCTGGTGCACCCTGCAGTCGTCCCGCTACAATGGTGCGCGCCGCCGGCGTAGCTCAAAGGCAGAGCAATCGCCTTGTAAGCGATAGGTTGCGGGTTCGATTCCCTCCGCCGGCTCCACACGAACACGATGGCCCGGGCAACCGCCCGGGCCATTCGCATCGTCCGCCATGCGTCTCTAGCCCGCGTGTATCTCCTGCGGGGCCATCGGGTCCCGAAGAGGCGAGCGAGATCCAGGCCGATGATCGGGTCCGGACGATCGCCTTCGCCGACGACTTGCCGCTGCACCTCGAGAACCAGTATGGAGCCGCCCAAGGCGACGGTGCACACGCCGCACACGATCGCGAGCGTCGCGAGGGTCACGGGCCACAGGATGATGGCCGGCGTGGGCACGGTGGCGTAGGCGACAGCCGTGACGAGCGCCATCGCCACGCCATGCAATCCCTGGTCGAGCAGGAACACCGCGAGTCCCGAGGTCTCGGGATCACGCCGCGCACCGATTGACGTGGCCGAGATACAGACCCAGAAAGAGTGCCACCACGTCTCCCGCCAGCGGGTTGCCGCGTTCATTGTGCATATGTGCGAGGGTCGCGCCACTGCGCTTCACCGCAGCCGCGGGTTGGTCTAGCATGAGGGAGGGTACCGCGCGGAGGAGGCGGCTATGTCCAACCAGGAGTTCCTGTCCCGCGTACCGATCTTCGAGAACCTGCTGCCTGATCAGATGGCGAGTATCCTCGCCGTGGCACAGGAGCACACGTATGCGCCCGGCCAGATCGTCGTCACTCAGGGAACCCCGGGTCAGGCGTTCTATCTCATCACGTCGGGCGAGATGGCGATCGAGCGCGACGGGCAGGCCCTCGGCGCCTTCGGGCAAGGAGACTTCTTCGGGGAGATGTCCTCGCTGGACAGCGCAAGGCGCTCGGCCACGATCCGGGCCATCGATGAGACGCACTGCCCCATGCTGTCGAGCTGGGACTTCAAGTCGCTGCTGGAGCGTGTATCCTCCATCGCCATCCGGCTGCTCGAGGTCTTGAGCAGACGTCTTCGCGTCGCCGACGAACGTCTCGCCCGCTGACCGCGGAGGAAGGGGGAGAGGTGCTGCTTTCTGGTTCGCCCCTCATGCACGAGGTGGGTAAGCGCATCCTCGGCCGCTATCTCGAGGTGTCCGGAGCACGAAACGTGGAACTTGCGCCGTCCATGCGTACGGACGCCACCGGTATCGATATCCGTCGACTCGATGGTCCTGACAGCGTGTCGGCCAAGGTCAAGGTGGACTACTACTGCGGCACCGATGCCGCGAAGATCGCCAACCGCGACTTCACGTTCTATCGCGCCGACACGGCGAGCTACGCCCTCGAGGCGATGGCGGATACCGCGACGCGGTCCCCCGGCTGGACACAGACATCACTTGCCGAGCAGTTGCTCTACTACCGGCTCGCGATCCCCCGTGCTGAGACCGAGATCGCTGCGCTGCTCGAGAGTCCGGACGGCGTGTTCTTCTCCGAGCTGGGCGTCGAGCGTGACGACCTTCGGATCGTGCCGTTCCGCGAACTCCGCTCATGGTTCGAGCGCTCGCACGACCAGTATCCGCCTCGACCGGTCATCAGCGGGGGCCGTTCGGCCTGGTATCGCATCGTGCCCATGATCGAACTTGAAGCGGCCGTCGCCGGCGTGCGGGTCGTGGGGCCGATCTACGGTTCGTTGAATGCGCGATAGGTCCGGACCGGTTGCTCGACGCCAGAGTGTCGTCGACCGTGTCTGAGCAGTGCGACTTTGGATACGCCCGGCACCGTTGTAGTCGTTGACACTGCTTCTCGCGATGCAGTAGTATTCCTCTCGCCTGTCGCCAGGCAAGCAACTTGAAAACGTGATAGAGTGCGGCTTTTTTATTGTTGGGAGTGTGCCCGAGTGGCTAAAGGGGACGGGCTGTAAACCCGTTGGCTACGCCTACCTTGGTTCGAATCCAAGCGCTCCCACCACCGATGATCCTCCCCCGCAGGGGTGCGGGGTTTCCGCCCACATAGCTCAGTCGGTAGAGCACTTCCTTGGTAAGGAAGAGGTCACCGGTTCAAGTCCGGTTGTGGGCTCCAGGTAGTCACCGCGTCGGCCGCCAGGCCGACGTCACGGCGGCGTAGCTCAGTTGGTTAGAGCACACGGTTCATACCCGTGATGTCACTGGTTCGAATCCAGTCGCCGCTACCAGGCATCATCACGGAGACGTGGCAGACTCGTCTTTGTGCCGTACATACAAGACGCACCATGCTGCTCGTGATCGCGCCGCGATCACGAGCAGGCCGGAGACGGGACCTGTCACCCGCGACCGGCTGAGGTCGCAACCAGGTCCTTTGAAGGAGGAGACTCATGGCCAAGAAGAAGTTCGAGCGCACCAAGCCGCACATGAACATCGGCACCATCGGTCACGTCGACCACGGCAAGACCACCCTTACCGCTGCGATCACCAAGACGCAGTCCGAGAAGGGCCTCGCCGATTTCACCCCGTTCGACCAGATCGACAAGGCTCCGGAGGAGCGTGAGCGCGGTATCACCATCGCCATCGCGCACGTGGAGTACGAGTCGGACAAGCGCCACTACGCGCACGTCGACTGCCCGGGTCACGCCGACT
>JBASOJ010000052.1:0-27071 GCA_049658145.1 Coriobacteriia bacterium
GGTTCGGGCTCCGGTTCGGGCTCGGGCTCCGGTTCGAGCTCCGGTTCGGGCTCGGGTTCGGGCGGCACCGGCTCCGCGGGCGGCACAAGCCCTCCCGCGAGCCCGCCGATCAGGCCTGTCGCTGCGCCGATCGCCGATCCGATGGCAGGTGGCAGCCCGATGAGCACCGCCGTGGCCGCGCCCTGAGAGGCGATCCACTGCGCCCACGTGCCGCCCGCCTCATCCAGTCCGCCATCGTCGGCGAGCGCAACGCGCGCGATGCCCACAGCGAGAAGCCCCACGACGATGCCGGCGGTGACTCCGGGCGCCTGGCCCCCGCCCTGGGTGGACATCACCGCGGCCATGACGAGAAGCCCGACGCCGAGCACCGTGAAGAGCGCGCCGGGAAGCAGGGCGAGGAGCAGGAACGCGAGCATCGCGACGACGGCTCCGGCGAGGAACCCGTCGACGCGCACGTCGGGAAGCCGCCGCGCAGGCTTCGAGAGCGCCTTGCGTCCGTCATTGTAGAAGCACCGCACCGCGAGACCGCCGAAGCCGCCTCCCACCTCGGTGAGGCCGATCACACCGAGCCCGAGCGCCGCTGTCGCGAACGCGCGGTTGCCGAGGAAGCCCGCGAGCACGAGCGCAACGCCCGCGCCGGCCATCGCCGTGATGAGCGCGGTGCCGCCGCCCGACAGGCCCGACTTCACCCGTGCGGGGACCTTGCCGAGGGAGGAGAAGAACTCGCCCTTGCGACGCACCGCGGACGTGATGAAGGAGACCGACAGGGCCGAGAACGCGAACCAGAACGCGGAACCCGAGAGGATCTTGCCGCGCAGGGCGAGCACCTGGCCCAGCACGTAGGCCTGGAGGTTCACGAACGTCGGCGGCCAGATGCTGGTGGAGTTCACATCGAACCCGCCGTTGGGCCCGACGAGAAGGTACGTGTGCAGGACCCACGTGAACAGGAACATGCCGCCGATGAGCACGATCTGGATGGGCAAGGTCTTGATGATGCCCTTGAGGACCATCTTCGCGAGATCCAGGACACCCTGCGGCTCGGCCTGGCCCTCGAGCGGCCCCGCCTTCGGCGCGCGCGGAGCGGGCGGCGGGTACTGGTAGCCGCCCGGAGGCGGCGGGTAGCCTGGTTGACCCTGCTGTGGCTGCCACTGGTCGCTCACGCGTACCCCCTCGACCCACCACCCCTGAACGACTTCGCCCGTCGATAGGACCAACGTGCTTGCAGAGATGGTACCCCAACACGTAGCGGACGCGCCGCCACCGGAAGTTGTGACGCCTGCCGAATCTGATCCGCCGCGAGGAGCGGCCCCATGAGCGATCATCTGACCGTCGTCCACGAGCTCGGGATGTGACCGCTACTTCCTCCAGGTCGTGGTGTCCACGATCTTGGCGTAGCTCTGGATGACCTTCACGACTTTGGTGGAGACCGCCGTGTCCTCGTAGTCGGCCACCGCGCCCACCTCCTCGCCGGCATCGGACATCGCCACGGCGAGTTCGAGCGCCTGCTCGATATCCGGCCCCGTGATGCCGCCGATGACCACGGTCCCGGCATCGAGTGCCTCCGGGCGCTCCGTTGACGTGCGGATCAGCACGCCAGGGAACCCGAGCATCGCGCTTTCCTCCGAAAGTGTGCCGCTGTCCGAGAGCACGCAGTACGCATTCTGCTGAAGCTTCACGTAGTCGGAGAACCCGAACGGCTCGTGCATCCGCACGAGGGGATGGAACGCGAACCCGCGGGCCTCGATGAACGTGCGGCTGCGCGGATGCACCGAGTACAGCACCGGCATCGCGTAGGCCGCAGCGATGTGGTTCACGGCCTCCATGAGCGACAGGAAGGCCGCCTCGTCATCGATGTTCTCCTCGCGGTGCGCCGAGAGCAGGATGTAGCCCTTGGGCTGCAGCTCCAGCTCATCCAGCACGCCGCTCGCCTCGATCTTGTCTTCCATGTCGCGAAGCACCTCGCGCATGGGCGAGCCGGTGACGAAGACGGTCTTGCCGTCGATGCCCTCCGAGAGGAGGTAGCGGCGCGAGTTCTCCGTGTACGGGAGGTTGATGTCGGCGATGTGGTCCACGATGGTGCGGTTGGTCATCTCCGGAACGTTCCAGTCCCAGCAGCGGTTGCCCGCCTCCATGTGGAAGATCGGGATCTTCAGCCGCTTCGCAGGAATCGCCGAGAGCGCCGAGTTGGTGTCGCCCAGCACGAGGAGCGCGTCCGGCCGCTCCTTCTCGAGGACCTCATAGGACTTGGCGATGATGGCGCCCATCGTCTCCCCGAGCGAGCCGCCGGCAGCCTCGAGGTAGTAGTCTGGCGCGCGCAGCTCGAAGTCATCGAAGAACACCTGGCTCAGCGTGTGGTCCCAGTTCTGCCCGGTGTGCACGAGCACATGATCGAAGTACGTGTCGCACACCTTG
This sequence comes from Coriobacteriia bacterium, assembly GCA_049658145.1. GTDB lineage: Bacteria > Actinomycetota > Coriobacteriia > Anaerosomatales > Anaerosomataceae > UBA6100. The sequence continues at coordinate 2,413 of JBASOJ010000052.1, forward strand.
ATGACCGACGAGAGCCGGATGATCTCCGGCCGCGTACCCACGATCGTCATCAGTTTGAGCTTGTTCATGTATGAGCTCCCGTTTCAGACGGTGAGGAAGTACGTGTCAGGCTCGTCGGGGTTGAAGCACTCGTTTCCCCACATGAATGCCACCATATCGCCCTCGCCGAGGTTCTCGATGTTGTGCGTGTACCCGGGCGGGATGTCGATCACCTGGATCGCCTCGCCCGAGACGCGGTACTCGATCACGCGCGTCTCCCCCACCTTGCGGAAGCGCACGATACCCTCACCGCTCACCACCACGAACTTCTCGGTCTTGGTGTTATGCCAGTGATCGCCCTTGGTGATGCCGGGCTTGATCACGTTCACCGAGAACTGACCGCGATCGGCGGTGCGGATGATCTCCGTGAAGCTGCCGCGCTCATCGGCGTGCATGGTGAGCGGATAGCCGAAGGCGTCTTCGGGCAGGTAGCTCAGGTATGTGCTGTAGAGCTTCTTGGTGAACGCGTCGTCCATCTGCGGCACCGCAAGAGTCGTGCGGCTGTCCCTGAAGCCGCCCAGCAGGTCCACGATGTCTCCGAGCGTGGAGCTGTGGACCACCGGCACCGCGCAGTAGCCGGTATCGAGGCGGTTCGCCATGCCCCCCATCGCGCGGACGAACTCGCGCACCACGTCGTCGATGTAGGCCAGCGTGATCTGCGTGGAGCGATCGCTGATCACGATGGGCAGGTCGTGCGCGATGTTGTGGCAGAACGTGGCCACAACGCTGTTGTAGTTGGGCTGGCACCACTTCCCGAACACGCCTGGCAGCCGGTACACGTACGCATCCGCGCCGGTCTCGCGCCCGTAGCCGAGCACGGCGTCTTCAGCGGTCTTCTTGCTCGCGCCGTACGGATTGTCGAGTGCTGCCTGCGTGGACGAAGACAGCAGCACCGGGCACCGGTTGTGCTCGCTCAGCAGGCCGAGCAGCCGCGTGGTGAGGTCCACGTTGCCCTCGATGAACTCCGCGGGGTCCTTGGGCCGGTTGACCCCGGCAAGGTGGAAGACGAAGTCGGCCGTGGCCGCGTAGCCCTCGAGAAGCGCATCGTCGGTGTCGCGGTCGAACTCGAGCACCTCCGAGACGTCCGGACACTCGTCGCTTCCGAGCCGCGCAACGAGGTTCTTGCCGACGAAGCCCGCCGAACCGGTGACGAGGACCTTCATCGCGCTGCCTTCCAGGCGGCAAGCTCCGTCTGGACGTACGGCAGGGCGAGGAGCTTCTCCTTGACCTGCTCAACACTCAGTTGCTCGGTGTTGCGCGACGTGTACTCCTCGTAGGTGGCTCCCCCGTTGTCCGGCCGGTAGCCCAGGCCCTCGGTGAAGTACTTGTCGTAGTTGAGGTCGCGCTTGTCCGCCGGAACGCGGAAGTACCCGCCAAGGTCGTACGCGCTCGAGCGCTCCTCAAAGGTCAGCAGCGTCTCGTAGGCCTTCTCGCCGTGGCGGATGCCGATGTTCCTGACCTCGGTGCCGGAACCGAAGAGCTCGATGACCGCCGTGGCCAGATCGCCGATGGTGGAGGCAGGCGCCTTCTGCACCATCAGGTCGCCCGTCTGCGCGTTCTCGAACGCGTACAGAACGAGCTCCACCGCCTCCTCGAGCGTCATGAGGAAGCGCGTCATCGTCGGATCCGTCACCGTGAGCGGCAGACCCGCCTTGATCTGCTCGATGAACAGCGGGACCACCGAGCCACGGGAACACAGCACGTTGCCGTACCGGGTGCCGCAGATGAGCGTCTGGTCGGTGGTGTGCGACTTCGCCCGGTAGACCTTCTCCATCATCGCCTTGCTGGTGCCCATGGCGTTGATGGGATACGCCGCCTTGTCGGTGGAAAGGCAGATCACCTTCTGCACGCCAGCCCTGATCGCGGCGGTGAGCATGTTCTCGGTACCGAGGACGTTGGTCTTCACGGCCTCCATCGGGAAGAACTCGCACGACGGCACCTGCTTGAGCGCAGCGGCGTGGAACACGTAGTCCACATCATGCATGGCGTTGGTGATCGACTGCAGGTCGCGCACGTCGCCGATGTAGAACTTGATCTTGTCGCTCGACTCCGGCGAGACATGCTGGTAGTGGTGGCGCATGTCGTCTTGCTTGAGCTCATCGCGCGAGAAGACACGGATCTCGCCGACGTTAGTGTTCAGGAAACGGTCCACAACGGCGTGGCCGAAGCTTCCGGTGCCACCCGTTACGAGCAGCGTCTTGTCACGGAACATGTCTCTCCCCACGTCGCCTGCTCTGCGTGCGTTCTACCTGGAGCATTGTAGTCGTCCTGACGCGGTGACCGCCACAGACTGTCATGGCACCGGCACATCCCGCGGGTCGCACGCGCCCTTACCACCCTGGTACGGCCCCCTACGTCCCTACGCCCGCATCCGCTCACCCGACGCACCGCGTGTGGGCCCGGACGAGTAGAGCTCCCCGCTTGACAGAACGCCGGCCAACTCCGGCATCAGTCTGATCAGTCGCATCAAACGATCGGCCGTCGCGCTCTGGAGCTGGTCAGCAGCTTCAAGTGAGAGAGAGACCTCACCGCACGCCAAGCACACTCCGTGCGGGACGCCCTCGACTGCTACGGTCTCACCTCGAACTTCAAATGGAACGGGGGCATAAAGATACCCTTCTTGGGATAGTGCGCGGACATTCCGACCACCAACGCGCGCGCCGAAGCGCATGATCAGGCGCTGCGCGAGACCGCGTGCTGGTGAACCTCGCGGTCCAGTCGCTCGCCCAGCGCGTCTGCGGCAACATCCAGGTCGTAGTCGGCCTGCAGTCCCAGCCAGAACTGGGGTGTCGTGTCGAAATAGCGCGCGAGGCGCAGCGCGGTCTCTGCAGTGATACGGCGCTTGCCGAGGACGATCTCATTGATGCGCCGAGGGGGCACGCTGATCCTGAGCGCCAACCTGTTCTGGCTGAGCTCGAGCGGCTTCAGGAACTCCTCGAGCAGAACCTCGCCAGGGTGCACCGGTGCGAGCTTGGGGGCTGTCATGGTCGGCCTCGTCTCAGCGGTAGTCCACGATCTCTACGTCGAACGCGTCACCGTCCTGCCAGACGAAGCAGACGCGCCATGTGTTGTTGATGCGGATGCTGTGCTGGCCCGCGCGGTCCGCACTCAGCTTCTCAAGCCTGTTGGCAGGAGGGCTTCGCAGGTCGTTGATCGAGTGTGCGTTCTCGAGCATGCGCAACTTCCGCAAGGCAACCGACTGAATGTCACCGGGCAGCTTCCGAGAGAACTGCCGTTGAAACACCTTCTCGGTCTCCGCATCTGCAAACGACTTGATCATGGCTAGAGTATAACGCAACGCGTCATGCGTCAAGCGTTATGGCTCCTCTCGACGGTTGGGCAGGCGAACGACGCTCACGAGCACCACCGAGGAGACTATCGCGAGAAGGTTAACCGAACCTGAACCGCCGCCCCTACCACTCCAGCTCGGGCTCGAAGCACTCACCCTCGTCGTTGGTCTCGCCGAAGCACGCACCCGAGAGCTCCGCGAGCAGCGCCCGCGTCTCGGTGTCGTCGCCGTGGCGGGCGTGCACGAGCAGGTCGTGCACCGCGTCCGAGAAGTCGGATGCCACGCGCGGGAGCAAGTTGAGCTGCTTCACCGCCGGCGAGTCCGTATCCAGCAGCGCGCCGTCCGCGTGCACCAGCGTCTCGTGCATCTTCTCGCCCGGGCGCAGCCCCGTGAACTCGATGTGCGTGGGCACGCCCGAGAGCACGATCATGCGCTGCGCGAGGTCGGTGATCTTCACCGGCTCGCCCATATCGAGGATGAAGATGTCGCCGCCGCAGCTCATCGCCTGCGCCTGCAGCACCAGCCGCGCGGCCTCAGGGATGGTCATGAAGTAGCGCGTCACAGCAGGGTCGGTGACCTTGATGGGGCCGCCGCGCCTGAGCTGCTCCTCGAAGATGGGGACCACGCTCCCCCGGCTGCCGAGGACGTTGCCGAACCGCACCGCGATAGCGCCGATGCCGTAGCGGGCCGCCGCGAGCATCACGTGTTCCGCCATGTACTTGGTGGCGCCCATCACGTTGCGCGGCTCCACGGCTTTGTCGGTGGAGATGAGCACGAAGCGCTCGGCGTCCACCTCGTTGCACGCGTTCACGACGTTCATCGTGCCGAGGATGTTGGTGCGCACGGCCTCCGAAGGCTCGAGCTCCATGAGCGGCACGTGCTTGTAGGCGGCGGCGTGGAAGACCACCTGCGGCCGCTCCTCGCGGAAGACGCGCGTGAGCTTGCGCTCCTCGCGGATGTCGCACATGCGCATGACCGACATGGTCGGCCACGCGTCCTCCATCTCGAGGAACAGCTCGTACAGGCGCGACTCGTCCACCTCGATGAGCACGAGCTTGCTCGGGCGCAACTTGGCGATCTGGCGGCAGAGTTCCGAGCCGATGGATCCGGCGGCGCCGGTGACGGCCACCACCTTGCCGGTGAGCGTCTCGCTGATGAGCTCAAGGTCGATCTGGTTGGGCTCGCGGCCGAGCAGGTCTTCGATCTCAACCGGCCGAAGATCGGCGACGCCCGGACTGCCGGCCACCCCGGTGAGACCACTGATGATGCGCGTGGGGATGCCTGCCGACGTGCAGAGCTCGAGGATCTCACGGCGACGATCCGCGCCCATCGACGGGATGGCCACGAGGATCTCGTCGATGGCGTAGCGCTCCACCACCTGCGGGAGATCGGCGATGGTGCCCAGCACCTCCACGCTACGGACCCTGAGGCCCTGCTTCGCGCGCTGGTCGTCCAGATAGCCGATCACGTTGTAGCCAAGCTGGGGCTGCGTCTCGATGTCGCGCAGCAGGAGTGACCCCGCATCGCCCGCGCCGATGATGAGCACGCGGTGATCGCCCTTGCGGCCTGCGCCGGTCATCACCACCCAGAGACGGCCGACACTGCGGAGCGCCGCCAGGCCCACGAACGCGAAGGCGCCGACGATGAGGATGACGCCGAGTGGGACCGGCCGGGAGCCGAGCGCCTCGCCGAGAATGTAGTCCGATGCACCGAGCACCAGGAGTGCCGCGGCCACCGCTGCCGTGAGGCGCCCCATCACCTGGATGCCCACATAGCGCAGCACGATGTGGTAGAGACGCGCGACCCACATCGCGACGATGAACACCGCGATGGTGACGAACATCGCGGGCACGATGTACTGCAGGAACTGCCGCGGCACTTCCCCCTCAAAGCGCGCGAAGTAGGCCAGGAACAGCGCCATGATCACGATCACGGCGTCGGCGAGCATCATGCTCACGATCTGCAGTGGACGCGACTCGTAGAACAGGCGCTTCAACCGAACCCAGGGACCGTCCGTCGTATCGGCATGACCGTCAACCAGATCAGGCTCCACCCGTAGCCTCCAACATCACATCGCGAAGTGTGCGCGCGGCCGTCAGCATATCCTGCTCGGTATGCGTGGGGTCGACCAACAGCATGATAGACGACTCGCCGAGTTCCGCGGCCACCGGTAGCGGCGCCGCCGGCGCCAACCCGGCATCCACGAACGCCTTCTCGCGGTAGATCTCCGGGCACGAGCCCTGGAAGCACGGCACGCCGCGCTCGATCATCTCGCCCTGCACGCGGGAGCGCGTCCAGCCGGGTGCGAGCGCGCCCGGCTCGATGTACGCGTAGAACTTGTAGTACGAATGGAACGCCTCTCCGGGCGGCACCGACAGCCGAAGCCCGGGAATGCCTGCAAGGTCACGCAGCAGCACATTCGCGTTGCGGCGCCGCACCGCCACCCACTCGTCGAGCTTGGTGAGCTGCACGCGGCCGACGGCGGCCTGGATCTCCGTCATGCGCCAATTGGTGCCAAAGCTCTCCACCACGTACTTGAAGGCGTGCCAGCGGTCAGCGGCCGCACGCTCCATCGCTGCCATGCTACGGCCGTGGTCCTTGTACTCCCACGCGCGACGCCAGAGGTCTTCATCATCGGTGACGAGCATGCCACCCTCACCAGCGGTGGTCATGATCTTGTCCTGACAGAAGGAGAACGCGCCGATGTGACCGAACGTGCCCACGTGGCGCCCGCTCCACCGCGCACCGTGCGCCTGCGCGCAGTCCTCGATGACGAAGAGACCGCGGGCCTCAGCCAGTGCCATGATTGCGTCCATGTCGCACGGCCAGCCGCCGAGGTGGACGGGGATCACCGCGCGTGTGGCTGGCGTGACCGCCGCCTCGATTGTTCCAGCCGTGACATTGCCCGAATCCCGGTCCACGTCCGCAACGATCGGTCGAGCCCCACGCACAACCACCGCCGTGGCGGTGCCGACGAAGGTCCGTGCAGGCACCACTACGTCGTCGCCAGGCCCGATGCCGAGCGCATGCAACGCCAACTCGATCGCCACCGTGCCGTTCGCCAGCGCCACCGCGTGGCGTGCACCCGTGTACGCGAGGAACTCAGTCTCGAACGAGCGGGCCTCCTCGCCTGTCCAGTAGTTCACCCGTCCGCTCTCGAGCACGCGCACAGCCGCCGCGCGCTCGTCCTCTGCGAAGAAAGGCCAGGTGCCGCTCATCGGGACTCCTCCGCATGCGGACGTGCAGGAACACCGGTCACGATGCCGCCATCCGGTACATCCGTAGTCACAACGGCACCGGCCCCCACCACGCAGTCGGAGCCCACGCTCACCCCGGGCAGCAGCACGGCGCCCGCGCCGATGAGACACCGCTGGCCCACCGACGACCCACCACTCATGAGCACACCCGGAGCGATGTGCGTGTGATCGCCCACGCTGGTGTCGTGCGCGACGAAGCAGCCCACGTTGAGGATCACGTTCGCGCCCACGCGGGCTTCCGAGCTCACAACGACGTTCTGCATCACCTGGGCTCCATCCCCAACCGCTGCATAGGAACTCACGCACGCCGAGGGGTGCACGAGCGCGGGCACTGAGAACTCGCCTACCAACTGCGCGAACAGGCGCTCGCGCGCCCGGGGGTCACCCACGGCGACGGTCGCAGCCTCTGCGGGCACTTCGTGCACCTCGCGAACCACCGGGAGCCCCGTTGGCCGATGAGCGCCAGTGACGGCAGCATCCTGGAACCCCGCATTCTCGTGCCCGCACGCCGTGATGAGGTCAGCGACCTCCCTTGAGTGGCCGCCGGCGCCGATAACCAGGAATCTCACGAGGGTCCTCCGTCGTCGTCTTTGGCGCCCAGGAACTCGCTCATGGTGGCGTGGCCTCGACTCGAGATACCCTCACGCGCGATCGCCTTCCACACTGTCATAGCGAGAATCTTCACATCAAGCCAGAACGAGTGATTGTCCACATACCAGACGTCCAGCTTGAAGCGCTCCTCCCACGGGAGTTCGTTGCGGCCGCTCACCTGCGCGAGCCCGGTGATGCCCGGACGGACCTCGTGACGTCGTGCTTGCTCGGGCGTGTAGCGGTCCAGGTACTCCACGAGCAGCGGCCGAGGACCAACGAGGCTCATGTCGCCCTTGAGGACGTTCCAGAACTCCGGTAGCTCATCGAGCGACGTGGAGCGCAGGAACCTGCCGAAACGGGTGAGTCTCTGCTCGTCCCGGAGCAGCTCACCGGAGGAATCACGCGCGGCCGTCATCGTGCGGAACTTGTAGAGCCGGAAGACGCGCCCGTGAAGCCCAGGGCGGTCTTGGGCGAAGACGACCGGAGCGCCGAGGCTCAGCCGGACCACGACCGAAACGAGTAGCATGAGTGGGTCAAGTACGATGAGCGCCAGCAGCGAGATCAGAATGTCTCCTGCGCGCTTCACAGACCCATCTCCCGGAGCATGAAGGCATTCACCTTGTGAACGTCGTACCGCTCCTCAGCGATCTCTCGTGATCGCGCGCCCATCGCAGTGATGAGTTCGGGCTCCCGGATGAATCGTCCAATCGCATCCACCAGCGCGTCGACCGACTTGACCGGCACGAGGAACCCGTTCTCGCCATCCACGACCGTCTCCCGGCAACCGGGCGCATCGGTGGTGACGATCGGGCGCCCCATCGCCATCGCCTCAAGCACGGTGCGCGGCGTACCCTCGTGGTACGACGGAAGCACGTACACTGAGGACGCGGCGATGGCCGAGCGCACGTCATCCAGACGTCCCAGGTAGTCGAGTGCGCCGCTCTCCACCCACCCACTCAACTCGGACTCACTAATCGCGTCGGGAGTCTGATCGATCCAGCCCACCAGGCCGAACGAAGCCCCGGGGTGTACCTGCCGAGTCCGCTCAGCCGCTTCCGCGTACTCCCGCACGCCCTTCTCGCCAAGAAGTCGTGCAATCAAAAGGAACCGAACACCGTCAGGGAGAGGCGCGACAGCGAATTCCCCCACATCGACACCCGAACCATTCACGACGCTCGACGGAGTGTTCGATGGCACCATCCGCAACTGCCGAAAGGTCGCCTGATCGTCGGGATTCTGGAAGAAGACACGCTGGCAGCCAAGCAGGGCGTTCGCGTACAGGCGCTGCACCAGCGCTGTCAGCAGCTTCCGTAGACCGCGCGGGCTCTCGGCGACCGCATACCCGACCCCGGTGATGAGTGCGAACCGATTGGGCACCCCCGTCATACGCGCAGCCCACAGTCCATACACCACAGGCTTGACCGTGTACGCGAGAACGTGAGTGGGTGCCAGGTGCCGGCACAGTGTCCGCAGCTCTAGCAGGGTCGCGGCGTCCTCAAGGACATTCGTCCCCCCGCGACGCATCGATACCTCGTGCACGACCACCCCCGCACTTTCCAGGCTCCGACGAACCGGACTGTCGGGCGGCAGGTCTGGAGCCGCGACATGTACCGCGTGACCGGAGTCCAGCAGCGACTTGATGAGCGCTCCCCGGAATCTGACAAGCGAGTCTGGGAAACTCGCAATCACCAGGACTCTGCCGAGGCGGCTGCCTTCATCCATTCTTCCGCCAAGTAGTCATGCTCACGATCTTCGCGTAGCTCTGGATGACTTTGACCACCTTCGTGGAGACCGCAGTGTCTTCGTAGTCTGACACGCTCCCGACCTGCGCGCCCGCATCCGCCATCGCCACCGCAAGCTGCACTGCCTGCTCGATCTCCGACCCACTGATGCCACCGATCACAACCGTACCAGCGTCAAGGGCCTCCGGTCGCTCGCTTGACGTGTGGATTGGCACGCCCGGGAACCCGAGTATCGCGCTCTCCTCTGAGAGCGTCCCACTGTCGGACAGCACGCAGAACGCATTGGTCTGGAGCTTGATGTAGTCCGAGAACCCGAACGGCTCGTGCATCCGCACGAGCGAATGGAATTCGAAGCTCCGAGACTCGATGAACTTGCGCGACCCCGGGTGTACTGAGTAGAGCACGGGTAGCTGGTAGGTCTCCGCGATGTGATTGACGGCTTGCATGAGCGACACCAAGGCTGCCTCGTCGTCGATGTTCTCCTCGCGATGCGCGGAGAGCAGGATGTACCCTTTGGGCACCAGCTCCAGCTCAGTCAGTACACTGCTGGCCTCGATCTGCGTCTGCATATCGCGAAGCACCTCGCGCATGGGCGAGCCCGTGACGAAGATCGTCTTGCCGTCGATGCCCTCCGACAGCAGATAGCGGCGCGAGTTCTCGGTATACGGCAGATTGATGTCCGCTATATGGTCCACGATCGTCCGGTTGGTCATCTCCGGCACGTTCCAATCCCAGCACCGGTTACCGGCCTCCATATGGAAGATCGGGATCCTCAGCCGTTTCGCAGGAATGGCCGAGAGCGCCGAGTTCGTGTCGCCAAGCACGAGCGGCGCATCTGGCCGCTCCTTCACTAACACCTCGTACGACTTCGCGATAATCGCGCCCATCGTCTCGCCGAGTGAACCACCCGCAGCATCAAGATAGTAGTCGGGCTCGCGGAGGCTGAAGCCGTCGAAGAGCACCTGGCTCAGCGTGCGGTTCCAGTTCTGCCCAGTGTGCACGAGGATGTGGCCGAAGTACCGATCGCAGCACTTGATCACCGACGAAAGCCGAACAATCTCCGGCCTGGTGCCTACTATCGTCATCAACTTGAGTTGGGTTGAGGCCGTACCCAGACCGCGAGTCCCCAAGATGCGACCGCCTTCCTACCCTCGAATCGCCTACCTCCTGGCAGCATTATCGCACGAAGTCCGTCGCCTGCCCCCACGCCCGAACCGCGGCCGACCCGTCAACCAACTGCGGATTCCGCTGCGCCTGGCTTGTGCTAACATCTTGCCCCGCACCCCGCGTCCACCTGATCTTCCAGAGATGGTACTGCTGCCCATGGTGCGCAGATGAAGGTCGACCGCCTCCGACATGGCGGCTCGATGTGCACCCAGGTCCTGAGAATGTGGGGGTGTCCGTGCGGACTCAAGGATGCTGCACTGGAGCGGAGCGACCGTGAGTAGACGCTCTGGGGTCATCTCGTCATATGCTCTGCTCTTCGCCCAGGTGGTCTCCAGCCTGCTATTCACTCCGTATCTGATTCGGTCGCTGGGACAGGCGGAGTACGGTCTGTACAGTCTCGTCGCTTCGATCACCGCGTACTTCCTATTACTCGATGCCGGTGTAGGCAACGCGCTTGTCAGATACATCGCGAAGTACCGAGTGAGTGAGGATTTGGCCCAGCAGCGTCGGCTTCTCGGACTTTCGCTGCTGTACTACATCGGCATCGCGTTTCTTGTGCTGGTTCTGGGCGCGATGATTAGGGGTTACCTACCCCAGATCTTCGGGCGCGGTCTTACGTCGATCGAGCTCATTCGCGCTGGCAGGATGCTCGATATCACCCTTCTCCAGGCCGCATCGTTGCTTGTCTTCTCGGCGTTCAATCGCACCTTGATTGCCTACGAGCGATTCGTGCTGTCAAAGGGCCTCGCTATTGTTGAGCTGGCTCTTCGTGTGTCGATTCTCACGGCCCTACTGCACATGGGCTTCGGAGCGCTCACCATCGTGACAGTCAATCTCGTTCTCACGATAGGCATCGGCTGCGTCTCCGCGTGGTATGTCCTGTTTCGCATAGGGCTACGCCCCACCCTTCGCGGTCTGGAATTGAGCTTTGCCAAGGAAGTCATCGGATACTCAAGCTTCATCTTCGTCCAGATGATCGCCACCCAAGTGAATGACATGACCGACCAGATTCTGCTCGGAATCATGACGACTTCTAGCATCATTGGAGTCTACGCGGTGGGCGCACTGCTATCGAGCTACTTCCGGTCCATCGCGGGCGCGATCAACGGCGTCCTGATGCCGGGAGTAGTGCGGATGGTAGAGACTGGGCAATCCGCGCAGGCGCTGCTCGACGAGATGGTCAAAGTCGGCCGCCTGGTGTTCATGGTGATGGGCGTAGTCCTAGTAGGGTTCGCAGTCAGTGGCCGGAGATTCGTGAGTCTCTGGGTGGGCGCAGACAATGGCGAAGCATATTGGGTTGCACTAATCCTGATGGTCGCAGCAATACTCACACTCGTTCAGTCAATCGGGACGCAGATTCTTTGGGCGATGGGGAAACACAAGATCCAGGCACTGCTGATGGTTGGTGTGGCAGCTGCGAACTTGGGGCTGTCGATTCTGCTGATCAGGTGGAATCCGCTCGTCGGCGCTGCGCTTGGTACTGCCTTCGCCGTCATCGCAGGCAACGTTGCTGCAATGACCGTTGTGTTCGCCAGAGAAATGCGAATATCCCCGCAGCGGTACTATGCTGGCTTGACTGCCGGGATCGTGCCGTGCCTCGTGGTTGCTGGTGTCGCCGGAGCATTGTTCTCCCTCCTGCGCCTGGCGGGTTGGTCGGGAGTGCTAATCGAAGTAGCGGTAGTATTGATGGTTTATACTGCATGCATGTTGCGATTCGGGATGAACGGGTACGAGAAGCGCCTCTTCGTACAGGCGCTGCGGAGCTCACGGCCCCAGGCCGCTCGATGACCTCTCAGCCTTCGTATTCGGGTTGTTTGTCAAAGGAGGCCGACTGACAGCAAGTCGACTTTCTGCGGTCCATCCGCTGTTCCGCGCCCAACGGAGCGCGTGGTATTTCACGCGCTCGTCGCTTGAGTGCACGCCCCGAGCACTCGACAGCATTTCAGTCTCACGACGGCACGAGTCCCTAGCCGCTTCGCCCCAGGTCGAGAGGCTGTCGCCTCACCTTGAGCGATCGAGCGGAGCGAGAACCTCAACCCACGCGGCTACGTCTCGTGTCGGTATCTGGGCATTCCGCTCAATCAGAGTCTGGACTTCAATTATTCTTGAGCGGTCAAGTACTTCATCATTCCAGCAGACGCCTACCTGGGGAGTGTATGCACCGAACACGACCCGGTGGCAAAATCCCCGCGCGGCGGTGCGGTAGGCAGGTTCCTCAAAGTCGTGGATCGCGACCACGCCTCGCGGGCACATTCTCCGCACATGCCTAATCGTGGCCGATCTCTCTGAAGGAGTACGTCCGTCGTCCACGAAGATGAGGTCGTAGGAATCCAAGTTGCTGGGCACCGACGTGGAGACGGCGTCAACCATGCGGAAATCCAGGCGCTCGTCCTTGCCCACGGCGTCAAGCACCACGTCCCTCCACTCTGGGTCATCCTCAAGCGTGGTGAGTAGCTCGAGTTCAGGGAAGACTGCCCGATCCAGGAAGAGAGCGGTGCTCGCCAGCCCCGATCCCAACTCCAGCACCCGCCTCACTCGAGTCAGCCTCGATAGCGCGCCGAGAACTGGAAGGTGCGAGGAATACGGGTCATCAGAAACCGGAGCAACGTGAAGCATCACCCGTCTGATTCGTCGGAGTGCCCTGTGAACGATGCCGTACAGCGCGATGCCGATTCTTCGAATTCCTTGCACGGCGGGAAACGGCCTCCCCAGTAACCTTCGCGGGCACGCCTACAGGTAACTCACGGTACTACAACTGGTCCCCCACCGGCTGTAGCCCGCGCAGCGGAGGCAGCCTGAAGAGTCTCTGTGAGCCTCTGTCGGACGATGTCCATCGCGTGCTCCGATGCTGCCACCTTAAGCCCACGACGCGCCAGCATCTCCCGAAGCGGGGCGTCATCGATCAATCTTGCCACTGCCTCTGATACCTGGACGGCCTCCGTGACGACAACCCCGCATCCATGCTCCTCAATGTACGTGCTGCCATATTGAGTGGCAGGCAGAAAGGCCAGGATCGGTTTGCCGGCACCCATGTACTCCGGAATCTTGGTCGAGAGCGATAGTGCCGCGAACTCCGCAAAACCGGGCTCGAAGCTCTCCACATGAACGAGAACACCTGCATGGACAAGCCTGTCTCGGAGCTCCTCACTCGGCAAGTAGCCATGGACCTCACAGCCGAGGCTCGAGAACTCCGTCACTACCTCCTCGGTCTTCTGCGGATCGGGGATGTACATCGACATGCACGCCGCCTCTTGGGCGCCCTTGGCGCCCAAGACAGCCTGCGCGATTATGCGCAGGCTGTCTTGGCGACCCAGTGTAATGGACCCGGCGTACAGAAACTCCACGGGCTGGCCGTCCTCTGTCGTCAGGCCTTCCGCGATCCGCGTAGCTGGATTCATCAGAGGTCGATACTCCCTGTGATACTTCTTCTGGTACTTCGCGCATAGCGGCTCACTGATTGCGAAGTTCGAGCAGGTAACCTTGTTGACTCGCCGGAGCGCTCGCAGCAACGCGAGTCTTGGCAACATCGAGAGGATTGATGACCTATATGCAGTACGCGGCCAGTCGTCCATCAAGTGGAGTACAACGGGGATGCCCAGTGCCCTGGCGAGTCTGTCGACGACGCCAAGCACTCGAATGGAACTGCCGGCAGTGTAGATCACGCTCGGGCGAAACTCCTCGACAAGTCGCACGAGCTGCGGCGAGAGTCTGCATCCCGCCAAGTCCAGATATCCGGAGGCGGTACTGCGGAGCCGCCCATATGCGGACCTCTGTCGGACGATATTCGACACTGCCGCCTCAGCGCCGGAGCGACCTCTCTCGCGATACCGCCCCAGCCCTTTGCCCAGTCCTTTGAGGCGGGAGTAGTGTCGGAGCGACGTGTCGTCGAGGAACACGGTATTATGGATTGTTGTTCGGTAGTCTGGGGGCTCCTGCTGCGGACAGAGCTGCATCAATTCATCTTGCGGAAACCCACCAAACAGGTTCTTGAGCGTTTCGCCAGTGCCCCCCACCGCGCCAGCGAGTGTTGTATTGACCACCAAGACGCGTGGAGACGTGGGCTGGGCATCTGTCTGAACAGGACTTTCGGCGGTAGTTGACATACGTCAGCGTCCTCTGCCTGACTGCCCAGCAGCAAACTTGGAAGCCATTCACAGTTCCTTATCGACGAACCAGTCGTCTGTCAAGATCGGGGCTTGACTGCACAGCCCCTGGCTGAAGGGGGTTCCGCGGCCCGACTGCAGGTGAGGGATTACCTCGAGCAGACGGTCTACCGCCGTCGCAGCACTCCAATCTCGCATTACGGTAGATGCCGCGCAACGAGCGATACGACGACAGGCTGCTCGGTCGTTCAGAAGACTCACTATGTTCCTCTGCAGGCTGTCCAGATTCCCAGATTGGTAGACGAGTCCATTTACGCCATCATGCATGAGAAACGGGACTGAGCCAATCTCGTGACTGGCGACGACCGCGCAGCCGCTGTTCATGGCCTCGTTCAGAACGACTCCCCAACCCTCACGTCGATCGCTGGTGAACAGGAACACATTCGCAGATTCCATGTGTATCCTGACATCATCCGGGGGGACTGCCCCAATCATGTGAATACAATCGGTCATGCCCAGGCGACTGATCAGTTGCCGAGCTGCGGACTCACGGGGGCCGGCGCCGATGATGTCGAAGGTGAAGTGGTGGCCACTGGACCGGAGGCGTGCTGCAACTCGTATGGCATCCTCTGCGTGTTTCCACGAAACCATGCGACCAGCCCACAGAATCCTGACCTCACCAGACGGCTTGCTGTCCAACAGCGCATCGAGCTCATGCTCTCGCACTGCCGGGAAATACCCCCAGCGCAGACATCTCTCACTTGGGAAGCCGCACAGATCGAGATCGGACGCGGTGTACGCGCTGGCGCATAGCACATACAGATTGGACGCGCGGTACTTCAGAAATGCGTCACGCAGGCGTCGATGCGTGATCAACCCATGCCGCCGCCATGTCCCCTTCTTGAATAGGCGTTCCGAGTAGCGGAACGTCAGTCGATCGCTACTCAGGTGAAGATCCGCGAACTCTTGAGGCGCAGAACCCACGATGAGGACGTCACACTCCCGCGCCAGCGCCCTCGCGCAGCCGTAAGCCGCCGCATTCTCATACGCCCGTAGTACGAACGGGTAGGCAGCGTTCATGTCCTCGAATCCCAGAGCGACACGCTCCTGATGGATCTGCTCACACGCAACGAATGTGAAGCCGTCGCCGAGCCTGGCAGCCATCGCCTCACAGAGCGGCAACTGGTGCTGGCTAAGGAAGTTGGAGAAGAATGCAACCTTCACCGTGGAATCCTAAGCCGTTCGGCCTGCATAACATCTTCATATACCTGCACCAAGTCCGAGCCAATCCGATCAGTAGGGTGCTGCACGCGGATCGAGTCGAATGCGCCACTTCCAAGCGAGCGGGCAAGGCTCGGCGAGTTCAGCACTCTCTCGATCTGCGATGCCAGCACTTCACTCTCTCCGTAGCGATACAGCATTCCGGTCTGCCGATGTTGAATCAACTCGGCAGTGCTCCCAACGACGGCGCTGATCGACGGGAGCCCGAGGTACATCGCCTCCCTCAGGGTCGACGAGTGGTTCTCAACGCAGGAAGGCATCACCATGATGTTCGATTGCAGCATCTCGGTGGCCATTCCAGCGGAATCCAACCGACCGACAAGACGAACGTGCGCTGCGATGTCGTGGGCCTGCATGTACCGCTTAAGGAACGCCACGTAAGGACTCCGCTCGAGCATGTCTCCGGGGACCACAAGCCGAACATCAGGTATGCGCGTCCGAACCAACCTGACTGCCTCAAGGACCGTATGGATTCCCTTGTATGGCGTTGCCCCAGCAACGCACACCAGCTGATTCGGATGACACTTATCATATGTCCAGCGCTGAGTGAGAAACGGCTGAGCCACAGGCAGGGACTGCCTGTAGGAGACAACCTGGCTTGAAAGCCAAGTATACTGCGCATCGCACCACTCACTGTCCGTGATGATGCCATTCGAGCGCCTGACAGTCTCTTCCTCGTATCTCTGCTGCCGCACCATCTGTTGATAGCGGACCAAGTACCCGAGCGATCTCAGTTTGTCTTGCCAGCCGACCCCGCCTATGAGCTCGGTCAGACGCATATCGCCGTACTTGTGTCGAACCAGCGAACGCATGACACCCTGTATGAAGACAACTACAGGGGTATTCCCAGCGACATCCATCACGTCCAAGGCATTCGTGAACTCCGTGCCCCACACGTGGATTACGTCCGGACGGAAATCCTGCAACACCGCCGACCACTTGCGACTATCGCTTCGGGGAGTCCGTCTGCCGCGAGTGGGTCTGACGCCTCCCACACCGTAGTAGACAACCCCATCCGGTCCGATGATGGACATTGAGTCGCTGTGCGGAGCCGCAATCCCCACCGTTACACCAAGGGGGGCGACACACTCAAGCGTCGCATCGACCCACGTGCCGCTTTGTGTTGGTCGCCCGGTGAACAGGCTCGACATTCGCCCGATGGGTGCCGAGAGAATCCACAACACTCTCACCCTAAACGCCCCTCTCGATGTCAAGTCGGCGGCGGTCCGCAGAGCCTATCACTGCCAGAAGAAGCTGTACGAGTCTATGCGCAGTGTGCCCCCAGGAGTGGAGATGACGAAGTACAGCACACACAGGGACAGAATCAGAAGCGCGAGTAGCGCCCTCAGATACTTGTCAGGTACACCCGCCAACGACGCAGGTATCAAGACCACGTTGCTAGTGGTGAAGTAGTAGGCAAGTCTGCCGATCTGGCCACTGTTGTACGCAAGCATCGTGAAGAAGATGCCGAGACAAGACATGGCGAACAGCACTGAAGTTGTGCTGCTGAACCTCCCGGTTGGCACGTCGTAGTCCTTGTTGACCAACAGACAGAAGAGCGGAATCAGCACAACAACGCCAGCCAGGAGCGGGTTAAGGTTGTACCCACCGAAGAGCTCGTACGCCAGGTACCTCGAGGGTCGGAAGTGGGACAACAATGCCACCAGCGGGTTCCTGAGTAGAACCGACGCCGATGCACCGATGATCAGAATGAACACGCTCGCTCGCTTCAGCCGGGCGCGCCTCAGGAGCCACATCGGCAGGAACACCACGGCCGAGTTGTGGATCGTGAAGGCAGCACCTACCAGAGCGAAGAACCAGGCGCCCCTGTTCTTGAGCAGGAGACTCAAGCCCAGCAAGCACAATGCAACCGCCAGCATCTGGCGAATGCCGGACATGGACATCGTGAACAAGCCGATGGTGATGTACAGCACGGCACTGGTCGGAACGCTCGGCGAATGCCTGTAGACAAAGTAGCCGATGCACGCGCAAGTCAGGGTCGCTGTCGCCGCAAGGAAGACCTGCCAGTCCGCCCCGATGTACCTGAATGCCAAGTTCAGCACCGTATACCCGAGCTCTGATCTGTAGGACTGCTCCGTCAGCATGTACCACGCACTCATGAAGCGACGCTGATACTGAACCGTATCCACCCCAACAGTCGTCGCTCGCAGACCCATCACAAGCGCGACTAGACCAAAGGAAACGGCTGTCTGCACGACCTTGGACCTTGCGTGCTTGGGCCAGCCCATGGTCTCGCCTAACAGAAGCGTCGCAGGCCGACCTGCGGACAGAATCTGCAGAATCAGAAGGGCGAGAATGATTGTGTAGTAGATGGCCAATCGCCCTATGCACTCTCCATCAAGTCACCTGCAGATGCACGTCGTTGAGACAGAACGCTATGCAGGAAGATGGCGGTCTGGGGGCGATACTCTCGGTAGTCGAACTCCGAGCGGTTGACATCAATGCAAAGTCCAGATTGCACGATTCTCGTGAGGTCAGATTCTAGAGCATCGAGCGACACCAGGACTCCGTTCCGCCCAGCAGTGAGCACGCCCTGTAGATCACTGTGGGAGCTTCCGATTACTGGGGTCCCGCAGGTAATGCTCTCAACCACCTTCGTGGGGAACCCCGCGCGCGTTACACGGTTCTCATCTCGCACTACAACGGAGGCGTTGGCACGTGCAACGAGTTCAATTGCCTTCGAGTGCGGAAGACGACCCCAGAACCGAATCGCACCGCAAGATTCCGGAGGGAGGGACGTACCGGGGTAGTGCGCTGCGTATTCTTCTCGCGTGATGCCCACAACGTCCAACACCACAGGGTACATTCGGCTTACGTTCCACACTGCCCGGATTACCAGATCTAGCCGCTCCTTGGTCCTATTTGGCGAACCGGCATAGATGAGAGTGAACCGTTCGGAGCCAGATGGATGGTGCTGCGACCACTTGTCATCCTGGCTATCAACCAGCGGCGGCAAGCGCAGGGTACGCAGCGTCCCCGAGTAGAACTCCTCCAGATACTCGCTCACAACGATGAGACCATCTAGCGACCTGTGGACGAGTCTCATCCGCAGCGCCGAGTCGAAACCCTTGACCAGCCGATAGACAATCGACCGTCCAGCGGTCCCATACCACTCCGTTACATCCCCAACGCACCTGATTCCCGTCCGGCGACAGTACCTGTTGAGTCTCGCCAGAGCGACCGCAGGGTAATTGTACGCGATGACGATGTCGACGTGACCAATTTCTTCCACCACGGCCGTGAGCGCAGAGATGTCATATAGTCCGCGAATGGCCACACCAAGGCGCGCATTCGTGCCCGAGGTCTCATAGCAGTCGAACCCCAGGTACTTGGTCGTTCTCAACCCCGGAAAGGACTCCGGGCTGGTAGCAAGGAACACAACCTGGTACCCCAGGTCCGTGAAGAGACGCGCATTCCCGATGACCCGTTGGGCAGCGGCATTCCCGTCTGGTAGCTCGAAGCCACCGATGTAGAGAACCGTTCCTATCGGCTCCTCCCTTTCAGCGTACACCGAAGAGCCCCCTCATCGCCTTCTCTTTCGCTGTGGCGCCAAGAGGCACGTACATGAGGGTCCACCGCATCCGGTGCATCTGCATCTACAGATTCTCCCGATACCACTCGATCGCAAGCTTGACGCCCTCAGCGAAACTGAAGCTCGGGTCGTATCCGAGCAGCTCACGAGCCTTGCCGATGTCGGCGTTGCTGTGCCTGATATCCCCATGCCGCTCCGGCCCGAATACTGGCCCGATGTCCTTTCCCAGCGCCTCGGCCAGCGTGCGGTATATGTCGATCAGGTACTCGCGGCCCCCGTATGCGATGTTGTAGACCTGACCAGCAGCCTCCGCCCCTGCCAGACATGCCTTCAGATTCGCCTCAGCCACGTTGTCGATGTAGGTGAAGTCGCGCGACTGCTTGCCATCGCCGTAGATTGTCGGCGCTTCATCGTTCATGAGCTGCCTGATGAACTTGGGTATCGCCGCCGCATACGCCCCGTCAGGATCCTGACGCCTGCCAAAGACATTAAAGTATCGCAGGCCATATGTCGGCAACCCATAGAGCTTCGTGTAGAGCTTCCCGTACTCCTCGGCCGACCTCTTGGTGACGGCATAGGGAGACAAGAGCACGCCTTCCTGACCTTCTTGTTTGGGAAGGCTCGTCTCATCCCCATAGACGGACGAACTCGACGCGTACACGAACGCCTTAACGTTGGCCGCACGGGCGGCCTCCATCATGTTGAGCGTGCCCCTGATATTGATCTCCTCGTACACCAGCGGGTACTCGATGCTGCGGGGAACGCTCCCCCACGCCGCCTGGTGCAGCACGTAGTCTGCTCCAGTGCAGGCTGACAGGCACGTGTCGTGGTCACGGATATCGCCACGAACGAACGCGTAGTTCGGGTCATCCTGGAACAGGTCGACGTTCGCCTGCTTGCCTGTCGACAGGTCATCCAGACACCGAACGACATGCCCCATCCTCAGCAGCGCTTCGCACAGGTTCGACCCGATGAAGCCTGCACCGCCCGTCACGAGGAATACCGTCCCGCGCGGGAAACTCACGCTCTCATAGCCCATCCCGCATCTCCCAGCTTGTGCACTTCATTCTTGGACTGTCAGGTGGTGCGTATATGGCTTCTCGAGGTCGAACGCCTCGCTCGCCCACATGAACGTGATCATGTCGACGTCGCCCGGGCACGACGGCACCTGCTTGAGCGCGGCCGCATGGAACACGTAGTCCACGCCGTGCATCGCATCGGCAACCGACTGTGAATCGCGCACATCGCCCACGTAGAACTTAATCTTGTCGCTCGTTTCGGGTGCGAGGTGCTGATACTGATGGCGCATATCGTCTTGCTTGAGTTCGTCACGGGAGAACACACGGCTCTGTTCGATTTCGGTTCCAGGAACCGGTCCACCACGGCATGGGCAAAGCTGCCCGTGCCGCCCGTTATCAGCAACGTCTTGCCCGCAAAGATGCTCATGTGCGAAGTGCCTCCCTCAGGCGTTGAAGGCGTGAATCAGCCCAGCAGCCCCGATACGACTCCCCAACCCATGGCCTGGTCGAGGAAGTACACCACCAGCGCAGCGATCGCCGCTACCGCCAGCACCGCCAGAATCGCCGTAGTCACGCGCCCCACGCTCTCGGCGAACTTCCTGCCCGGGCTCTTGGCCGGGATGTACACGTTCGTGGGCTGCGCACCCGTCCGATGAGCCGTCGGCTTGGTCGTCGTGTCCTCATCCGGCGCGTTGTAGTAGTCGGCGTACGAGTAGTAGCCGCCGTACTTGCCCGTGCCGTAGCCGTAGCCGGCGCGCGAGCCGGTGGAGTCGAGCCCCCACACCACAGAGCCGATCAGCCGACCGCCGGCCGCCTCCAGCATCTCGCCGGCCTTCTTCACAGCCTCGCGCGTGGAGCTCATCGCCTTGGTCACGAGCAGCACGCCGTCGGTGTAGCGGGCAACGGCGGCCCCGTCGGCCACCGCCAAGAGCGGCGGCGTGTCGATGATCACCCAGTCGGCCCACTCCTTGAGCTCCTCCAGCGCCTCTCGCATGCGCTCGCTGCTGAGCAGCTCGCTCGGATTCGGCGGGAGCTTCCCGCTGGTGAGCACGAGCAGGTCCAGGCCGTCCATCGGCTTCTGCAGCGCGCTCTTGAGCGAGTGTGCACCGGTGAGCACGTCGGAGAGACCGATCAGGTTGCGCACCCCGAAGAACTGCTGGGTGGTGGGCTTGCGGAAGTCGCACGCCACGAGCACCACCTTCTTGCCGGCCTGCGCAAGACCTGCAGCAAGGTTGGCGGCCACCGTGCTCTTGCCCTCGGCGGGCGCGGCGCTCGTGATGAGCAGCGACTTGATGTCGTGCTGGAAGTTGATGTAGTCGAGGTTGTTGCGCAACACACGGTAGCCTTCGGCAGCCGCACCGGACGGGTGCGTGAGGATGCTCGCGCGCCGGCGCTCGTCCTTCTCGTACTTCTCGGACGGGATAAGCCCGAGCACAGGCACGCCCAGCAGCTTCTCGGCTTCCTCGGAACTCTTGATCGTGTTATCGAGGTACTCGTAGAGGAACGCGAGCCCGAGCCCGAAGACGAGGCCCACCACCAACCCGAGCGCGGTGTTGCGCAGCGGGCTCGGCTCCACCGGGTCGTCAGCAACCACGGCCGGGCTCACCACGCGCGCGGAGCCGGTCTCCAGTTGTGCGCTGATGCGCAGCTCCTCGAGCTTGGCGGCGAGTGTGGTGTAGTTGCCGGTGGCGATGGCCAGCTCGGCTGCGAGCTCGTCGCTCTTGCCCTCGTCGCTGATCTTCCGGCCCAGGTCGAGGATCTCCTCCTTGGCCACACCCAGGCGGGTCTCCACCTCTGCTGCGGCCTCGGTGATGCTCTCGCGCCGATACTCGCGGCTCCAGGTGACGAACTCCTCGGCGAGCGTGTTGGCGATCGCCGCAGCCTGCTCGGGGTCGCCATCGCGCGCCATCACCGTGACGATGTTGGTCTGCCCCACCGCGGTAACCTCCACGCGGCCGGCGAGCGTCTCGGGCGATATGCCCAGCTCGAGCGTGCGGATGGTGTTCTCGAGCAGCGGACGCACCTGCATGAGCTGCACCTGCGTCTGCAGGCCGCGCTCGGCCTGGCTCGAGTACTCGAGCCCCAGGCTGCTGAAGATGTCGGAGCCGGAGCCGGTCTCGGAGATGAGCAGCTTGGTCTGACCCTCGTAGACCGGCGGCTGCAACACGCTCCACACAAGCGCCACGATCGTCACCAGAAGCGCGGTGCGAATGATCACCCACCGGCGGGCCATGATCACGTTCAGATAGTCGCGAAGATCCAGTTCTTCCACGCAGGCTCCCTGAGCTCGGCAGAGCGGTCTGCATCATAGTACAGCGTTCGGCCGCACATCAGGGGGGATGCGCGGCCGAACAAACCGTTCAGGACCCGTACGGGCCCGCTACTTCGTGAAGGCGGTGATGAACCACTGCGTACCGGTGCCGTTGTCCTCGCTGATGAACGAGATCTGCCCCTTGGTGGGCGTGCCGCCCGCCTTGGAGAGCTCCACATCGGCCATCGCGGTGCCGGAGCCCTTGGTCACACGGGTGACAGTGAGCGTGTCATAGGTACCGTCGAGGATCGCGGTATACACGTCCTGGTTGGCCGCCTGCTGCTCCGCGATCGCCTTCATCACATCGGCGTCCGGGTCGCCCAGATCCGGCGTGACGAGGTCGTGCGGATCGGCGGTGATCATGGTGAAGTACCAGGCGCCCTCGTACTGGTTGAGGAGCAGCCACCCACCGTAGGTGCCGCCCTGGCGGTAGGTGCCCACAACGCGGACGTCGGCCTTGTCGCCGGTGGTGGTCACCTGGCTGAGCGCGAACGAGGCGAACCTGTCGTTCACGAGGTCCTCGATCGTGTCGGCGCTCGCCACCTGCTCCCAGTACATCGCTTCCTGGGCGTCGGCCGGCGGCAGCGGCACGGTTGCGGGGCTAGCCACCGGGGTGACTTCCTCCTCGGCCTCTTCCTCTTCGGCTTCCACGGGCTCGGCGGGCGTGGACTCCACGACCTCGGGCTCCTCGGGCGCGAACGGGCCGAACTCGGTGAGGTAGGCAGCGGAGATGCCGCCGACTACGAGCACGAGCGCCACGAGCGCGCCGATCAGTCCCTTGCGGCTCTTCTTGACCTCATCAGTAGCCTGCAACCCATCCGACATCAGTCATCTCCCCT
Source organism: Coriobacteriia bacterium (assembly GCA_049658145.1). Classification (GTDB taxonomy): domain Bacteria; phylum Actinomycetota; class Coriobacteriia; order Anaerosomatales; family Anaerosomataceae; genus UBA6100. The sequence continues at coordinate 25,604 of JBASOJ010000052.1, forward strand.
AAAGACAGCATCCAGCGCACCGTTGGACGCGCGCACCACGGGTTACGTTACATCACGGCGTTCGTTCATGCAACGCCGATACGGTTCTGTGCGCTACATCGCCGCTGCCAGACGCTCCAATGCATCGGGAGCAAGATCGGTGCGGGTCGCCCCGGTCAGTACCCCCGGCTCGGCGGACAGAACAACCGCAAGCCCCTCGGCGAGCGACGCGTCGAGCGCTTCTCGCTCCCTATCGGCGAGATAGGGCGCTCCCTTGAGCACCGCGGAGAGCCGCGCGGCGGTGAGCGTCTGCGTCCCCGCCTTGAACGTGAAGAGGTCGGTGCCGTCAAAGACGCTCATCGCCTCCGGCAGCGTCACGCGCATGCCACCCGCCGCATCAACGGCATCGGTAAGCTCACTGGCGCTGATCGCCACGTACGGCAGCGGCTCCTCGTCGCGCGCGCGGGCGAGCGCTTCGGCGGTGCCCGCTCCCCCGCCGAACGGGTACGCGTCGGCGAGCGTGTCATACGTGGTACCGGGGATGGAGACGGCGAGCGCAGGGCTCACCGGCTCGAGTGCGGCCGGCTGTGCAGTGACATCGGCGATCATCACGATCTGGCCCACCACGCTGCCGTTCTCGTCGGGAGACGCCGCCACGATGAGCACGCGGCTGAGCGCGTCGGCGGGCACGCCTCGAGAACCCAGCACGCCAGCCTGCGCGAGGAGCGCCGCGGCGGCAACGATCACCGCGATGGCGCCCGCGGCCACCAGCACCGGATGCCGCCGGCTCTTGGGCGGCCTGTGGTTGGACTTCTTCGCCACTACTCGGTCACCCCCAGGTACGTGAGCACGCCGCGTGCGATGCCGTCGGCCAGGCGGTCCTGGTAGGCGGCGTCTGCGAGCTGCTTGTCGTCGTTCGGGTTGGAGAGGAAGCCCACCTCCACGAGCACGCTCGGCACGGTGGCCCAGTTGAAGCCGGAGAGGTCCGCGCGGGCCTTCACGCCGCGGTCAGTGGCGCCGGAAGACGCGATCATCTGGGCGTGGAGGAGGCTTGCGGCCTTGAGGCTCTCGGCGCGGATGGGCGCCACCCAGTCGTTGCCGGCCGGGTAGAGGGTGGAGATGCCGCTGATGTCGGCGTTGGTGTTGGAGTCGGCGTGCACGCGCAGGAAGAGGTCAGCGCCGGACTCGTTGGCCACCTGCGCGCGCTGCGCGTTGGAGATGTCCACCGCGTTGGTGGAGCGCGTCATCACCACGGTGACGCCGTAGCGCTCGAGGCGCTCCTTCACCTTAAGCCCGAGCGCGAGGTTGAGCGCGTACTCGGTCTGGCGCGTCACCACGCCTGTGGCGCCGGCGGAGACCTTCGCCTTCGTCTCGGCGGCACCCGGGCCCACCGGCTCCTGGCCGGTGTTGGCCTGCGCCTGGTGACCGGGGTCGATGCAGACCACGATGCCGCTTGCGGCAGCCGAGGTGGGTGTGAGCGGGTTGGCGG
>JBASOJ010000053.1:0-18026 GCA_049658145.1 Coriobacteriia bacterium
GCCCGGTCGTCCCGCCGAAGCCCGACCCCGCCATCATGGCGGCGAGCGCGGCAGCGGCCACCGCCACCGCACAGCTCGGCATCATCGGCATGACGTGCTCGTCGTGCCAGGCCGTGATCGAGCGTACGCTCCAGCGCACGCCCGGCATCGGCAGCGCGGTCGTGAACCTCGCGAACGAGACCGCGAACGTCAGCTACGACCCGCACACGCTCGGTGTCGATGACATCGTGAGCGCCATCCGTAACGCCGGCTACGACGCTGTCCCGCGCGACGAGGACGCCGCGCCCGGCGAGGGCGGCGACGCCCAGCGGGAGGCACAGCAAGCGCACATCCGCGGGCAGAAGCGGCTCTTCGTCTTCTCGCTCGCGCTCTCGCTGCCGCTGCTGCTGCTCATGATCCCGTCGCTCATGGAGGCCGTACCGCTCGCGGTAGCCACCTGGCTCGCCAACACCTTCGGCGGTGCCTGGGACCCGATGATGGTCTTCAAGTACATCGGCTTCGCGCTCGCCACCCCCGTACAGATCGTCGCCGGCGCGCAGTTCTACAAGGGCTTCTACCACGCGCTCAGGCGGCGCACCGGGAACATGGACACGCTCGTGGCCATCGGCACATCGGCGGCGTACTTCTACAGCCTCGCCGCCACCTTCATCCCCGCACTTGCGATGGAGCCTGTCTTCTTCGAGACGAGCGCGCTGCTGCTCACCTTCGTGATCCTCGGCAAGCTGCTCGAGGCGCGCGCCAAGGGCAAGACGAGTGACGCCATCAAGAAGCTCATGGGCCTTGCCGCCAAGACCGCGCGCATCGTGCGCGACGGCCTCGAGGTGGACGTGCCCGTTGAGGACGTGCTCGTGGGCGACACGGTCGTGGTGCGTCCGGGCGAGAAGGTCCCGGTGGACGGCATCGTGCTCGAAGGCGCCTCGGCGGTGGACGAGTCCATGCTCACCGGCGAGTCGATTCCGGTGGAGAAGCAGCCCGGCGATACCGTCATCGGCGCTACGCTCAACAAGCTCGGCAGCTTCCGCTTCCGCGCTACGAAGGTCGGCGCCGACACGGCGCTCGCCCAGATCGTGAAGCTCGTGGAAGATGCGCAGGGCTCGAAGGCCCCCGTGCAGCGCTTCGCTGACCGCATCTCCGCGGTGTTCGTGCCCGTGGTGGTCGGCCTGGCCGTGCTCACCTTCCTCGTGTGGTTGTTCGTGGTGCCGAACTTCGTGGACCCGTCCTTCTACATGGACGCCACGCCGTTCATCAAGGCGCTGCTCGCCGGTACCGCGGTCGTCGTGATCGCGTGCCCGTGCGCGCTCGGCCTGGCCACCCCGACCGCCATCATGGTGGGAACGGGCAAGGGCGCCGAGAACGGCATCCTCATCAAGAGCGGCGAGGCACTCGAGACCGCGTACAAGATCAAGGCCATCGTCTTCGACAAGACCGGCACGCTCACGCACGGCAAGCCCGTAGTGACCGACGTCGAACTCGCCGACGGGCACGACCCTGAGCGCGTCTTCATGCTCGCTGCAGCGCTCGAGCGCAAGAGCGAGCACCCGCTCGCCGAGGCGATCATCGCCCGCGCGAAGGAGAAGGAACTGCACCTCCCGGTGGTCGAGGACTTCGCCGCGGTGCCCGGACACGGCGTCGAGGGCACGGTCGCCGGCACGTGGGTCGCCTTCGGCAACCGGCGCCTGATGGCGCGCGAAGGCGTCGACATCACCCGCTTCGAGGAGCGCATCGCCGCCCTTGAGAGCGAGGGCAAGACCGTGATGCTCGTGGGCGTCGGCAAGACCAAGCTCGCCGGCATGATCGCGGTGGCCGACACGCTCAAGCCGAACTCGGCCGAAGCGGTCGAGCGGCTCGGCGCGATCGGCGTCGAGGTCTTCATGATCACCGGCGACAACCGTCGCACGGCCGAGGCGATCGCTGCGCAGGCCGGCATTCCCGCCGATCACGTACTCGCCGAAGTACTCCCCGAGCACAAGGCCGAAGAGGTCGCCAAGCTCCAGGAGCGTGGCCTCGTGGTGGCCATGGTCGGCGACGGCATCAACGACACCCCGGCGCTGGCACAGGCCGACGTGGGTATCGCCATGGGTGCTGGCACCGATATCGCCATGGAGACCGGCGGCATCGTGCTGATCAAGAACGACCTGCGGGATGTCGTGACCGCCATCGAGCTCTCACGCGCCACGATCAGGAAGATCCACCAGAACTTCTTCTGGGCACTCGGCTACAACTCGCTTGGCATCCCGATCGCCGCACTCGGCCTTCTGAAGCCCGAGTTGGCGGGAGGCGCGATGGCGCTCTCCAGCGTCAGCGTCGTCACGAGTTCGCTGCTGCTGCGCCGGTTCCGCCCGAGCATGACCAGATCCGCCTAGAGACGACACGATACCGGGGCGCGCACGCTCCCCGCCTTGAGAGGCAGGAACGATGAAGATCACCCTGACCCGCGCCGCCTTGGCGGCGATGCTTGTCGGCACCGTGGCACTCGCTGGATGCACCAGCCCGTCCGATGCGGAGACGAGCGACGATCCGGACGTCTGGGGCTACGTCGCTTCGGCAGACAGCGCGCAGCTCGAAATCGAGGCAGACCAGCTCGGCACCGACGAACTCGTGGTCGACCGCGTGCTCGCCCCCGGCGACGCCTGGATAGTGGTACACCTCGATGACAACGGCAAGCCCGGCATGCGCGTGGGCCTCGCCCACGTCAGCAAGGGCGAGACGACCGACGTGAAGGTCGAGCTGGAGGACGTGACCACCGCCAAGGTCATCGTCGCCGTCCACGCCGATCGCGGCGAGCGAGACGAATTCGACTTCGACATGATGAACGCGAAGATGAGCCCCGACCGCCCGTACTTCGTGGACGAGAAGGAGCTCGCGCTCGTCGTCACGGTGCGTGAGTTCGGCGTGACGGCCGAGACCGGCTCTGCTGCCATAGAGGTGGCCGACCAGGATGCGTCCGCCGGCACGCTCACCGTCGATCGCGCGCTCGCGCCCACCGACGCCTGGATCGTCGTGCACCTCGACGACGAGGGCGCCCCCGGGGCCCGCGTCGGACTGCTGCACATGGCGGCGGGCGAGACCCTCGATGCGATCGTCGAGCTCGAGCCGCTGCCGCTCACCGAGACACTCTTCGTGGCGATCCACGCCGACCGTGGCGAGACCGGCGTCTTCGAGTTCGACATGATGGATCGTGTCAACTCTCCGGATCAGCCCTTCTTCACCGGTGCCGAAGAAGTCGCGACCGCGGTGACAGTGAAGTAGCGCATCCTGCTTCTGCGCACAGAAGGGCCGCCTAATCAGGCGGCCCTTCTGTCTCCGGCCATGCGTGGTGCTCGGCGCTGACGCGGGGGCTCCTAAGCGAAGCCTCCGCAGGCGCGGCCTGTGCGCCGAGGACAGCGAGCGTGGAGCAACCCGTGTCGGTGCCTTACTCGGCCACCTTCAGCCGGAACACGACCGGGTTCGCCGGATCCGGGCAGCACACCAGCGCTTCGCCTTCGGCCTCCCAGGGGAAGGATCCGCCGAAGCGTAACGGCTGAAGGAACGGCAACATCGCCGCATACGCCCAGCCGCAGATGCCTGCAGGCACCAGCGCCGAGTCGACCGTCCAGGTGTCTCCCACCTGGTGGCCGATCGAGCAGACTCCGGTCCCCTGGATCTCGACGATCTCGATCGTGGCGCGCGCACCCTCCTCGGGAACGACGCTCACGAGCCGCCGCCGCTTGCCGCCACGATCTCCTCGTACGGCTGCACCACGACGAAGCCCTGACCGTCGAATCGCATCTGGAACGTCTCGCCGCTCGCGCGGCCGAGCATCGTCTTCAGGTTCACATCGGCCTTCACCGACGTCTGCATTCCGTCCGACCACGCCACGGTGGCGTTCGGGTCGGTGAACAGCGGCTGACCCTGGCCGACACCCAGCACCAGCGGCTTGCCGTTGGTGGTGATGGCCACGTAGCCGGTCCCGGTGAGCTTGAGGCTGAACAGCCCGCCCGCCATCATGCTCGCACCGCCGGTGAACACGATGTCCCAGGCGAGCGAATCCGAGTAGGCCAGGCAGTCGCTGCCGTTCACGAAGATCGACTCGTTCTCCAGGTACAGGATGGAGATCTCCTTGCCCTGGTCGGCGCAGTACAGGATGCCCGAGCCGGTGACTCTCGTCGTCGCCGCCTTTTCGCCGGTGGCCATCGTCTTGAGGAACTTCCCGGCGCTTCCCGCGCCGGCTCGCTCGAAGGTGAGGTTGCCGTAGTAGGCCACCATCGCACCGAGTTTGGTGAAGACCTGACCACCCGCGAGGTGGATCTCGAGCATCTTCTTACTCTCGAGTTGCCAGGTGCCTCCCGTATCGGTCTGGGCGTGCGTCGCAACGAATTCCCCAAGCCGCGTCGCCACTCCGGCACCCACGCTGTCACTCATCGTCGTCCCCCTTCGTCAGAGCCCGCAGGCCGCGGCAGTGCGCCGCTACTCCTGTTCTCCCCGTTCATACAGCAGCCACAACGCCTGCGTGCCGAGATCGGCGCCATCGGCATCCTGCAGCCGCGAGTACAGCCGCTCGGCCAGCTCGAGACCCGGCAGCGCGAGACCGAGCGCGCGCGATTCGTCGAGGGCGATGCGCAGGTCCTTCACGAAGTGCTTCACGAAGAACCCGGGCTCGAAGTCGCCACTCAGGATGCGCGGGCCGTACGCGCCCCACGACCAGGAGTTGGCGCCTCCGCCGGAGAGCGCCGTGTGCGTGCGCTCGAGGTCCAGCCCGGCCGCCTTGGCATACTCCAGCGCCTCGATAAGGCCGAGCATCGTGCCGGCGATGCCGATCTGGTTCGCCATCTTGGTGTGCTGCCCGGCACCGGGTCCGCCCATGAGGGTCTGCGTCTTGCCCATGACTTCGAAGAGCGGCATCGCCCTCCGGAACGCCCCATCCGAGCCCCCCGCCATGATCGTGAGCGTGGCGTTCCGTGCCCCGACGTCGCCACCAGAGACCGGCGCGTCGAGAGCGGACAGCCCTCGCGCAACCGCGGCTGCCTCGATCTTCACGGCAAGCGTCGGCGTGGACGTGGTCATGTCGATCAGCAGCGCGCCATCGGGCGCACGGTCGATGATCCCGCCCTCGCCGAGGTAGATCTCCTCGACGTCATACGGATAGCCGACCATCGTGATCGTGATGTCCGCATGCGCGGCCGCATCGCCCGCGGTCGCTGCGGATCGTGCACCGCGGTCGAGCAGCGGCTGCGCCTTGGCGATCGTGCGGTTGAAGACCACCAACGGGTAGCCCGCGTCCATAAGGTGACCGGCCATCGAGGCGCCCATGACCCCGGTGCCGACGAACGCGACAGTAGGACGATCGGACATCGGTGACCTCCCGGGGGTTGCTGACAGTCCTTCGAAGTATAGCCGAGCGCCCATCACCGGCGCGGCGGCTGCTCCAGACTCACCCTCGTATAGACGACGCGGAACCCGGCGCGAATCTGGTTGCGCTGGGACGTCCCTCCCGGCGTCGCCTCGATCACCGCAAGATCGCAGCCCATCGACCCCGCATGGCGCAGCCGCTCGGCGAGGATCGAGCTCTGTACGCCTCGATTACGCGCCGACGGCAGCGTGGAGTCACCGTTGAAGAACGCAATCCCCCCGGCGAACGTCACCATCCCGGTGCCTGCGGGCTCGCCGTCGAGGTAGCCGACGAACGGCGACGCATCCGTCCGCCGCGAGATCGCGCGCGCGAGCTCGTGATCGGCGGGGGTGGCCTTGTCCTCCGTGAATCCCCGCGCCTCGAGATCCGCCCACATCGCGCGCTCCTGGTCAGTCGCGGCAATGCGCACCTCGACCCCTTCGGCCACCGGGCCGGGATCGGCCAGGGGCAGCGGCTGGCAGAGAACCGTCTCGAAGCCGGTGGCGACGAACCCCGCCTCGGCCAGCCAACGCAGGAGCGAGGGGTCCGCGTGCGGACAGACGCCGGTCTTGGCGGCCATGCCGTGCTCCGCGAAGAACGCGATCATCGCGGCCACTTCCTCCTGCTCGACCGCGCGATCCACGCCGAGGCCGAACGAGCCGTTGACCACGTTGCCGGGAGAGAACCATACCGCCGCGCCGCCGCCGACCCGGAAGAACTCCGCGTCCGGGTACACGCCGGTCTCGCGCGCGTCGTCGATCCACGCGCACAGTTCGGCCGCGGCGGTCCGCTCGATGAGGCACGCGAGGGCGGTATCGGCGAGTGGATAGCGGGACATGCGGAGGCCTCTCGATCGTGGCTCAGGTTGCGGAGCGAGTGTAGCGCACGCACGCCCTCAGCCGAACCGCCACGGTTGTTACAAGGCCGCCTCTGCGGTCGGACGATCGTCGCGGACACCTTGAAGCACGATGCGCGCCGCCACGATGAACAGTCCGAGGGACGCCAGGGCGACCGTCCGCCCCAGTCCGAGCCCATCGGCAACCAGCGCCCACACGAGCGGTCCGAGAACGGTCGCGAACCGCCCGACCGTCGCGTACAGGCCGAAGAACTCACCCAACAGGTGATCGGGCGTAAGGCGCGTCATGAGCACGCGGTCCGAGGCCCACGCTGCGCCGATGCCGACGCCGCCCCCGACCGCCACAAGCCAGCCGACGCTCTGTACGCCGGTGGCGCCCGCGAAGACGGCTGAGACGAGGCCGCCGATCTGCGCGTAGAGCGCGAAGTCGAGCACCTTCTTCGGCCCGACGCTGTCCACCACCCGTCCTGCGATCACCGCCCCGAGCCCGGCACACACGATGCCGAGCAAGGCGAGGCGGTCGGTCTGCGCGTCCGTAAAGCCCATCTCGAGCTTCGCGAAGATCGCGTTGAAGAGGAACACCGTGTTGATCGCATCGGTGTAGAGGAATCGCCCGATGAGGAACCGCACCACGCCCGGGTGACCCGCGGCCGCTCGCCACGCGCGCACCATCGTGGCAGGCGAGTCCAGGATCCCCGGCGGTTTGCCCTCGCGTTTCGGCCGCGGGCGCTCGCGCACCCAGACGAACGCCGGCAGCGCGAAGACGAGGAATGCGACCGCGAGCGCGCGGAACACAGCGGCGTAGCCGTACAGCGGAAGCAGCCACATGCCGAGGCCGAGCGCGATGGCCGAGCCCGAGTAGCCGATCGCCACCCCAAGCCCCGATATCCTGCCGGCTGACTCCGGCGTGCTCACATCGGGGAGCATCGCGTCGTAGACGACCGTTCCGCAGTGGAACCCGACCGTACCGATCGCGTAGAAGACGAGCGACGGGACCACGCCCCAGGTGGCCAGCAGCGCCGTCGCGCCCACGCATACGAGCGTCGCACCCACGAGAAACGGCCGACGGGTTCCGTGATGATCCGAGAGCGCCCCGATCCACGGTCCGAGCACGATGACCGCGACCATCGCCACGATGATCGTCGCCGAGAGCTGCCAGTCGGCGCCGCCGCGATCCTCGATGAGCCAGGGTCCGAAGTACCGGCTGCCGACGCCGAGCGCGAACGTGGTGTTCGCCAGGTCGTACAGGAGCCACGAGATCACGCTGCGTCGGCCGGGCGACCACGGCCCCGGCGCGTCCTTCGGCTCCACTAGGGCCCCTTCCCGCGTGCTGTCGGGACGAGTGTACCGCAGCAGACCGCGGCATCTTGCCAGGGTGGGGCCATGTTCGGGAACATAGCCTGCAGGAGATCCGACGAAGGGACAGCGTCATGGACGTCAGGAACGCGATCGAGGAGTGGCGCGATTCGATTCCCGAGAACGTGCGCTCCGAGGGAGGCGCCGGCGCCGGGATGATCGCGGTGGGCATCGTAGCCGGAGCGCTCATGCTGCTCCGCGGCCGCCGCGGATTCTTCGTGTGGGCCATCCCCGGCGCACTCATCGGCGCGGGCATCATCATGCTCGCCGACGTGGGACTGGACACCCGCAGCGAGCGCATCGCCGAGACCGAGGAGCTCATCGAGGCCGAACTCGCCTCGCTCGATCCCATCGCACGAGCGCAGGTGCTCAAGGGCGTGGGTGAGCGTCAGGTGCGATCGATCATCCCCGGTCGCCACTAGCACGGCACGTACTGCAGCCGGCCGCCACGCTCGGGCCGCCTGACACGAGAAGACCCCGCCTCACCGTATGGTGGCGCGGGGTCACTTCGTATCCGAAGGCGATGATCGTCTCGGGAGACGGTTCTCAGAATAGAAGTGTCCCGAGAGACCTCGCCGACGACTCACTACTCCGCAGCTTCCCATTTCACACCCTTGGGGCCTACGAGCCTCCGGCCAGCTTGCGCGAAGCCTTCCGCCTGCACACCCCGCCGGCAGCTACTGGTACGCTACCTTTCGCGGTTCGCCCGCTCAACCTCTCGGGACAACTGTGACTCTACGCCATGCTGATACCGCCCGCAAGTGCGATTTCCCGAAATGTCCCATCTCCCGCTGAACGGCTGCTATTCCCTGATGTACGGTCGCAATTGGCGCCGCAACGGTTCCTTACGGGGCCCAACGGGATATTGCACACGCCGCGGGGCGTTCGGACAGTCCGGGCTATTCCCCGAGCATCCGCGTCAGGACCTCGTTGATCACCTTCGGATTACCCTGTCCGCGCATCTCGCGCATCACGGCGCCGACGAAGAAGCCGATCAGCCCGGTCTTCCCGGCACGGTAGCTCGCGACCTCGTCGGGGTTCGCATCCAGCACCCCACGCACGACCGGCTCGATCGCGGACGTGTCCGAGACCTGCCGCATGCCACGTGCCTCGACGATCGCACCCGGCGCGTCCCCGGTAGCGGCCATGTCCGCGAAGACCTCCTTGGCCTGCTTGCCCGAGATGGTCCCGTCCTCCACGAGTCCCACGAGCTCGGCGAGCATCGCCGGCGTCACACGCGACGCGGAGACGTCGATACCCTCGGCGTTCAGTAGCGCTGCAAGATCGCCGAGCATCCAGTTGGCGACCTGCTTCGCGCGATCCACGCCGGCGATCGCCACCGTCTCCTCGAAGAAACGTGCCTGCGCGAAGTCGGCGGCCAGCAGCGCCGCGTCGTGCTTGGGGAGCGAGAGGCCGGTCATGTAGCGGATGCGGCGCGCGTCCGGCAGCTCGGGCAGCTTCTCGGCTAACGACGCGACCCACTCGGGATCGAAGCTGAACGGCACCATGTCGGGCTCGGGGAAGTACCGGTAGTCGTGCGCCTCCTCCTTGCTGCGCAGCGAGCTCGTGCGTTTGGCGCCGGCGTCCCAGTGACGCGTCTCCTGCACGACGGCCTCCCCCGCATCGAGGAGGTCTGCCTGACGCACGATCTCGTAGGCGAGCGCATCGTGGAGCGACTTGAACGAGTTCATGTTCTTGACTTCGCTCTTGGTGCCGAGCCCGGTCTCACCGCGAGAGCGGACGGAGACGTTGCCGTCCACCCGCATCGAGCCCTCCTCCATATTGCAGTCGCTCACGCCGAGGGCGAGCCAGATCGAGCGCAGCTTCTGCGCGAAGCGCCGCGCCTCTTCCGGCGTGCGGATGTCCGGCTCGCTCACGAGCTCCATGAGCGGCGTTCCGGCACGGTTGAAGTCCACGAGCGAATGGGTTGCGCCCGCGATGCGGCCCTCGCTGCCACCGACGTGCACCATCTTGCCGGTGTCCTCCTCGAGGTGGATGCGCGTGATGCCGATGGTGGTGCGATACCCGCCGCCATCGGGCTGCGCCGCAGGCCCCACGGCCGCGACCGCACCGCCGAGGTCTACGCGCTGGGAAACGCCGTCGCCGTCGACTTCGACCTCGAGCGCCCCACCCGAGCAGAACGGCAGGTCGTACTGCGAGATCTGGTAGTCCTTCGGCATGTCGGGATAGAAGTACTGCTTGCGGTGGAACTGGCTCCACAGCGCGATGTCGCAGTCGGTGGCCAACCCCGCGAGCACGGTCCACTCGATCGCGGCCTCGTTGGGAACCGGCAGCGCGCCGGGCAGGCCGAGGCAGACCGGGCACACACGCGTGTTCGGCTCGCCGCCGAAGGCCACCGGACAGCCGCAGAACATCTTCGTGTTCGACGCGGTGATCTCCGTGTGGATCTCGAGGCCGATGACGGCCTCGTAGCGCTCGAGCACCTCGGCAAGGCGGTCCTTCGCCACGCTACTCACCGCCTTCCGCGCCCGTGAGCGCGCGCACCAGAGGGGGCACCGGCTCGAACTGGGTGGCCTCCTCAAAAGCGGCCGCGGCGCGCAGCAGCGTCGACTCGGCGAAGTAGTCGCCTATGATCTGGAGGCCCATCGGCATGCCGGTGGTCGTGCACAGCCCCGACGGCACGCTCACGGCACAGTTGCCGGCGAGGTTCACCGGGATCGTGTAGTAGTCGTTGAGGTACATCGTGTACGGGTCGGACTTCTCGCCGAAGCGGAACGCCACCTCGGGCGTGGAGGGCGTGAGGAGCACGTCGAAGCGCTCGAACGCGGCCCGGAAATCCTCGATGATGCGCGTGCGCGCCTTCTGCGCCTGCCCGTAGTACGCGTCGTAGTAGCCGGCGGAGAGGGCGTAGGTGCCGAGCATGATGCGGCGGATGGTCTCGGGGCCGAAACCTTCGGCACGTGACCGCATATACAGGTCGATCACGTCCTCGGCGTCGGCGACGCGCCGTCCGTAGCGGATGCCGTCGAACCGCGCGAGGTTCGAGGAGGCCTCGGCCGGACCGATGATGTAGTACGCGGCGATACCATGCCTCGCGCTCGGGAGGTCGACCTCGCCCACCTCGGCACCGAGTGCGGCGAACGTCTCGGCGGCTGAATGCACGACCCGGCGGATCTCCTCGCCGCAGCCTTCGGACTCGAGCATGTCACGCACGATGCCCACGCGCAGCCCCTGCGCGCCGCGTCCGAGCGCCTGCGCGTACGCCTCCACGGGCTCGGGAGAAGACGTGGCGTCCATGGGATCGACACCCGCGATCGCCTCGAGTGCGAGCGCCACATCGTCGACCGTCTTGCCGAAGGGCCCGATCTGGTCGAGCGACGAGCCGAACGCGACCACGCCGTAACGGCTGACCCGCCCGTAGGTGGGCTTGAGACCGACGGTGCCGGTGAGGGCTCCGGGCTGACGGATCGATCCACCCGTGTCGCTCCCGAGCGAGATGCTCGCCATGCCCGCGGCCACGCACGCAGCGCTGCCGCCGCTCGAACCACCCGGCACGCGATCGAGATCCCACGGGTTACGGGTGGGACCGTACGCCGAGTTCTCGGTGGAGGAGCCGAACGCGAACTCGTCCATGTTGCACTTGCCGATGGGCAACGCGCCCGCGTCGAGCAGCCGACGGACGGCAGTGCAGTCGTAGACGCTCTCGTAGTTGCCGAGGATGCGGCTCGCACATGTGGTGCGCGTGCCGACGAGGTTCATGTTGTCCTTGATGCCGGCGGGCACGCCTGCGAGCGGCGGGAGCTCCTCGCCCGCGGCGCGCGCGGCATCCACGCGGTCGGCGGCGGCGAACGCCAGCTCCGGCGTCAGCTGCAGAAAGGCGTGCACGTCGCCGTCGAGCGCCTCGATGCGCGCGTAGGCGCTCTCGGCGGCCTCGCGAGCCGAGAAGCCGCCGGATGCGATGCCGCCCTGCACCTCGCGGGCGGTGAGTGCGGAGAGGTCGATCATGCTCACGACTCCTCCCCCGCGCCGGTGATGGCCGGGATGAGGAACGCCGCGCCGTCCGTGTCAGGCGCGTTCAGCAGCGCGAGCTCGCGGGTCAGGCCCGGGACGACCACGTCGGACCGCGTGCGGTTGGTCATCGCGAGCGGGTGCGCGGTGGGCTCCACGCCCGCCAGGTCGAGCCGCTGCAGCTCATCGATGTGGCCGAGAACGGCGCCGAGCTCAGCTGTGAGCGTAGCTATCTGCTCGTCGGTGAGCGCGAGCCGGGCGAGCAGGGCGACGTGGCGCACGTCGGACTCGGTGATCGCCATGAGGCGTGCCTCCATACGGGGTCGGAGCGCGGGACATCACGCCCGCCCTCGGGAACGCGTTACATGATACCCGACACGGCGGTCACCACGCGGGTGTTCGGCGCGAGTGTCACACCCCCGCCACGAGGAACGCGGCGGCCACGGTGATCGCGTTGTAGAGCGCGTGAACGACGATCGACGGCCACAACCCTTCACGCGCATGCGCAAGCCAGCCGAGCGCCACGCCCAGCACGAACATGGGAAGAAGCGACCAAAGGCTGCGGTGGAACGCGGCGAACAGGAGCGCCTGCGCGACGATCGCGGGCCACGTGCCGAAACGGGCGGCCAGACCTTCGAGCAGCGCGCCCCGGAAGACGGCCTCCTCCACGAGTGGACCGACCACCACGACCATGAGGATCGCGAGCACCAGGCCGGACGCGTTCGCACCGAAGAGTGCCGTCAAATCCGTCGACGCCGAGGGCATCAGGCCCATGGCACGGGTCGTGTATGCGTACAACGATGCGAGCAGGCGCGTCACCACCAGGGCAACGACGACCAGCCCCGCCGAGGTGAGCGCGTGCCTGACGCTCGCGCCGGGCACGCGCAGGCCCAGGGCGGAAGCCGGATCGCCGTCCCGCCGGCGGACGAGCCACACGATCACGGCGATCTGCACCGCGTAGTAGAGCGCCAGCATCCCGATGCGCAGCGGGATCTCGAGCTCGTCAGACATCGCCTCGAACGCCGGCAGGAGCGAGACCGTCTCCTTCGCGGTGAAGGCCGAGAAGGTGACCGAAAGCATCGCCGTGGCCTCGAGCAGCGTCCACTGGAAGCCCCCGCGCTTCCCGCCCTTCAGCTCGGGCGCGGGACGGACAGGCTTCACCCGGGACGCGACCGCCGCCGCACTGCGACTGCGCGGCGTCTCCGTGCTGCGCCGGGGGACCGGCTTGGGGTGAGTGGGCTGTGTCCCCGCGCCTGTGGCGCGCCTGCCGCCGCCCTCACGCATCACGATCGCCCGGCGACCGCATACGCGTGCACAAGCGCCGCACGCGTCACAGCGCTGCCAGTCCACCTTGAGATATGTACGCCCGACCTTGAGCGCACCGTGCGGACACGCGGACTCGCACGCACCACACCGGTCACAGGCGCGCGGGTCGAGATTGAGAGGCGGCCCCTGCTTCATCGTGTGAACACCTTTGCGCCGTCGCGCGCCGGCCACATCGTCATTCGGTGGCCTCCGGCACCACGCCGTGTTCGAGTGTCGCCGCGAGTTCGGCTTCGGAAAGCACGCGCACGCCGAGTTCGAGCGCTGTGGTGTACTTGCTGCCCGGATCGGCGCCTACGACCACGTACGATGTCTTCTTGCTGACGCTGCCCGCCACCTTCGCGCCGAGCGCCTTGAGCGCCGCACCCGCCGCATCCCTCGTGAAGCCTTCGAGTGCGCCCGTGAGCACCCAGGTGGTACCCGCCAGCGTCTGCTCACGCTCCGGCGCGCGCCGCTCCTCGGCGATCCGCACACCGGCCGCCTGCAACCTGCACACGATCACGAGGTTCTCGGGGTTGTCGGCGAACGCGCGTACCGATTCGGCGATCTTCGGCCCCACCTGCTCGACTTCGGCAAGCTCGGTCTCGGAAGCCGCAAGCAGCGCGTCGAGTGAGCCGAACGCGCCGGCCAGCGCCTCGGCCACGGTGGATCCGACGTGGCGGATGCCGAGGCCGAAAAGCAGCCGCGCCAGTGGCCGCTCCTTGCTCGCCTCGATGCTCGCCATGAGCTTGGCCGCCATCGTCTCGCCGAGAAGCACGGGGGTGCCGTCCTTCTTGACCCGGCCGAGGTCGAGTGCCGCGAGCTGATCGTGCGTGAGCGAGTAGTAGTCCGCCACATCGTGCAGCAGTCCCTGCTCGACGAGGCGTGTGACGATCTCGACCCCCATGCCCTCGATGTCGAGCGCGCCGCGTGACGCCCAGTGGCCGAGCCGCTCGAGCCGCTGCGCCGGGCAGCCGGCGTTCGTGCAGCGCGGCACCACCTCGCCCTCCTCGCGCCACACGGGGCTGCCGCAGCTCGGGCACTCGGCAGGCATGCGCCACTCGCGCTCGCTGCCGTCGCGGAGGCGCTCGACCGGCCCGACGACCTCGGGGATCACGTCGCCTGCCTTGCGCACGATGATCGTGTCGCCGATGCGCACGCCCTTGCGCCGGATCTCGTCCTCGTTGTGGAGTGTCGCACGGGCTATCGTCGAACCGGCCACGAGCACCGGGTCGAACTCGGCCACCGGCGTGAGCGCACCCGTGCGGCCCACTTGCACCCGGATGTCCCGGAGCACGGTGGTCTTCTCCTCGGGCGGGAACTTGAACGCGATCGCCCAGCGGGGGGCCTTGGAGGTGTAGCCGAGCTCGTCTTGCAGAGCGAAGGAGTCCACCTTCACCACCACGCCGTCGATCTCGTACGGCAGCTCGCCGCGGCGGACGATGGCGTGCTCGCAGTATGCGTGGACCTCCTGCGGTGTGGCGCAGAACGCGACATCCGGATTCACCCGGAAGCCCGCATCCCGCAGCCACTGAAGCGCCTGCCGCTGGCTCGACACACCGAGCGCGCGGGCCTCGACCATCTGGTACATGAACGTGGCTAGATCGCGCGAGGCGGTCACCGCAGGGTCCTTCTGGCGGACAGCGCCGGCAGCGGCGTTGCGCGGATTGGCGTAGGGCGGCTGACCCGCCGCCTCCTGCTCCTCGTTGAGGCG
Source organism: Coriobacteriia bacterium (assembly GCA_049658145.1). Lineage (GTDB taxonomy): Bacteria > Actinomycetota > Coriobacteriia > Anaerosomatales > Anaerosomataceae > UBA6100. Next base: position 14,566 of record JBASOJ010000053.1, read on the forward strand.
CTCGAAACTCACCTTCGGCATATAGACCTCGCCGCGCACCTCGAGGCGCGCGGGCGGAGAGCCGTTCGCCAGCCTGAGCGGCACGCTCTTGATGGTGCGGGCGTTGACGGTGACGTCCTCACCCGTGGTGCCATCGCCGCGAGTGGCCGCCCGCACCAGTTCGCCATCGTCGTACGTGAGTGCGAGAGAGCTCCCGTCGATCTTGAGCTCGCACATGAACCCGAACTCGCGCCCTGCGGCCTCACGCGCCACCCGCTCAAGCCACGCATCGAGCTCGCCGAGGTCCATCGCGTTGTCGAGCGAGTACATCCGCCGCGCGTGTGTGACCGGCGCGAACGCCTCGAGCGGCGGCGCGCCCACACGCTGCGTCGGCGAGTCGGATGTGACGAGGTCTGGGTACGCCTCCTCGATCGCCTCGAGTTCACGCACGAGTGCGTCGTACGCCGCATCCGAGATCTCGGGCGCATCGAGTGCGTAGTAGCGCCACGCATGGTGGCGGATCTCGGCGCGCAGCTTCTCGGCGCGCAGGTCCGCCTCGTCGCGCGACCCGGGAACGCGTACACCTTCTGCGCACATGTGCAGCTCTACTCCTCGGCCTTGAGCGTCTGGACGTGCACGTCGTTCACCGAGTAGATGACCGTCTCGGGCACGAAGCGGTTGATGCGCTCGGCCTCGTAGATCCAGACGTCGGTGAGCGTGACCTTGAAGTACGTGCCGCCCGGGGCGGCCACCGGCTCGACGTCCACGCCATTGGCGAGATACGCGCGCAGTTCGGTCTCGATGTAGTACTTGAACAGACTCGCGGCGTCGCGGTACTCGTTGTACAGCGCAAGCCGCCGGTCCGCCTCGAACATATCCAGTTCGTCGATGCTATCCATCGCAGTCCCCTCTCATCAAGCGCTTCGACAGTCCGCGGTCGCGCGCATGTCCGACATCATAGCGGCAGCGCGGGCCTCATCCCTCCACCGGTGCGAGCGTCACATCGCCGAGCGCTCCGACGGTGTCGCCCGTGACGATCACCGCGCCCCGCACGCCGGGCACCGCCAGCGCCCGTTCGAGAGCGCGCTCCACATCGCCCGGGCCGTGCACCAGGTTGCCCGCCGCGGTCGCGGCGGCGTCGGCTACGGCACCCTCGGTGGCGAGCACCGTCACCGCGTGCGCTCCGCCGAGGCTCACACTATGCCCCACTCTGCCCGACGACGTGCAGACCGCACAGGGAAGCGATGCGGCGGCGAGCACGAGCGCCAGACGCCCCGACAAGGGTGACTCGCCCGCGAGGAGCAGGACGCGACGATCGACCGCGCCAGCCACGAAGAGATCACCGCCGTTCTCAACCAGCACCTCCGGCGAGACCGGCAGCAGAGCGCGCGCGACACGTTCGGCCACGGCACCGGCCACAGCCGCCATCGGGCCTACGCCGGCTGCCGCGCCCGCGTCAGCCATCGCCCGGACGATCTCCGGCGCATCGTGCGCTACCCCCACTGGCACGAAGCTCTCCGCGAACCGCGGGTTGGCGCCGATATACGACTCCAGGTCCGCGCGCAGTGCGGCGACTGCCGTGGCGGCCTCGGCCGAACAGTCCGAAAGCGCGCTCACCATGAGGTCGGTCTCGCCGTGCACGACCTCGAACGTGACGAGGCCCGACGACTCCGCACCCTGGCGATATCTGCGAGGCTCCCATACCATAGGGTCATGGTAGCAGTCCGAAGGGACTGGCTTCGCCGCCGTGCTACCGCCCGTCGGTTCTCGGGGATGAACATATCAGGCGACCGAGGGGGCAGTGACGTGCACGAGATCCTGCAACTCTGCGTGAAGATGGACGAACATGCCGAGCGGCTCTACACCGAACTCGCATCCGTCTGCCCCGAACCCGGACTTCGTGCGACGTTCGAGCAGCTCGGCCGAGACGAGGCCGAGCACACGGGCTGGTGGCAGCAGCTCATCGAGGCGTGGGAGCAGGGGCTGCTCCCCGATCTGGTGAACGACACCGACGAACTCACCGAGCGGCTCGAGGAGCTTCACCAGGAACTCGAATCAATCAGCATCGAGCACCTCGAGCGCCTCTCGATCGACGGCATGCTCGCGCTCGCAGCCCGTCTCGAGTTCTACATGATCGACCCGGTGTTCAGCGAGCTCATCGACCTCACCGAGCCCGCGCGCGCTGATCGTCGCCAGGTCTCGTACCAGTCGCATCTCCAGCGGCTCGTCGATGCCATCGGCCGTCACTTCACGCCCGACTCCCTCGCCGGCCTGCTGGCCACCACGCTCTCCCGTACGTGGCGGGACAACCTGCGCCTTGCGGTGTACGCCACGCACGATATGCTGACCGGCCTGTACAACCGGCGCGCGCTCGAGACACACCTCCCTCAGTGGGCGGCCTGGTCGGCGCGGTACGGGCATGCGCTGACAGTGCTGCTCATCGACATCGACTGCTTCAAAGCCGTGAACGACACGTTCGGCCACCCCGACGGTGACAGGGCGTTGCAGGCGGTGGCGACCGCTCTACGGAAGGCCACCCGCGCCTCCGATCTGGTCCTGCGCTACGGCGGCGACGAGTTCGCGGTGATCGCCCCCGAGACGGATACCGAGGAGTACACGGAGCTGTGCGGCCGCATCAACGCCACCGTGCACGAGCTCGATGTGCGCAGCTCAGACGGCGTGCACATCCCGTTGAGCGTGAGCATCGGCGGCACCATCGCCCGGGATCCGGCAGGCGCACCCCCGCGGCGCATAGAGAACCTGCTTGCCGCCGCCGACCGCTCGCTGCATGCCGCCAAGACGGCAGGGCGCGATCGCACAGCCACGCCGGCCTTCCCGGAAGTCTAGGCGCGCTCCCCGCCCGCGGCCAATTCGGCCGCATGGTAACTCGAGCGCACGAACGGCGCGCTCGCCACACCCGCGAAACCCACGCGCCTGCCCTCACGCGCGAGCGCCGCGAACGCTTCTGGCGTCACGAACTCGGCCACCGGCAGATGCCTCGCGCTCGGTCGCAGGTACTGGCCGAGCGTGAGCAGGTCGCAGCCGGCCGCGCGCAGATCGCGCATCACCGCAACGACCTCGTCGTGCGTCTCTCCGAGGCCGAGCATGAGACCCGACTTGGTGGGCATCTCGGGCACCCGCTCCTTCACGCGCTCGAGAACGCCCAGACTGCGCTCGTAACTTGCACCGGGCCGGACCTCGGCATACAAACGCGGGACCGTCTCGAGATTGTGGTTGAAGACGTCGGGCGCGGCATCCACGACCGCGTCGATCGCGGCCTCATCCCCGCCGAAGTCGCTCACCAGCACCTCGACCGCCACCCCGGACCCCACGCGGCGGATCGCCGCGATCGTCGCGGCCACATGACCGGAGGCGCCATCACCGAGGTCGTCTCGCGTGACCATGGTGACCACGGCGTGCCGCAGACCCAGCCGTGCGACCGCCTCGGCCACCCGCGCGGGCTCGTCGGCATCGAGCGGCGC
>JBASOJ010000054.1:0-20792 GCA_049658145.1 Coriobacteriia bacterium
CGATCGCCGGGACACTCACCGCGAGAGCCAGGCATACCGCACCGATCAGAAGTCGCCAGCGCGTATGCCCGCTTCCCTCTCTCATACACTTCCCTCCTTCGCTTGTCGGATCGGATCGTCGGTATCCTCCGCCCGCAACCCTCCCATCCCGTTCTCCCTGTGCATCCCCTTCTTCGCACATGATGCATGACCATACCTAAACGAATCTTGGCGCTCCGAACGGGTTGTTGCTGTGACACACGTCACACTTTCGCCAATCGTACGTCCGCGAACGCTCAGGTCGAACGAATCGCATGGATCGATGTGCGACGATGAAACCCGCGAGTCATTTCTACCCCTCTTCTCGTGAGCGCAAAACGAAACTCCCGGGCGCCGTTTCCGGCACCCGGGAGCACTCTACTACTCTGGTCTGACGCGTCTTAGGCGCCGTGCACCTTGAGGAACAGGGGCACGAACACGAGCGAGACGACGGTCATGAGCTTGATGAGGATGTTCATCGACGGGCCGGAGGTGTCCTTGAACGGGTCGCCCACGGTGTCGCCGACAACGGCTGCCTTGTGGGCATCGCTACCCTTGCCGCCGTGCGCGCCACGCTCGATGTACTTCTTGGCGTTGTCCCACGCGCCACCGGCGTTCGCCATGAAAATGGCGAGCAGGAAGCCGGTCACCAGCGCACCGGCGAGCAAGCCCGCAAGGAGCGACAGGTCGACGAGACCCACCAGGATCGGCACGGCAACGGCGATCGCGCCGGGGACGACCATCTCCTTCAGAGCGCCCTTCGTGGAGATGTCCACGCACGCCGCGTAGTCTGGCTTGCCGGTACCCTCCATGATGCCCGGGATCTCCTTGAACTGACGACGGACCTCGCCGATCATCGCGAACGCAGCACGACCCACGGCGCCCATGGTGAGCGCACCGAAGAGGAACGGCAGCATGCCGCCGATGAACAGGCCGGCGATGACGTACGGGTTCTCGAGCGACATGTCGATCGAGAGCCCGCCGACGCTCAGGCTCTGGCGGAAGGCCACGAACAGCGCGAGGGCGGTGAGTCCCGCGGACCCGATCGCGAAGCCCTTCGCGATGGCAGCGGTGGTGTTGCCCACGCTGTCGAGCGAGTCGGTGATCGTGCGGATGTCTTTGCCCATGCCGGCCATCTCGGCGATACCGCCGGCGTTGTCGGCAACGGGACCGTAGGCGTCCACGCCGACGGTGATGGCCGTGATGGAGAGCATGCCGAGCGCGGCAAGACCGATGCCGTAGATGCCGGAAAGATCGTTGTCCGGGACCGCCCAGTTGCCCATCGTGAACGCGGCGATGATGGCAGCCGCGACCACGAGGATCGGCAGCGCGGTGGACATCATGCCGGTGCCGAGGCCCTGGATGATGTTCGTCGCGGCACCGGTCTCAGAGGCCGCGGCGATGTCCTTCACCGGCTTGTACGCATCCGAGCAGTAGTACTCGGTGATCTTGCCGATCGCGATACCCGCGGCAAGACCGGCCACGACCGCGCCGAAGAACCACAGGCGGGACGGATCGGCGCCGGCACGCGTGCTCCAGTGCCAGAACAGGAAGCCCATGCCCGCGACCTCGAGCACCGCGGCAACGTACGTGCCCATATTGAGTGCGCTGTGGAGGTGCGCACCCTCCCTGGCGCGAACGGCGAAGAGGCCGACGATCGAGGCCACGATACCGAAGGCCGCGATCAGCAGCGGGGCGGTGACGCCATACATGAAGTCGATCGACTTCGGCACACCGGGGATGAACCAGAGCGAGACGGCCAGCACGATCGGCGCCAGGATCGAGCCGACGTAGCTCTCGAAGAGGTCGGCGCCCATGCCGGCCACGTCGCCCACGTTGTCGCCCACGTTATCGGCGATGGTAGCGGGGTTGCGGGGATCGTCCTCGGGGATACCTGCCTCGACCTTGCCCACGAGGTCCGCGCCCACGTCGGCGGCCTTGGTGTAGATGCCGCCGCCGACACGCGCGAACAGCGCGATAGAGCTGGCGCCCATGGCGAAGCCGTTCACGATCTCGGCGGATGCCAGCGGGTCCTCACCGGTCACGATGAGGATGATCACCCACAGAGAGAGACCGCCAAGGCCGAACGAGGCCACCGTGAGGCCCATGGTGAGGCCGGAGCGAAACGCCACGTTAAGGGCCTTGGCGACGCCGGTGGTGGCAGCCTGTGCCGTGCGCGCGTTGGCGCGCGTGGCCACATGCATGCCGATGAAACCGGCTGCGGCCGAGAGCACGCCACCCGTGGCGAACGCCACGGCGGTGAGCCAGTTCACGGCGAATCCGAGGACGACGAACACCACCGCCGCGAAGATGATCAACACCCGGTACTCGCGGAGCAGGAACGCGAGGGCGCCCTCCTGGACCGCCTTCGAGATCTCTTGCATCTTCTCGGTGCCCGGATCCTGCTTCAGGACCCAGGTGCCGAGGTATGCCGCCATCGCGGTACCCAGCAATGCGGCTGCCGGCGCAAGCCAAGCAATCCATTCAGCCATGAACGTGCGTCTCCCTTCCCGGTGAATACTCAAGCAGCCAAGGGCAGGCGCACAGCCCCCTCGGCGCTTTGGCGATGATAGCCGAACGTACGGGGTGCGGCAACACGCGCGAACTCCTGTTCAGGTGTCCTACGCTGCGCGCTCTGGCAGGAGCACCCGCCGGGAACGTTCCACGATCAGCGTGCCGACGACCGTGGCGCCCGCCGCCGTGAGCGCCGCCATCATCACGCCTCCACGGCCGTCGAGTGCGATGACAGCCGGACCGACGAGCGCCGGGTGAAGCACATACAGCCACAGCGACGCCTTCCCCGCCCGCGACAGCATGGCTGCGAACCACCCGGACGTCACCGTCTCGGCGTCGGCGGCAGGCACGAGCGCGACGCATCCGCCCACCAGTCCGATCGCATATGGAAGCCACATGAGCCATCGTGCCTCAGGCACGAGCGCACGCGTGAGGGTGACGAGGCCGCCGGCGATCATGGTCGCGAGCACGATCATCACGGCGGTGCGTGCCGGGATGCGCGGCCGCCCGTCCTGTGCGAGGCGCAGACCGAACCAGAACGCCGCCATGTACAGCGGCGCCATGGCCCAGAACGTGCCCTTGCCGAGTTCGAGTGGGCTCACGTTTTGAAGCGAGGCCGGCACCGCGACGATCGCGTACAGCGCTAACGCGCCGATTGCCGGCCACCACGAGCGTGTGCGGCGGATGAAGGGCGTGCACGCTGCCTGCGAAACGAACAGCACCGGGAGGAACCACAGCGGTCCGCCGCCGAGCAGGATCTCGCGGGCCCAAGGCACCGGCGCGAAACCGAAGGGCAGACTGCCGCCGCCGACAAGCCGCCACACGTAGGGCGCCATCGCGTACACCGGTGCGCAGATCACCCAGGGCAGCAACAGCTGACGGGCACGACGCGCGAGTGCCGCGCGGTCGCTCGCCGGAGGCCTGAGCCCGCGCAGGTAGCCCGCCGAGGCGGCGAATGCCGCCACCGTTCCGAACGCGATGCCGTAGAAGAAGGCGCTCGGCCGGTCGCCCGCGCGCATCGGCCAGAGCACCGCGTGGTTCAAGATGACGAGCGCCATCGCTGCGCCCTTCAAGACGTCGAGACCGGGACGGCGCCTGGGGCGGTCCTCCCCCACCCTACACCTGCCAGCGGCTCGGGATCATCAGCTGCTCGTACGTGCGGATGGCGAAACGGTCGGTCATGCCCGAGACGTAGTCAGTCACCGCACGGGCCAGATCGGCGTCCGAGGCCGGACGCTCGTCCGGCGGCAGGTCGCCCGGATGAGCCATGTAGTGGTCGAACAGCGTGCGCACGACGTTGTACGCCTTCGGCTCCTCGGCCTTCGCGTTGGGCGAGAGATAGACGTGGTCGAAGAGGAACGAGCGCAGATCCATCATCGCCTTGTACACATCGTCGGCCATGGTGACCGTCGGCGAGGCGGCCGTGGCGGTGACGAGACTCGTCACCATCGTAGTGATGCGCTCGTTGATGGTGTTGCCGAGAACATCACACGCGCCCTTCGGCAGGTCGTCTTCGGTGAGCACGCCCGCGCGGATGGCATCGTCGATGTCGTGGTTCACGTAGGCCACGCGGTCGGCGATCGCCACGATCTGCCCCTCGAGCGTGCTCGCGCGCTTCCGGCCGGTGTGGCAGCGGATGCCGTCGCGAACCTCCCACGTGAGGTTGAGCCCCTTGCCCTCGTACTCGAGACGCTCGACGATGCGCAGGCTCTGCAGGTTGTGGTGATACGCCGCGGGCGCATTCATGTCACGCCGGTGCGCGATCTTCAGCGCATCGTTGAGCGCGTTCTCGCCGATGTGCCCGAACGGCGTGTGGCCGAGGTCGTGACCGAGCGCGATCGCCTCGGTGAGATCCTCGTTCAGGTTGAGGGCCCGCGCGACGCTGCGCGCGATCTGCGAGACCTCCAGGGTGTGCGTGAGACGCGTGCGGTAGTGGTCGCCTTCCGGCGCCAGGAAGACCTGCGTCTTGTGCGAGAGCCGCCGGAAGGCCTTGCTGTGCAGGATGCGGTCGCGGTCGCGCTGGTACTCCGTGCGGTACGCGTCGGGCCGCGAGGGGTGTTCGCGACCGCGCGTGGCCGAGGAGAGCGCCGCGCGCGGCGAAAGCCGCAGGGCCTCGGCGGCCTCGTACGCCTCGCGCGTCATGATCACGTCGCCCATGCGCTCCCCGTCCCCGCAACTGAAAAGGGGCGCCGGACCAGCTCGGCCCGACGCCCCGCGTGTGCCTACCGGTTGTCGGAGGCCTTCGTCTTGCCCGCGAGCGACGCCTGCGCCGCCGCGAGGCGTGCGACCGGCACCCGATACGGAGAGCAGCTCACGTAGTCGAGGCCGATCCCGAAGAAGATGCCCACGCTCTCCGGGTCGCCGCCGTGCTCGCCGCAGACGCCCACCTTGAGCTTCGGGTTCGTGCCGCGTCCCAGCCGGGCGCCCATCTCCACCAGCTTGGCGACACCGCCGTCTATGGTCTCGAAGGGGTTGCGCGGCAGGATCTTGCGCTCCAGGTACTTCGGCAGGAACTTGCTCTCGATGTCGTCGCGGCTGAAGCCGAACGTGGTCTGCGTGAGGTCGTTGGTGCCGAAGCTGAAGAAGTCGGCGACCTCGCCGATCTCATCCGCACACACCGCGGCGCGCGGCAGCTCGATCATGGTGCCGATCGGGATGTCGATCTGCACTCCGGTCTCGGCGGTGATCGCGGCCACGACCTTCTCGGTCTCTTCGCGCAGTGTGGCCAGCTCGGCACGAACGCTCACAAGCGGGATCATGATCTCGGGCCTCGGGTCCTTGCCCTGCTTCTTGAGCTCGCATGCCGCACGCGTGATCGCCTGGACCTGGAGCGCGTAGAGCTCCGGATACATGATCCCGAGCCTGCACCCGCGCAGTCCGAGCATCGGGTTGGCTTCGGACATGGAGTCGATCTGCGCGAGCAGACGCCGGCGCGCCGCCAGCTTCTCGGCCGGCACGCCCTCGCACTCCTCGCGCGTGATCTCCACCTCGAGTTCGCGCGGTGAGTCCAGGAACTCGTGGAGCGGCGGGTCGAGCAGCCGGACCGTCACCGGCAGGCCGTCCATCGCCTCGAAGATGCCGAGGAAGTCGCTCGTCTGGATGTCGAGCAGCTTGTCGAGCGCTTCGCGGCGCACACCCTCGGCGGAAGCGAGGATGAAGTCCTGGATGATGTCCTTGCGCTCGCCGAGGAACATGTGCTCGGTGCGCGTGAGGCCGATGCCCGCGGCGCCGAACTTGCGTCCGAGCGCGGCGTCGTCCGGCGTGTCGGCGTTCGCACGCACGCCCATCGTGCGGAATTCATCGGCCCAGGCGAGCACCGTGTCGATGTCGCCGGTCATCTCGGGCTTGACCAGGTTCACAGCGCCGAGCACCACGATGCCCGTGGTGCCGTCGATCGAGATGACATCACCCTCGTTCAAGACGATGCTGGTGCCTGCGATCGCGGCCCGCTTGGCCTTCGCGTCGATCTGCAGCGCATCGGCGCCGCACACCGCCGGCTTGCCCATGCCGCGCGCGATGACCGCCGCGTGCGAGGTCTTTCCTCCGTGGCTCGTGAGGATGCCCTCCGCGGCGTCCATGCCGTGCAGGTCGTCAGGGTTGGTCTCCCAGCGCACGAGTATCACGCTGCGGCCCTCGGCGACCGCCTCCACCGCGTCGTTCGCCGAGAACACGACCTCGCCCACGGCCGCGCCCGGGCTCGCGTTCAGGCCCTTGGCGATCACGTCGTACGTGGCCTTGGTGTCGAACTGCGGGTGCATGAGCTGGTCGAGCTGTGCCGGGTTGATGCGCAGCACGGCCTCCTCGCGCGTGATCATGCCTTCGGCCACCATGTCGACGGCGATCTTGAGCGCCGCGCGGGCGGTGCGCTTGCCGATGCGCGTCTGTAGCATCCAGAGCTTGCCCTCCTGGATGGTGAACTCGATGTCGCACATGTCGCGGTAGGCCTTCTCGAGGATGTCGAAGACCCCGTAGAGCTCGTTACCCGCCTCGGGAAGCACCTCGGGGAGCTCGGCGATCGGCCGCGTCTGGCGGATGCCGGCGACGACGTCCTCGCCCTGCGCGTTGGTGAGGAAGTCGCCGTAGAACTCCTTCGTGCCGTCGGCGGCGTTGCGGGTGAAGCCCACGCCGGTGCCCGAGGTCTCGCCCATGTTGCCGAAGACCATCGCCTGCACGTTCACGGCCGTGCCCAGGTCATCCGCGATGCGCTCCATCTTGCGGTAGAGCACCGCGCGGTCGTTCATCCAGCTGCGGAACACCGCTTCGATCGCCAGGCGCAACTGCACCGTGGGGTCCTGCGGGAAGGCGACCACGCCGTCGACCGCGAGCAAGGGGAACTCCTCGACCGAGACATGCTCGGCGACGATGCCCTTGAACGTGTCCACCAGCTCGCGCATGTCTGCAGCCGTGAGCTCCGTGTCCACCTTCACACCGCGGCTGTGGATCATCGAGGTGATCGCGTTCTCGAACAGATCGCCCTCGGCGTCGAGCACGACCTTGCTGAACATCTGGATGAAGCGGCGGTAGCTGTCCCAAGCGAAACGCTCGTTGCCGCTCTTGGTGATCAGGCCCTCCACCGAACGGTCGTTGAGGCCGAGGTTGAGGACGGTGTCCATCATGCCGGGCATGGAGAACGCGGATCCCGAGCGCACGGAGACCAACAGCGGGTCGCCGTCGTCGCCGAGCTTCTTCGCCATCTTGGCTTCGAGCGCTGCCACGTGGCTGGCGATCTCTTCGGCGAGTCCTTCAGGGAATGCCGGCGGCGTGGCGTTGTAGTACTCCATGCACGCCTGGCAGCTGATGGTGAAGCCCGGTGGTACCGGAAGGCCCATGGTGGCCATCTCGGCCAGGTTGGCGCCCTTGCCACCGAGGACGAACTTCATGTCCTTGTTGCCCTTGGTCTGGCCGCCACCGAATGCGTACACGCGCTTGACTCCCGACAAAGAGATCCCCTCCTACGGAGCGTGGCCTAAAGGCCACCGACAGTCCGACCGACTTCACCTGAAGCCACACACAGCGACTAATGATAACCCACCGGACCCGCGGGGCGGATGCCCCGGCAGGCCCCAGAACAGCCCGTTGTCAGTCCTTCGTCTCCTGTGCCGCACTGATGTGCCGAAGAATCTCCTGCGCCGACTCCTCCACCGCACGGTTGTCGGTGTGCACCACCAGACAGCCGATCCTGCGCATCACGGCACGGGCATCGGCGAGTTCGGTCTCGATCGCCTCTCGCTCGGCATAACCCGGCACCCAGCCGCCGAGTTCCTTCATACGCTCGCGACGGATCGCGAGCAGGACGTCGACGCTCGTGATGAGACCGAAGACCTTGCGGGGATCGAGCGTGAAGATCTCCACCGGAGGCTTCATGCCCGGCGCGAGCGGCACGTTCGCAACGCGCCACCCCTTGAACGCCAGGTACATCGAGATCGGTGTCTTCGAGGAGCGCGACACGCCGAGCAGGACGATGTCGGCCTCGAGCAGCCCCTCGACGTTGCGCCCGTCGTCGTGTTTGACCGCGAACTCCATGGCCTCGATGCGGTCGAAGTACCCTTCATCGGTCCGGCGCAGACGACCCGCCTCACCCGTGGGCTGCACGCCGGTGACCTCGGCAAGACGCGCGACGGCAGGGCCGAGCAGGTCCACGCCGTTCACGCCCCCCTGGACGAGCCGCAACATCTCGTCGCGCAGATCGCGGTTCACGAGCGTGTAGAAGAAGATGCAGTCGCCGCCACAGTGCCGCATCACCAGTTCGCGCAGATCGGCAGGCGATGTCACTTTGGGCAGGCGCTCGATGCGGAAGGCGTTGGGCTGGAACTGCGACACAGCCGCAAGCGCGACGGTCTCGCCCGTCTCGCCGAGCGAGTCCGAGATCACATGGATGGCGATGGGGTGGCGTGGCACGGCCTACCCCGCGAGCTTGCCGAAGTCGGCGAAGTCGACGAAAAGCCCCCGCAAGCGGTTGAGCAGCGCAAGGCGATTGGTGCGCAGCGCAGGATCCGGGTCCATGACGAGCACGCTCTCAAAGAACACGTCGACAGCGCCGCGCAGGTCCGCGAGTGCCGAGAGCGCCGCCTCGTAGTCGCGGTCGACCGTCATGAGCGCGTTCACGCGCTCGTACGCGACCTCCACGGCATCGGCGAGCGCGGCCTCCTCCTCGCCCATCATCGCGTGGTCGGGTGCGTCACCCACGGCCGGGTCCGCGAGGTTCGCGACCCGCTTGAACGCGACGGACAGGTCGCGGCCCGCATCGCTCCTCCGGAAGCCGGCGAACGCCCGCACGCGGTGGACGGTATCGGCGGGATCCGCCGACGCGACGGCCATGACCGCTTCGATCTCATCGTGCTCGAAGCCGCGGTCGCGCAGCATCACGGCAAGACGTCCGTCGAAGAACGTCTTCACCACGGCGCCCACGGCGTTCGGGTCGAGCCCGGGCACCACGGTGGAGTAGCCCGAGAGAGCAGCGGCTATGGCCTCGTCAAGATCGAGGCGCACGTCGCCGTCGATGATCATCGTGAGGATGCCGATGGCCGAGCGCCTGAGCGCGTACGGGTCGGCCGAGCCGGTGGGGCCCTGGCCGATGGCGAAGATGCCCACCGTGGTGTCGAGCTTGTCGGCGATCGACACGAGCTTGCCCGCGAGCGAGCGCGGCAGCACGTCTCCGGCGAACTTCGGCCGGTAATGATCGACGATCGCCTCGGCCACTACGGCCGACTCGCCCGCCGCCTCGGCGTAGCGGTAGCCCATGACGCCCTGAAGCGACGTGAACTCGATCACCGCGTGCGTGACGAGGTCGGCCTTGGCCAGGTGCGCCGCGCGCACCGCATAGGCGGCCTCGTCGGCGGGTGCGTCGACCGCGCTCGCGAGTGCTTTCGTGAGCGACTCGACGCGCCCGACCTTGGCACCGAGCGAGCCGAGCTTCTCGTGGAAGACGATCGCGTCGAGGTCGTGGACGTAGCTCTCCAGCGGTCGTGACAAGTCCTCGCGGTAGAAGAACGCCGCATCGGCCAGACGTGCCCGGATCACACGCTCGTGGCCGGCGATGATCGCCTCGGTGCGCGCCGGGTCGCCGTTATGCACCACAGCGAAGCGCGGCAGCAGGCTGCCATCGGCCGCCTCCAGCGGGAAGTACCGCTGGTGGCTCTCCATGGCCTCCTCCACGATCTCGCGGGGTACGGCGAGGAACGCATCGTCGAACCTGCCCACACCCACGGTGGGATACTCCACGAGGTTCACGACCTCGGCGAACGTCTTCTCGGGCACGACAGGGCGCGCGTCCAATGCAGCGCCGGCCTTGTCGAGCGCGGTGCGGATGACCTCGGCGCGCTCCTCCGCGTCCGCCAGCACGCGCGCCTGACAGAGCGTCTCGAGGTATGCGCCCGCGTACGGGATGTCCGTGGGACCGCCGAGGAACCGGTGGCCCAGGGTCGTACGGCCGGCCTCGACGCCGGCGAAACGCACCGGCACGACGATCGAGCCGAAGAGCGCGACGAGCCAGCGGATGGGGCGGATGAACCGCGTGGAGCCGCTGCCCCACTTCATCGACTTCGCCCAGTCCAGGTCGCCGATGAGCTGCGCGAGCAGCCCGGGCAGGATCTCCTCGGCGGGCTTGCCCGACTCCTCGACGAGCGCGAACACGTACTCGCCGCCCTCGGTCCGCTCGCGCACGAGGTCGCTCACCGCGAGACCGCGGCTGCGCGCGAAGCCCTCGGCGGCCTTCGTGGGATTGCCGTCAGCGTCGAAGGCCGCCGAGACCGCCGGGCCCTTCACCCTCATCGAGAGGTCGTCCTGGCGCTCGGCGAGGCCGGTCACCAGAAGCGCGAGACGCCGGGGTGAACCGTGGCTGGTGATCTCGCCGTACGACAGGCGGGCGCCGTCGAACGTGGCAGCGGCGCGGGTCTTGAGCTGGGTGACGGCGTCGTACAGCGGTGCCGAGGGCACTTCTTCCACACCGATCTCGAGGAGCAGGTCGCGGCTCATCTACTCGTCACCGCCTTCGGCCAGCGAGGCGTCGTCGCAGACGAGCTCGGTGCACCCTATCGCCGTGGCCACATAGGCCTCGGCGGCGTCCTTCGCGAGCGCGCGGATGCGCCCGATGAAACTCACGCGCTCGGTCACGGCGATCGCGCCACGCGCGTCGAGCAGGTTGAAGTAGTGCGAGCACTTGAGCGCCTGCTCGTAGGCGGGCAGCACGGCGCCGGCCTCGAGCACGCGACGCGACTCGGCCTCATGCATGTCGAAGAGGCTCCGCAACATCGCCGTGTCGGCGAGTTCGAAGTTGTACTTCGACTGCTCGCGTTCGTTGCGCATGAACACGTCGCCGTAGGTGAAACCGGGGCACCACTCGAGGTCGTAGACCGAGTTCACGCCCTGGATGTACATCGCGAGCCGCTCGAGGCCGTAGGTTATCTCGGCGGGCACGGGGTCGCATTCGATGCCGCCCACCTGCTGGAAGTAGGTGAACTGCGTGACCTCCATGCCGTTCAGCCACACTTCCCAGCCGAGGCCCCACGCGCCGAGCGTGGGCGACTCCCAGTCGTCCTCCACGAGACGCATGTCGTGCTCGGCAGGCTCGATGCCGATGGCGCGGAGCGAGTCCCAGTACACGTCGAGCACGTCATCCGGGCTCGGCTTGAGGATCACCTGGAACTGGTAGTAGTGCTGCAGGCGGTTCGGGTTCTCGCCATAGCGGCCGTCGGTGGGCCGGCGCGACGGCTGCACGTAGGCGCAGCGCCACTCGTCGGGGCCGAGCGACCTGAGCGTGGTGGCGGGGTGGAACGTACCCGCTCCCACCTCCATGTCCTGCGGCTGGAGCACCACGCAGCCCTTGTCGCCCCAGTACCGCTGCAGCGCCATGATCATGTCCTGGAAGTTGAGCGGCATGAACTCCCCGAATCGTCAGCGTCGGACGTGCCCGGACACCTCGCCGAGCGTGGCGAATAGTGTACACCAGCACTCACGCCGGGAGGCCTACGGGGCGCGCTGCACCTCGGCGGCGTACAGAGCGAGCGCCTTGAGCCTCGCCGGTACGTGGTAGACGACGAACGCGCGCATCACGCCAAAGGCGTCGGTCAGCACGTCGCGAGGGATGCCGAGCCCCGCCACGTCGGCCATCTTCGCTCCCATGAGCACGCGAAGCGCGGTGCGTGCGTCCGGCGAGAGGAAGACGATATCCCGGCCCGTGCCGCCGCAGCCCTCGCAGTACAGACCGCCGAGCTCGAGCGCGAAGCGGGTCTCCCCCGCCGGCGCCTCACCGCACTCGACGCACGCGTCGAACTGCGGACGGTAGCCGTGCATCGCCATGCTCTTCAGCAGGAAGGCGACCACGAGCGCCAGCAACGTGTCGTTTTCGGCCATGTCGAATGCGTCGAGCGTGGCGCACGCCAGGCCGAACAGACGATCCTCCATCTGGCACTCCACGGAGATCTTGTCGAGCACGTCGGCGATGACCGAGGCGGCCTGCGCACGGTCGTAGTCCGCGCGGATCGCCGCATGCGACGTGACGATCTCGGCTTCGGTGATCGTCTCGAGCGTACGGCCAGTGTGGAGCAGCATGTCGACCACGGTGAACGGCTCGACGCGACCGCCGAAGCGCGACCCCGGCTTGCGCGCTCCCTTGGCCACGGCGCGCACCTGACAGCCATCGGCCGCGAGGAACGTCACGATGAGGTCTGTCTCGCCGAGCTTCGTCTTCCTGAGTGAGAGCGCGCGGACGTGGTGCGATGGCATCGTGAGAGCTAGCCGCGGGCCTCGAGCGCGTCGAGGATCTCGATGCCCGAGGAGGTGCCGAGTCGCGAGGCGCCGGCCTCGAGCATCGCCAATGAGGTCTCCAGGTCGCGGATGCCGCCTGCCGCCTTCACGCCGATGTCCGGCCCGACGGTCGCGCGCATCAGGCGCACGTCCTCCACGGAGGCGCCGCGCGGCCCGAAACCGGTGGACGTCTTCACGAAGTGCGCGCCCGCCTCGACGGCGAGCCTGCAGCCGCGCTCGATCTGCGCCGGCTCGAGGTAGCCGGTCTCCAAGATGACCTTGACGATCGCCGCACCCCCGGAAGCTTCGGCAACGCTGTCCACGACCGCCTTGATGTCGTCGAACACGAAGCGGTCCTCGCCCTCGATGAGCGCGGCGAAGTTGAGCACCATGTCCACCTCGTCGCAGCCAAGCTGTACGAGATGGTGCGCCTCCTCGGCTTTCGACTCGGTGTTGTTGTAGCCGAGCGGGAAACCGCAGACCGAGCACGCGAGCGTGGCGGTACCCGCCAGGTGCTGCGTTGCGAGTGGCACCAGAAACGGCGAGACGCACAGTGTGGCGAAGCCCTGCCCGGATGCGACCTGCATCCACTCGGCAGCCTTCTGGTAGCCCACCGCGGGCTTGAGCAGCGTCTGATCGATCGCCCTCGCCAGTGTCGCGCGGTCCATCGCCGTCACAACCCTTCCCCGTAGCCGAAGCGCTTGATCTGCGCGCCGTCGCGGCGCCAGTCCTTCTTGACCTTCACCCTCAGGTCCAGATGTACCCCCGTGCCGAGAAGCCGTTCCATGTCCGCGCGCGCCTCGGTGCCGATCGCGCGGATCATCTCCCCGCCCTTCCCGATGATGATGCCCTTCTGCGAGTCGCGCTCCACGTAAATAGTGGCGCTCACCGTGTGGAAATCGCGTTTCTCATCGTAGACGAGGTCCTCGAGCTGCACGCCCACGGCGTGCGGCACCTCATCGCGCGTGTTGCGCAGAACCTTCTCGCGGACCAGCTCGGCAAGCATGACCTCGAGCGACTGATCGGTGGTCATGTCGCGCGGGAAGAAACGCGGTCCGGGCGGCAGGTACGGCAGCACCGCTTCGATGAAGCTGTCCAGGTTGAAGCCGGTCTTGGCCGAGAGCACGACCTCGGCCACCGGCGTCACGAGTTCGCGCGCGCGAGCCAGCTGACGCGCGATGGTGGCCTCGTCGGCGGCATCGGCCTTGGTGAGCACGAGCACCACCGGACGCCTGCCCTTCGCCACCCGTTCGGCGACCCAACGGTCGCCGGAGCCCACCGACGCGCTCGCGTCGATGCAGAGCGCTATCACGTCCACGTCGGCGGCAGCGAGGATGCTCGAGCGATTGACCTCCTCGCCGAGGGCATCGTGGGGCTTGTGCAGCCCCGGCGTGTCCACGAGCACGATCTGCGCGTCGTCGCGGTCGAGCACTGCGCGCAACCGGTGGCGCGTGGTCTGCGGCGTGTCCGAGGTGATGGCGACCTTCACACCCACGAGCGCGTTCACGAGCGTGCTCTTGCCGGCGTTCGGCCGTCCCACCAGCGCCACGAACCCGCTCGCGACGGTGGGGGTGTCCGAGATGCTCACCTAATCGTTCTCTCCGTTGTCGTCCTGGTCGAGATAGCCGCGAACGAACGCGTCCGGCAGCAGCTCATCGAGACGACGCACGTCGATCTCGTCCGTGCGTCCGCTCATGATGACACGCATGCCCGGGTTGAACTCGGCCAGGAACTGACGGCACGCGCCGCACGGAACGCAGGGTGCCTCCGAGTCACCGATCACGGCGACCGCATCGAACTCGGTGTACCCGGCGGTGACCGCAGCGAGCGCGGCCGAACGCTCGGCACAGATGGCCGAACCGTACGCGGCGTTCTCCACGTTCACCCCCTGAAAGATCTCGCCCCCGGCGAAGATGGCCGCGCCCACGCGGAACTCCGAGTACGGCACGTACGCCCGGGGCTGGATCTCGCGCGCGAAGGCCAGCAGCGCCAGGTCGGCCTCAGTTATGTGCTTCGGCATCGTCGTCCTCTCTGTCGGCCTCGGCCCGCGGCTTCACGAGCAGGTTGCGGATCCGGGTTCCTTCAACGTCACGCGCGGTGATGCACACACCCTCGACCTCGATCTCCTCGCCAGGCTCCGGGATGTGCCCCGCAAGCTCCACGAACAGTCCGCCGATGGAGTCGGCCTCGAGCTCGATGGCCGTCCCCAGTAGGTCGTTGAAATCGTCGATCGGCAGACGGGCGTCGAGCAGGAACCCGCCTTCGGCCAGCTCCGTGACGAGCTGCTCGTCGCGGTCGTACTCGTCGAAGATCTCGCCCACGATCTCCTCGAGCAGGTCCTCGATGGTGACCAGGCCCGCGGTGCCACCATACTCGTCCGCGACGAGCGCCATGTGTGTCTTGCGCTGCCGCATCTCGACCAGGAGTTCGTCCACGGGCTTGGTCTCGGGCACGAAGTAGGCCTCGCGCGCGAGGGGTCCCACCGCCGCGGGGCACGACGCCGAGCCGACGCAGATCAGCAGGTCCTTCGCGAACAGTACGCCGCGGATGTCATCGAGCGTCTCGTGGTAGACGGGAACGCGCGAGAGGCCGGACTGTGCGATCACCTTGACCGCTTCGGGCACGCTCGCGTCGTCAGCGAGGCAGATCATGTCGGTGCGCGGCACCATGACCTCACGGACGATCTTGCTCGCGAAGTCCACCACCGCCTCGAAGAACGCCTCCTCGGCGTCCTCGCGCTCGGTCTCTTCGGCATCGGCATCAGCGCCGTATTCGTCACCGGTGAGCCACGGATCGGTCACCGGCTCGTCTGCCACGAGGGTGGCCAACGCCACCCAGCCGGTGGCGAAGAAACGGGCGATCGGAGCCAGAAGCGACGTGAGACGCGCCGCCCAGGGTGCCGACGCGAGACCCACGTGCTCGGGATTCTGGACGGCGAGCGTGCGCGGCAGCGATTCGCCGAAGGCGAACACGACGACCAGGCCGACGCCTGCCGCTGCGAACGCGACCCATGCGGCGGGACCGGTCTCCAGCACGACGAGTCCTGCCCAGCCGAACACCGCCGCGGAGAGCACGTAGGCGATCGCACGCCACAGCGCGGCAGCGGCGGCCAGACGACTCGGCCGCTCGGCGAGATGGTCGAGGGCAACGGCGCCTGCGACCTCGGCCTCGACGAGGCGGCGTGTGCGCGACCGTGACAGCAGCCGAACGGAGGCTTCCGCGGCTGAGAGCACCGCCATCACGACGGAGAGGACGGCAGTTGAGGCGAGCGCCACGAGCAGCGCGACGGCGATCATTCGGTTCTCAGGCCCCTTCGTGAGACATCTAGAACCAGGATAGCTGAAACACGAGCGTGGTGATGAGGATGCCGAGCGCCGCACCGGCGATGACCTGCGGGACCGTGTGCGCCTCGCCCTCCACGCGGCTCTGCATGACCAGCACCACGATGAAGCCGGCGAGCACAGCGGCGCCCGCGCTCTCGGTGATGAACGCGAGCGCGGTGGCGCAGGTGGCGGCCGCCGCGCTGTGACCGGAAGGCCACCCGCCGCGCATGTAGGTGCCCTTCCTGGTGATCGCCTTGACGACGAGCACGATCAGGCCCGTGAGCAGCAGCGCGATGATGGTGATGTGCGCCGGGGTCTGCCGCACGCGATCGAGGACCGAGCCGGTCATCGACGTGATGCGCGCGAAAAAGATGATGTAGCCCACCACGAGCGCGTTCACGGCCGAGACGAACACCGCGCCGGCCGCCACGTCTTTGGCGACCTTCGCGAGCGGGTCGAAGCTCTGCGTCGCCACATCGACCGCAGCCTCGAGCGCCGTGTTGGCAAGCTCGGCCACGAAGACGAACGAGATCGCGAAGACGATGGTGATGAACTCGGTGCGCCCGATCTCGAAGAAGAGCGATGCCGCGAGCACGGTGATCGCCGATGCCACGTGCAGGCGCATGTTGCGCTGCGTGCGCAACGCGTACACGATGCCCTCGATCGCGTAGTTGAAGCTCCACAGGAGTGAGCGGCTGCGCATCGGACTCCCTACCGGGCCGCGTAGGCGTCGAGCAACGCCGCCTCGCGTGCAGCCATCGCGCCGGCATCGTCTTCGGCCTCGTGGTCGTAGCCGAGCAGGTGCAGGACACCGTGGACGAGCAGGACGTCCAACTCGTGCTCGACGCTATGCCCGAGCTCCGCGGCCTGACGCTCGGCCACCTCGGGTGCGATGACCACATCACCGAGCGTGATCGGCTCATCACCGGGCGTCGGGCACGGGTCATCACAACCGAACGACAGCACGTCCGTGGGTCCTTCGATGTCACGGTACTGCTCGTTGAGATGTGCCATCTCGTCATCGCCGACGAGAGCGACGGAGAGTTCGCTCATCTCGGGCACAGCCTCCATCGAAAGCACGAACAGCGCGAGACGCTCGAAGGCGGCCAGGCTCAGCGGCTCAGGCTCCCTGTGGCTGACGACGCTCACCTGCATACAGCTCACCCTCCTCGGCTGGCTCGGGATACTCGATCCGCGGATGGTAGACGCTCGCCAGCATCCGCGCGTAGACCATGATGACCGATTCAATATCGGCCACCGAGAGGTCCGTCTCGTCGAACTGGTGGTCGTCCATCTTCGCGCGCACCATCTTGCGGATCATGGCCTCGATCTTCTCCGGCGTCGGGTTCTGAAGCGACCGAACGCCTGCCTCGGCCATGTCAGCCATCATGACGAGCGCCGCCTCGCGGGTGGTGGGCCTGCGGCCGTCGTAGCGGAAGTCCGCCTCCAGGAGTGGACCGCCCTTCTTGCTCGCCTTGTCGTAGAAGTAGCCGACCACGGACGTACCGTGGTGCTGGCGGACGATGTCCGTCACCTCGGGCGGTAGGCCGTGTTCCTCGGCCAGCTCGACACCCTCGCGCACGTGCGCGGTGATGATCCGCGCCGAGAGCGACGGCGACGTCGCGTCGTGCGGGTTCTCGCCGCCGGCCTGGTTCTCCACGAAGAATGCCGGCCGGACCACCTTCCCGATGTCGTGGAAGTAGGCACCCACCCGCGCGAGCAACTGGTTGGCGCCGATTGCCTCGGCGGCCGTCTCGGCGAGATTGGCTGTCATGACCGAGTGGGAGTACGTCCCCGGCGCCTCGGTCATAAGCCGCTTGAGCAGCGGGTGACTCGGGTTGCCGAGTTCGAGCAGGGTGATGTCGGTGGTCACGCCGAAGACGAACTCGAAGAACGGTAGCAGGCCGACCATCAGCACCGCCGTGACCATGCCGCTCGCGAGGCCGTTCAGGCCCGCCGAGAGCGCATCCGTAGGCGTGTTGCCCGAGGCCAACGATGCGCCGAACGAGATCAGCCCGAGCGCCACGATGAGGAACCCGCCGAGGTAGAACAGGTGCGAGCGCTGCGTCACGCGCGAGAGGGCGGCGATCGCAGCGAGACTGCTGAGCACCGTCGCTACGACCTGCACGCCGCCGGCAAAGCCCAGCAGCAGCCCGGCCACCGTGGTGAGCAGAGTCAGCACGATTGCCGGCCGCGGCCCCTGCAGCAGCGTGGCCAGGATCGCGGCGAGCGGGGCGGGCATGAGGTACGGCGACACCTCGGGCGCCAGGATCGACATCCCGCGGGTGATGTACATCATGCCGAGCAACAGCGTCGAGAGCAGCATGAGGTTGCGCATGAGACCCCAGGTCACGCTGTCGTACGCGTGCCAGTACATGCCGGCCGCGATGATCAGCAGGGACATCAGTATCACGCTCGCGGTCACCGAGAGGGCGTCAGTGCCACTGTCGAGGCCGCCAAGGGTGCGGATCAGCTCGATATCCCGGGCGGTGACGATGTCACCCTTCTCGACGATGTTCTCGCCCTCCTGGACGACGATCACGACCGGAGACACGCGCTCGGTCGCCGCGGTCCGCGCCCGTGTGGTCGCCGCTGTATCGACGGTGTACGTGGGCTCGAGGAAGACCGATCCTGTCTTGATGAGCGCGTAGCGCTCGGCGATGGTGAGCGGTATGAGTTCCGCGCTGCGGGCGAGCTGGTTGCTCGCGTCGTTCATGTCAGCCTCTTCGATGCGCCCGGACATGATGCCCGTCACGAGACCCTCGACGTTGCGGGCGACGATCTCTATCGAGGCGTCCGGGAGCGCGACGACCGCGGCGATGGTCTCATCGTCCATGCGGTCGCCGTAGAGCTCCTTGAGGAAGGCCACCTGCGCGGTAGTCTCGGTGCTATGCGCTGCACGTGCCGAGGTGACCGACGAGAAGAACTCCACGATCTCCTGGCGGGTCTGCGTCTGGGCGGCCTCATCGAACACGTACACGGGCGCCACGGCGTCGGAGGCCGCCTGTCTCAGCGCCTCGGTCGCCGTGACATCCTCGTACTGGGTAGAGCGCGGAGCGCGGAACGTCCGGGGTGCCGGGACGCCCTGCTCGAAACCGAGCGGGGCGACGCGCACCGCCATCGGCACGGCCGCCAGCAGTACCACGGCGACCCCTAGGACGACGCGCTTACCGATCGCCGTCGAGAGCCACCCGCTCTTCGGCCAGATCCGGCCGAGGCGGTCGATGATGCGCCGTCTAGGCATCGGCGGATGCGGCGGACCGCTGCGCCTCCTCGTATTCGTGGTAGGCAGTCACGATGCGCTGCACCAGACGATGGCGCACCACGTCGCGAGGCAACAGCTCGACGAACGCCACGTCGGTCACCTCGGTCAGGATGTTGCGCACCTGCCTCAGGCCCGAGAGCCCGCCGATGAGGTCGATCTGTGTGACGTCGCCCGTGACGACCACCTTGCTGCCGAAGCCGAGACGAGTGAGAAACATCTTCATCTGCTCGGGCGTGGTGTTCTGCGCCTCGTCGAGGATCACGAACGAGTCGTTGAGCGTGCGACCGCGCATGAACGCGAGCGGCGCGACCTCGATGGCACCACGCTCGGTGAGCGACGCGGACGTCTCCACGTCCATCATGTCGAAGAGCGCATCGTAGAGCGGGCGAAGGTACGGGTCGACCTTCTCGTACAGGTTGCCGGGCAGGAAGCCGAGCTTCTCCCCCGCCTCCACAGCCGGACGCGTGAGGATGATGCGGCCGACCTCCTTCTTGCGCAACGCGTCAACGGCCATGGCCATCGCGAGGTAGGTCTTGCCGGTGCCGGCGGGCCCGATGCCGAAGGTCACGGTGTTCGTGCGTATGGCGTCCACGTAGTGCTTCTGGCCCGCGGTCTTGGGGCGGATCGCCTTGCCGCGGTGCGTCAGGATCACGTCAGCGAACACGCTCGACGGGCTGCACTCGCCGCGCCGGAGCATGTCGATGGCGCGCTCCACGGCGTCCGCCGTGAGCGGCTCGGTCCCGCCCACGAGCGTGAACAGTTCCGTGAACAGCGCCGACACGGCCTGGGCCTCAGAGATATCGCCCGTGATGGTGATCTCGTTGCCGCGTACCGTGATATCGGACTCGAACTGCTCCTCGATGAGCCGCAGGAGGTGGTCACCTTCGCCGAGCAGCTCGACCATGTTCACTTCAGACGGAGCGACCAGGTGCACCTGGGTGGAGTTCGTCACGTGAGCGGTACCTTCTCTCGACGACCGATGCACCCCGCGAGCGGGGTCCCTACCTGCAGGATTCTATCACGTGAGTACGCCACGGGGCGGTCATGCGAGGGTGTCACGGCAGCACGGTGCCGGTCAGCAGCGGACCGGGGCCGACGCGCTCGGTCATCACACCGAGGAGCTGACCCGGCCTCGCAGACGCCGAGGCCGCGCGTGCGCGCACGTACTCGCGGGTCGTACCCTCGGCGATGCCCTCCGAGGCCCGTTCCACGAGCACCTCGACCACACGATCGACCTGCGCGTTCGTGTACGCGAGTGCAAGGCGCTCACCGAGCGCCCGCAGCGCCGCCGAGCGCTCCGCGCGAACCGTCGCCGGTACCTGCCCGGGCATGTCGGCCGCCCGGGTGCCCGCGCGCTGCGAGTAGCGGAACACATGCAGGCGGGAGAAGCCGAGACCCTCGGCGAACGCGAGCGTCCCGGCGAACTCGGCGTCGGTCTCACCGGGAAAGCCGACGATGATGTCGGTCGAGATGGCGATGCCGGGGAATGCGGCGCGGGCGGCCTCGATCCTCGCGGTGTAGCGCGCGATGTCGTACGGCCTGCCCATGCGCGCGAGCACCGCGTCCGAGCCGGACTGCAACGGCACGTGCAGGTGCGCGCAGAACGCCGGCGTCTCCTGCGCGGCTCCCAGCAGCTGCGGTGTGACGTCGCCGGGCTCGATGCTGGAGAAGCGGATGCGCGGAACGCCTGTGGCCGCCACACGCAGCAGCAGCTCCGGCAGTCCGATGCCCGCATCGTCGTAGCGGCCGATGTTGATGCCCGTGAGGACGATCTCCGAGGCCCCCGCGGCCAGGAGGCGCTCCGCTTCGGCGACGACGCGGTCGGCGGGCACCGCACGCGGCACGCCACGGGCGTACGGCACGATGCAGTACGTGCAGAATGCGTCGCAGCCGTCCTCCACCTTGAGCTGCGCACGCGTGCGCGCCGA
>JBASOJ010000055.1:0-31253 GCA_049658145.1 Coriobacteriia bacterium
CCGTACACGAGCGGGAGCTCGACGTTGGCCACGGCGCTCGTGCGCGGCAGCAGGTTGAACGACTGGAACACGAAGCCGATGTGCCGGTTGCGCAATGCGGCAAGCTCGTTCGGCATCAACTGCGAGACGTCCTCGCCCTCCAGGATGACCTGACCGGATGTAGGACGATCGAGCAACCCGACGATATGCATGAGTGTGGACTTGCCGGAGCCCGAAGGACCCATGATCGAGACCATCTCGCCCTCGTGGATCGCGACATCCACGCCGCGCAGCGCGTTGACCTCAATGCTCTCGAGCACGTAGGTCTTGGTCACGTCGCGCGTCTCGAGTACGATGCGCGGCGCCTCGGGAGAGTGCTTGGTCACTGCCGCTCCGCCTGAACGCGCGCGCCGTCGGTGAGTTCGGCGACACCGCTCACGATGACCTCATCGCTGTCGACCAGGCCCGACAGGATCTCCACCCGCGTGTCGGTCATCCGGCCCACCTCGATATCGGTGCGCCCGGCGCGTCCATCGCGCACGGTGTAGACGTAGGTGGAGTCGCCGTCTTCGAGCAGGGCCTCGATCGGCATCGTCGTCGCGCTGCCGATCGTCTCGACCTCGATGTCCGTCGAGCCGTTCATGCCGAGGAGCACCGGCTCGCCTTGCGCCTGGAAGCGGAGCAGTACCGGGAAGGCGGTCCCGCCGGTGGCCGTAAGCTGCGACTCTATACCGATGTTGACGACCTCGGCGGTGAACTCGGTAGCGGCGATGCCGTCGAGCAGGATGCGCGCCGACATCCCCTCCTCCACGCGAGCGATGTCCGCTTCGTCCACGGTGGCCTTGAAGGCGAGCGTCTCGAAGGACACGATCGCGAAGGGCGCGGATGCCGGCGTGACCGAGGCCCCCACCGACAGCGAGCCGCCGCCTCCGCCGCCTGCACCGGTGGCCGAGAACAGCGACGTCGCCGAGGAGCCCGAGAAGAGCACGACCCCGTCGATCGGGGCGACGATCTGTGCGCGCTCGAGCGTTTCGCTGGCGAACGCAAGTGCGGACTCCGCCGCCGCCACCGCTGCATCCGCGGATGCGAGCGCACCGCTCACGTTCGACGCCCTGGCGAGCGCGTCGCGCTGTGACTGCGCGCCGAGGTAGGCGGCATACGCCTGGTCGCGCGCGACCTTCGTCTGCGCGATGGCGACGCTGTTATCAGATGCCGCGAGCAGCGCGGCGAGTGCGGTCTGCGCGTCCACCAGACTCGCGGCCGCCTGGTCGCGCGCGAACGCGAGCGCGACCAGCGTGGACTCCAGTGTGGCGTCGCGCGGCTCCGGCGCCGGCAGGTAGACGTTGGTGTAGAAGCTGTCGTATGCGGACTGCGCGGTGGTCGCACTCGTCTGCGCGATGCCGACCAGTGCCTGCGCCTGTGCGATATCGCTCGCTGAGGGGGCGCCGATGCCGGCCTGAGCCGCCTCATACGCGGCGTTCGCGAGCGAGTAGCCCGACCACGCCGCATCGACCGCCGCCTGGGCTGCCTTCAGGTCCGAGGAGCCCGGCGCCGAGTTGGTGATCGCGCTTCGCTGGGCGATGGCGCCCCGGTAGGCCGCCTCGGCCTGCGCGATCTGTATCTCGATAGGCGCCGTGTCCATGGTCGCCAGGACCTGGCCCGCCCGCACCTCATCTCCTTCGGCCACATCGAGCGTGGCGAGCGTCCCCGCAGTGGGCGGATAGACATCCACTCGCGTGTCGGCCTCCACGGCGCCCGCCGCCGAGACGACGACGGCGAGGTCCTCGTTCGTCACATCGGCGACCTCAACGTCGTGCACGCCCGATGTGCTCACCGCGAACGCGGCGCCAGCACCGCCGACAGCGAGGACGGCCACAACCGCGATGATCGCTTTGCTCTTCTTCGACACGAACGCCTCCCGAAGGCCGGACTGGTCAGATCATGATGCCGAGTAGCGCTGGCAACTCGGAGATGTCATCTATGACAGCGTCCGGAGACGCCGCCATGAGCCGGTCCCGGCACGCGACCCCCCATGTAGCAGCGATGGTGCCAGCACCGGCTCCGTTTCCCGATTCGATATCGGCGGGGCTGTCGCCCACGTACACGCACCGCGCCGGGTCGACGCCGAGCAGCGACGCCCCGAGACGCACCGGCTCGGGATCGGGCTTGTGCGTCGTTGTATCGTCGGCAGTCACGAGCACCGGGAAGTACCGCCCAAGGTCGAACAGGTCTATCGCCCGCCGGGCCATCATGCGGCTCTTCGAAGTCACGATACCCATCGGCAGCCCCGTGCCGGTAAGCGCCTCGAGCGCCCAGCGCGTGTTCGGGTACAGGCGCGCCATCTCGTCATGCGTCCGGCGATTGAATTCGCGGTATGAGGCGAGCAGGCGCTCGGCCACCTGTTCATCGTCGGTGAAGTACCGCATCTGGCGGGCGAGCGGCACCCCGACGTGATGCATCAGCTCTTCGTCGGGCAGCGCCTCGCCCAGCACATCGGCGGTGGCATGACGGAAGGATGCGAGGATGTGCGGGATCGTATCGACCACGGTCCCGTCGAGGTCGAAGAGGACCGCTGCGGGACCGATGAGGCGCGATGCGCTGGGAGTGCGTGTGTTCACAAAGGCAATCCTACCATCCGCACATCTCTAACCCGGTCACGATCTGGTGCCGCATCGCGCGGCCCGGCCGGAGCATCATGCGGCTTCGTGTGCGAGCTCGCCCGGCTCATCGGCTTCCTCGACGTGGATCTTGCGCAGGAGCAGATAGGTCGCGATCGATCCCGCCGCGTAGAGTACGGCCGTGTAGAAGTATGGGGTGGTGTATGAGCCCGCCATCAGCCGCCCGCCGAGCGCGCTACCGCCGAGCCAGGCGACCGACCACCCGAAGCGCACCCACCCGGCAACGAGCGGCTTGTCCTGTGCCGGCAGCCCCTCCATCGAGAGTTGGTTGTAGATCGGCCAGGACATGTTCATGAGCATGCCGCGCAACCAGAACAGCAACGCCGCCACCGGCAGACCTGTGGCGAAGGGTATCAAGACGAGGAAGGGTAGCGACGCGAGCTCGGTGATCACCACGGTACCCGCCAGTCCCAACCTCCTGGCAAGCCTGGGTGTGGCGAGTGCGGCCGTGGCCATGGCAAGCGCGCTCACCGCCTGTATCACGCCGACCTCGGTCACCGTGGCGCCCAGACGGTGCTTCAAGAACAGAGCGACGAAGGGCATCACCAGGCCGGCCCCGAATGAGATGAGCATCTCAGGCACCAGCAGGCGTGCCACCCGGCCCCACGACGAGAAGCGCTGGAGCGACTCGAACCAACCCGCGAACACCCTGCTGCTCTTGTGGTGGTGGTCCTTGATGCCGGAGGCGAAGATGCTGCTTCCCGCCATCAGCATGGCGGCCACCACGATCGTGAGCCGATACGCCTCAGCCTCGCCGGTGAGCGACCGGAGAAGCGCAGGCAGGATCCCGCCGACGAGGGACCCTGCGACCATCGCCGCAGTGCGGATGACGAAGTCCGCCGTGAACAGCTGCGTTCGGCCGCTTCGGCCCATGTTCTCGGACAGGAACGCGGTCGAGAGCGTCTGCATCGCGCCATCGCCGAGCCCGTAGAGCAGGCCGAGGCCGACGACGATCGCGGCCGTCGGTGCGTACGCCTGCCCGAAGCGCGCCAGCCCGAGGGCGATGCCCGCCGTGATCATCAGCTTCCGGTAGCCGAACGAGCCGACGAGCGGCGGGAGTAGGAGGCACACCACCGCGGCGGCGAGCGCGAGCGCGCCTTCTACGTCGCCGACGACCGACTCGCTGAACCCGCGGCTCTTGAGCTCGATCGCGAACACCGTTCCGATGACGCCGTACCCCATGTTCTGCAGGGACACGGTCGCCAGATACCGACGGGCGTTCGCGGTGAATCCGCGCACGACCGAACGATAGCGTTTCGGCAGCAGCCGGGACCAGGGGTCGAACGATCGAGACATACCGTGCCTCTCATATGACACGAAGAAGCGCGCTCCACAGAGGAGCGCGCGGTCGTGCAGTCCTATCGTACCGCTCCGGCGACGCCGGCGCGGGACTACTCTTCTTCGTCGAACTCCTCGCTGGCGAGGTCTTCCGCCTCGGCCTCGAGATCGGTCATGCCGGGAACACGGTCCGGCGCCTCATCGATGAGTGCCTGCTGACCCTCGAGCGCCGCCGGCTTCCGCTTCGTCTTGCCGCTCACGCGCGCGATCGCCGAGACGCGGTCGCTCTCCGCGACGTTCATGACCTTCACACCCTGCGTGGAGCGGCCGAGCTGGCTGATGTCCTCCGCCTTCACGCGGATGACCACACCTTCGTCGGAGATGAGCATGAGCTCGTGACCAGGCATGACGATCTTCATGCCCGCGAGCCGACCCTTCTTCGGCGTGACCTGGATGGTCTTCACGCCCATGCCGCCGCGGTTCTGGATCGGA
Organism: Coriobacteriia bacterium; assembly: GCA_049658145.1. GTDB lineage: Bacteria > Actinomycetota > Coriobacteriia > Anaerosomatales > Anaerosomataceae > UBA6100. The sequence goes on from JBASOJ010000055.1 coordinate 4,428, forward strand.
TACTGATCGACCGGCGTGCGCTTGCCGTAGCCGCGCTCGGTCACCACGAAGAGCTCCGAGCCCGGGTAGGCGATCTCCATGCCGAGGATGCGATCGTCGTCCTTCACGTTCATCCCGCGGACACCCATCGTGTCGCGTCCCATCGGGCGGGCGTCGCTCTCATCCCACTTGATGGCCTTGCCGTCGGCTGAGACCATCATCACGCGCTCGCCTTCCTTCACGCGACGGACCGCGATGAGCTCGTCGTTGTCGCGCAGGTTGATGGCGATCAGCCCATCGCGGCGACTGCGGTCGTACGCCCCGATGGCCGTCTTCTTGACCATGCCGTGGGCGGTTGCGAAGAGCAGGTACTCGTCAGCGCCGAAGTCGCGCGTGGTGATCGCGGCCGCTATGCGCTCGTCCTGCGCGAACGGCAGCAGGTTCACGACAGCCGTGCCGCGCGCGTGTCGCGAGCCCACCGGGAGCTCGTGCACCTTGAGCCGGTAGACTTTGCCCTTCGTCGAGAAGAAGAGCACGTAGTCGTGTGTGGAGCTGATGAACAGCTGCTCCACAAAGTCGCTCTCCTTGAGGTTCACACCCGAGATGCCCTTACCACCACGCTTCTGCTGGCGATACGTCGCAACCGGAAGGCGCTTCACGTAGCCGGCCTTGGTGATCGTGACGACCATGTCCTCTTCAGCGATGAGGTCCTCGATGTCCAGGTCGGCCGCGGCGCCGGCGATCTCCGTCCTCCGCTTACTGCCGAACTTCTCTTTGATCTCGACCATCTCGTCTTTGATGATCCGCAGGACGAGGGTCATGTCGCCGAGGATCTTCTGGTACCAGGCGATCTTCTCGCGCAGGTCGGCGAGTTCCTCTTCGGTCTTCGAGCGCTCGAGGCCGGTCAAGCGACGCAGGCGCATCTCGAGAATGGCGTCGGTCTGCGCCTCGGAGAGCGCGAAACGCTCCATGAGACGCGCCTTGGCCTCCGAGTCGTCCGCACTTGCGCGGATGATCTTGATGACCTCGTCGATGTTGTCGAGGGCGATCATGTAGCCCTCGAGGATGTGGGCGCGTTCCTCGGCCTTGCGCAGGTCGTAGCGAGTGCGCCGCACGATCACGTCCTTCTGGTGCTCCACGTAATACGAAAGGATCTGCTTCAGGCCGAGCTCTCTCGGCACGCCGTCCACGAGCGCCAGCTGGATGATGCCGATGCCTGTCTCGAGCGGCGTATGCTTGTAGAGCTTGTTCAGCACCACCTGGGGGATCGCCACTTGCTTGAGCTCGACGACGATGCGCATACCCTTGCGGTCCGACTCGTCACGGAGGTCCGAGATCTCGGTGAGCTTCTTCTCGCGCACGAGCTCGGCGATCTTCGCGACAAGCTTCGACTTGTTCACCGCGTACGGAAGCTCGGTGATGATGATCCGCATGCGCCCGGTGGATGTCTGCTCGGCATACGCCTTGCCGCGCACTTTGATGGACCCGCGGCCGGTTTCATACGCTTTGGCGATGCCCTCGCGGCCCATGATGATGCCCCCGGTCGGGAAGTCAGGACCGGGAATGTGCGCCATCAGGCCCTCGGTGGTGATCTCAGGGTCGTCGATCAGAGCGCAGGTGGCGTCGATGACCTCGCCAAGGTTGTGGGGCAGGATGTTGGTGGCCATACCGACCGCGATACCCGCCGAACCATTCACGAGCAGGTTCGGGTATCTCGCCGGCAAGACGAGCGGCTCGGTAAGGGATTCGTCGTAGTTGGGACCGAAGTCGACGGTCTCCTTCTCCATGTCACGGAGCAGCTCCATCGCGGGGCGCGCGAGGCGCGATTCCGTGTACCGCATCGCGGCTGCGGAGTCACCGTCGACCGAGCCGAAGTTCCCGTGACCATCCACGAGAGGGACACGCATGGCGAAGTCCTGGGCCATGCGGACCATGGTGTCGTAGACCGCCGTGTCGCCGTGCGGGTGGTACTTGCCGAGCACTTCACCGACGGTCCATGCCGACTTCTTGTACGCACGGTTCGGGGTGAGCCCCGACTCGTGCATGGCGTACAGGATCCTGCGGTGGACCGGCTTGAGCCCGTCACGAACATCCGGTAGCGCTCGCGCGACGATGACGCTCATCGAGTACTCGAGGAACGAGCGCCTCAGCTCATCCTCTATGTCGATGGGCGTTACGCGTGCGGCGATCTCCTGGTCAGTCACTGAGCGTTCTCCTTACAGATGCTCGCGATACTTGCGGAACAACAGAAACGCACCACCGAGAAAGCCGAGACCTACCAGCAGCACCACGAATGACAGCGCGCCGGCGAGCAACGAGCTTGCGCCCGCGTCGGTTCTCACGTCCCCGAACAACAACGCCGACTGGATCATGATGTACGTGCCGGTCCCCGTCATGAACGCGATCGCGCCGTAGGTCAGCGGTTTGTTCACGGTCGGAGTCAGTGGCTCCTCGCCCCTGAGCTCGATCAGCATCGCGTTGATCCGCGCCTCCGAGAGCGCGGTCGGCTGCTCGGCTGCAGGTAGCTCGGCCGGCTCCTCCGGCTCCGGTGACCGAACCTCGTCCGGTTCCGGCGAACGGACCGCCCGTAACGCCGCCTCCAACTCCTCCCGCGCGCGTACTTCGTCTTGCTCTTTGCGGAAGCGCTCGAAGGCCTCCTGCTCCCAGGGCGGGGGCTCGAAGTGTGGCTTCTGCTGATCTGGCATTGCGGGCCTCCGGACAGATCACACGCTACACATCCAGGAAGCGTACGTTCTTGGCGTGCCGTTGGATGAACAGTCTCCGTGGCTCGACATCGTCGCCCATGAGGTCCATGAACGCCTCTTCGGCCGCCATCGCGTCGTCGAGCGATACCTGCAGAAGCGTGCGCTTGGTGGGATCCATCGTGGTCTCCCAGAGCTGCTCCGGGTTCATCTCGCCAAGGCCCTTGTATCGCTGAAGCGAATACTTCGCGCTTTCGCTCAGTCCGCCGAGGATGTTCTGCAGCTCCTTGTCGTTGTACGCGTACTCGTGCTTCTTGCCCCAACTCACCTTGTAGAGTGGAGGCTGGGCGATATAGATGTAGCCCGCGTCGATCATCTCGCGCATGTAGCGGTAGAAGAACGTCAGGATCAAGCAACGGATGTGCGCTCCGTCGACATCGGCGTCGGTCATGATGATGATCTTGTGGTAGCGCGCGTGCGCCAGGTCGAACTCCTCCTGGATCCCCGTGCCGAACGCCGTGATCATCGCCTGGATCTCGAGTGAGGAGAGGGCGCGTGTCATGCCCGCCTTCTCGACGTTCAGGATCTTGCCTCGCAGTGGAAGGATCGCCTGGAAGCTCCTGTCCCGCGCCTGCTTCGCCGAGCCACCTGCCGAGTCACCCTCGACGAGGTAGATCTCGGTGAGCGCGGCCTCGCGGATCGAGCAGTCGGCGAGCTTGCCGGGCAGGGTCGAACTCTCGAGCAGCCCCTTACGCCTCGTCAGCTCACGCGCTTTTCGGGCGGCCATACGCGCTTTGGCGGCCTGCGTCGACTTCGTCACGATCGCGCGCGCGGGCTTCGGGTGCTCCTCGAGGAACTCGGCGAGTCCGGTCGTGACGACCGACTGCACGAAGGAGCGCATCTCTGTGTTGCCGAGCTTGGTCTTGGTCTGGCCCTCGAACTGCGGCTCGGTGAGCTTCACCGAGATGACCGCGATCAAGCCCTCGCGGATGTCCTCCCCTGAGAGGTTGTCGTCCTTCTCTTTCAGGATGCCCTGGTGCCGCGCGTAGTCGTTGATCGTGCGAGTGAGCGCGTTCTTGAAGCCGTCGAGGTGTGTGCCGCCCTCGTGGGTGTTGATGTTGTTCGCGAACGCGAGCACGGTCTCCGAGTAGCCTGTGTTCCAACCGAGCGCCACCTCGACCATACCTTCCGTACCCTCGGCCTCGAAGTAGATCGGCTTGGCGTGGATCGTCTCGCGCTTCTCGTTGAGGTACTTGACGAAGTCGATGATGCCGCCGGCGTAGCGGAACTCCTCTTTGCGTGGCTCGAGCTCGCGCTCGTCGGTGAGGGTGATCTTCAGGTTCTTGTTGAGGAACGCCGTCTCACGCATGTGCGAGGCGAGCGTATCCCACGAGTACTCGGTAGTCTCGAAGACGTCAGGGTCCGCCCAGTACTTCACCTTCGTCCCGGTGGCCTTCGACTTACCGGTGGCCTTGAGTGAGCCGAGCGGCTTGCCGCGCTCGAACGCCATCTCCCAGACATGGCCATCGCGCTTGACCTCGATCTCGAGCCGGCTCGAAAGCGCGTTCACGACGCTCACACCCACGCCATGCAGGCCACCGGAGACCTTGTAGCCGCTCCCGCCGAACTTGCCGCCCGCGTGAAGGATCGTGAGCGCCACCTCGACGCCCGACTTCCGGTACTTTGGGACGTTGTCCACGGGGATGCCGCGTCCGTTGTCGATGACCGACACCGCATTATCAGGATGGATGATGATGTCTATGCAGCCACAGTACCCCGCAAGCGCTTCGTCCACGGAGTTGTCGACGAGCTCGTAGACGAGGTGGTGGAGTCCTTTGGGGCCAGTCGAGCCGATATACATGCCCGGGCGCTTGCGGACCGCTTCGAGGCCTTCGAGGACCTGGATGTCTTTGCCGGAGTATGAGCTTTCGGACACTATGACTCCTTCGCTGTGATGCTAGGTGCAGGGTGCTGGAGCGGGGACCGGAACGACCACGACATATTGTCGTTAACCCTGCTCAAGTATACCACAAGTGGTGGTTATGACCCGCATTCTCGGCCTGGTCAGAGGGCCTTTTCGGGTCCTTCCGGACCTCCGGCCGACCGGGTTCCCTTCTTCTGTTCGAGATCCTTGATCATGACCCGTAGGGCGACCTCGCGAAGCTCGGCGTTCTTCACAGTGCGGGCGACCTGCGCGACCTGATCGAGCTCGATGTCGTCGAGCGGGATCGGTCTGCTCACCTCATGCGCGTAGTAGTCCTCGGTGTCGCGAGACAACTCCTCCCAACCGACCTCGTCGGCGACCTTACGGGAGACAGTGAAGCGCAGACTGCTTACCGATTTCTCACCCAGATATGAGTTGAGTCTGACCTGCAGTTCATCGGACATCAGAGACAGTTGGTTCGCCCAGGCGGCACTGTCGACAAAGACGACGAGTTCGCGGTCATCACGCAGCGCGAAACCGCGTGTATGGCGAACGATCTCATCGCCGACGACCTCTCGCCAGGCGTTGACCGCGAGAGCCCCGTAACGTTTGCCTTGTTTGTCGGCGCGCTTGAGTACTCCTGAGACAAGGTCGCCGAGAGGGACGGTCTTCTTCATCCTGGCCACCTAAGACGCTCCCCCCAGGCTCACGACCCGTGCCGCCTTGAGTAGGGCCGGGTCGAAATAGCCGGTCGTCGTGGTGGTGATGAATGTCTGCACATCGCGCTGCACAAGATCGGTGAGGGCCCCTCGCCGCATGTCATCCAACTCCGACATCACATCATCCAGAAGTAGCACCGGCGTCTTGTTGAGGATGCGGGTCACGACGACGACCTCGGCCCACTTCCACGCGAGAGCGATCGTCCTTTGTTGTCCTTGGCTCGCGAATGCTCGGGCATCGCGGCCCCCCACCAGGAATGTGATGTCGTCGCGGTGGGGTCCGGCCAACGAGACGCCCCGCGCACGTTCATCGAGACGGCGGCGGTCGATCTCGGCACGAAGCGCGCTGTCCGCCAGCTCACCTGAAACCTCGAGAGAGAGGTCGTCGTTGCCGAGGCCGCAGCGGTCGCACATGCGGACACCCATCGATTCTCCGCCAGCGAGGTGCGCGTATATCTCCGCTGCCTCTTCCAGAACCTGCCGGGCCAGCCGACGCCGGTGGACGTGCAGCCGGCTGCCGAGGCGGACGAGTTGCTCGTCCCAGGGCTCCAGGTCCGCCTGCTGCGCCCCTTCGCGCAAGAGCGCGTTCCGCTGGCGCACGACGCGCGCATAGTCTCGCCGAAGCGCGCCGTATGTCGTCGAGAGCTGCTCTCCCAAGGAATCGAGGGCCGAGCGCCGTTGCTCCGCCGGTCCTTTGACCAACGCGAGGTCGTCGGGCGTGAACGCGACCACCGGGACGAAGCGGCAAGCGTCAGCTACCCGCTTCTTCACACTGCCACCCACGCGCCATGTATGGGACCCTGTACCGTCAACCTGTAGTTCCACCTCAGCGTGTGAGCCATCACCTTCGGCTGTCATCGAGATCGCTGCGCTTGGTGCGCCCCACCGCACGATCTCTTCCCACCGGGGGTTCCTGAACGATGAGCCCGTAGCGATCAACTGGATCGCTTCGATGATGTTCGTCTTACCCACCGCGTTGGGGCCTGTAAAGATCGTCAGGGCCGAGTCGGGCCGTATCTCCCAGTGGGTGTAGTTGCGGACATCCCGCAGGCGAAGCCGGCTGATACGCACGAACGGCCGCTTCTCAGCCGAGTCGTACAGGCATCAACAGGTAGGTGAAATCGTCGCCCTGTGCAGGCTTCAGTACGCCGGGCTTCAGAGGACTCGTCACTTCGAGGGCTATGGTGTCTCCTTCGGCGACCGAGACGCCGTCGAGGAGGTACGCATGGTTGAAGGCGATCTCCACATCTTCACCTTCGGGCGTCACCTGGACATCCTCGACCGCCTCACCGATATCCTGAGTCGCGGCTGAGAGTGTGAGGGTGTGTTCCTCCACAGCGATCCTCACGCGGAGCGGCGTGTTGTGTTGTGCCATGAGGGAGACCCTCTTCACCGCTTCGAGAAGTTCCATGCGGTCGACGACGGCTCGGGTCGTGTGTTCCTTGGGCAACAACTGGCGATAGTTGGGGAAGGTCCCTTCTATCCGCCGGGAGATGAAGGTTGTCTCTCCGAACGAGAAGATCACCTGGTTCTCGGCCACCCCCAACGACACGGTCTCGGCGGAACCGATGAGCTTCGCCACATCCTCCATTGCTTTCCCGGGGACGACGAGCTCGATGTCTGAACCCGCTCCCTCAAGCGGGACTTCTCTCACACAGAGGCGATAGGAGTCGGTCGCCACCATCCGGAGGATTCCTTCCTCCACGACGACGAGGATGCCGGTGAGTATCGGGCGTGTCTCATCACGGCTCACTGAGCGTGCTACCTGGTGCACGACATGGGAGAACGTATCCGTTGGGAGTGTCACCGTCTGGGATGCGTCGACCTCAGGGAACTTCGGATAGTCGTCGGGTGAGAGTGTCTTCATCGAGAAAGAGGACTGCCCACAGGTCACCGCGGCAACACCTTGTGCGGTTGTGTCGATCGTGACCGCCGCTTCCGGAAGACTCCTTGTGACATCGGTCAGCAGCTTGCCGGGGAGGACGGTCTGGCCGGCTTGTTCGACACGGCCCTTACATGAGGTCTTGATGGATACTTCGAGATCGGTCGCCTGAAAGACGACCGTATCTCCATGGGCTGCGACATGTACCCCTGATAGGATCGGCAGCGTGGTCCTTGAGGACAGCCCCCGTGAGACTACCGACAGGGCCTCCAACAACTCACCGCGTGCGATCGAGATCTTCATGTCCCGCCCCTTCTCTGTCTCTAAAGAGATGTATATCAGTCAGTAGCCGTAGTAGTAGGTGGTGTGGATAGTGTGGAACTTGTCACTTCTTGCAGGTCACCACGGTCTCTCGCTCTGTGGGCTGCCTGTGTGAGAACTGTACCAGGCTATCCACAATCACACAGGCCGCTCGTTTCATCCCCAACATTCATACAACATCGCGCAGATACTCCACCGACTCCTAACAGGTTGTGTTAGTTGCGCTGACGAATCGAGTTCGTGAGCGTCTGGATCTGGTTATACACGTCTCGCTGCTCGGTCATCAGTCTCTGAATCTTCGTGTTGGCGTATATGACGGTGGTGTGATCGCGACCGCCGAACTCAGTCCCGATCTTCGGAAGGGAGTGGTCTGTGAGTTCACGAGAGAGGTACATCGCGATCTGCCGCGGGTATGCGATCGACTGAGAACGTTTGTTCCCCACAAGGTCGTTCTTACTGATTCCGTAGAACCGGGAGACCTCCTCTTTGATGAGTGAGATGGAGATCGGCTTGACCGAGCGCTCGGGGAAGATGTCTTTGAGTACACTCTGGGCCAGATCGAGGTCGATCGGGCGGCGGGTGACCGAGCTGAAGGCGACCACCCGCAAGAGGCCCCCCCACAACTCCCGGATGTTGCTCGAGAAGCGGTCCGCGATGAGGGTGAGGACATCATCGGGGACCGAGTGCCCTTCAGCCTGTGCCTTCCTGCGAAGGATGGCGATCCGGGTCTCGAGGTCCGGTGGTTGGATGTCGGCGATGAGACCGCCACCGAAACGGGTCCGCAACCGCTCTTCGATGTTTCCGATCTCCCCCGGGGGCCGGTCAGATGTCATCACGATCTGTTTTCCGGCTTCACGCAAGGTGTTGAAGGTGTGGAAGAACTCGGTCTGCGTACCCTCTTTACCGGCGATGAACTGGATGTCGTCGACGAGAAGGACGTCGTTCTCCCGGTAGGTGCGGCGGAAACCGGCGGTGCGGTTCTTGTCGCCGATCGACCGGATGAAATCATTGGTGAACTGCTCGCTCGTGACGTACGTGACCTTCATATAAGGGTAGTTGGTGTGTACGTACGACCCGATCGCCTTCAGTAGGTGAGTCTTCCCAAGACCGGCGCCGCCGTAGATGAACAACGGGTTGTAGGCCGTTCCTGGTGTCTCGGCGACAGCGAGAGCGACATGATAGGAGAACTGGTTCGAAGGCCCGACGACAAACGAGTCGAACGTGGACTTCGGGTCCAACTCGAGCTCCTCCGCCTCACTGATGTTAGGCGTCTGAAGGTCGGTGACCGGGACGACGTCTGCAGGGTAGTGCTCCACTACCGGCTCGGCGGGAACATCGCCGGGCACACTGAAGCGCACCGCCATCGGGGCCCCGGTGACCTGCGTGAGCGCCGAAGCCAGGAGGCTCGAGTAGCGTGTCTCCAGCCAGTCGCGGGCGAAGTCGTTCTGGACCGACACCACCATCTCCTGGTCGACGATTCCGAGAGGAGAGGTCTGTTCGAACCACGTCTTGAATGTCGGCGTGTTCAACTCCTCGCGCACGACATCCAAGGTGTCCTGCCAAACCTTCTGAACATCGACCATCATCTGTTCGCCACCCTATCTCCCAAGAAGTGCGTCAAGGCACCGAACGCCCTGCTCTGTCAGTACTCGTTTACCGGACTCATCGGCCGTGATGAGTCCGTGTTGCGCGAGATGCTCGAGGTCGCGATACGCGGTCGAGAGGCCGACACTCAACTCCCGGGCCACGACCGTGGGTCCAAGAGAACCAAGCTCCATGGCGAGTGAAAGCACTTGCTTCTGGCGAAGCGTCAGGGCGGGCGGCTCGTACTCATCCCGAACAACCTCGGTCTCGGCGGGCGCCGTCGGCGAGGGCGCACTCATCCGGAGTGTCACCACCGTGCCTGAGCCAAGGTTGTCATCGACTTCGATCGTCCCGCCGGAGAAACTCAGACACTCCCGGGCTACAGGGAGTCCCGAGCCAACACCTTTGATCACTCGCTTCATCTCATGCGTCGCCGTGGTGAACCCCGGAAGGAACACGCGGTCCTTATCTCGGATGCCGGGTCCTTGATCCGCGAAGCGGAGGGTGTGGCCGCCGTCAAGGACGCTCACCACCACCTCGTCGAACCCCGCGTGTATGAAGTTCTCGACGATCTCACGGATCACCACGAACGGCACCTGTCCGCCCGCCTCCCGCGACAGGTGATACACACGGGCAGACAGCGACTCGATGAGGTCGCCGGCAGACACTGAGGCAAGTTGTTCGACACGGGGAGGGGCTGTGAGGGCATCGTAGACGGCGACCAGGGCCGAGGTGCTCGAGCGCGGGTCTGCGACCGGCGTTGCCGATGCCGACTGAGGCACACCGAGCACACCCTGTTGGTCGTAGAAGGACTTCACACAACCCCCTCAAAGCCACCGTCATCCACACAACAATCCACAATCCACACAACACACACGGTCTGAGAAACCGCAGGTGAGGGCCGTGTCCATAAGGCTCGGGTCTCACTTGAGCCGTCGAACCTGAAACCCTGTGAACAGCGGGTTTTCAACTTCTCCACAGAACTTTCCACACCTGTGGAGAGTCTTTCCACTCAAACCATCGAACAGCAGTCGAACAGGCAGGTGATAGCAATTCAGGCACCCCACCCTGCTTTCCGCGCGGCGATGACCGGTGGAGAACCCGCTCGCCGTGTGGAAACACTCGGAACACTGTCAAGAAGTGATCACGATGCCGTTCGACCCTTGTGGATAACCATCCACCCCGTCAGTGCAATGCCTTGCGGATGATTACACTGTCGGGGCTGTGACCTGCGGAGTCTCACGAAATGACGTGCATCGACCAACAAGAGAGAGCGACGCCGATTGTAACAGAGTGGGTCTCTGGCCAACAACGTGGGTAATGGGGTTATCCACAGGCCCGACGCGCTTGAGTCCTGGGTTTTCCACATTGTCCACAGATTTCGTACTATTTTCGCGTGCACCCCAGTCTCGTCCGCCGCGACGCGCCAACGTCAGGGAAGAGACCACGAATCCTGCCGATTCGGCGTGTGCTCCGCGTGATGCCTGACGTGAGAATGTCGTCGAAGTCGGGCGGCTGCTCCTCCCTTCGTCCCCCTTTGTCCGCCCTTTGTCCGTTCGATTCCTTCATTTGACACCGCGCGACAGGCGTCGCTATAATCACCAAGCTTGTGCCCGGGCCAGCCCGGACACACCGATCTGGAGGTAGTCACGTGAAGCGCACATACCAGCCGAACAACCGGAAGCGCGCGAAGACGCACGGGTTCCGGAAGCGCATGTCGACCAAGGCAGGCCGTGCGGTCCTGGCTGCGCGTCGCCGCAAGGGCCGCAAGGTCCTGTGTCCGAGCGCGGCGTAGCTGAGGGCACGCAGGGGCCGACAGGGCCTGCGATGCGGACAATCACCGCACACACAGACATCGACCGGCTGTTCGCCGGTGGGCGCCGGGTATCTCACCCGGCGCTTCTTGTATTGGGCGCCCGATCCCCGGAGGGCACCGACGCACCCGGGCGGGTCATGTTCGTCGCGGGCAAGCGCTTGGGGGGTGCCGTGTGGCGCAATCGGTCCAAGCGGGTCATGCGTGAGGCCATGCGCCGAGCCGGCGGCCCCCGTGTGGGGTGGGACCTGGCTCTGATCGCGCGAACGCGAACGGCTTCGGCAGCCGCTGGTGAACTCGATGAAGCACTGACCGCTGCGATAGCCGCTCTGGAGACACGACCGTGAGGAATCCGCTCGCCGTCGCGGTGCACTTTGGCATCCGTGCCTACCAGCGCCTGATCTCCCCTCTCTTCCCGCCATCCTGCCGCTTCACGCCGACATGCTCGAACTACGCGCTCGTCGCCATCGAGCGATACGGTCTCGTTCGAGGCGGGTGGCTGGCGCTAAGGCGGATCGGAAGGTGCCACCCATGGAATCCCGGCGGATATGATCCCGTGCCGTGAGTGTGCGGATGTGGGCGCGCGCGTAGTATAGTGTGTAGGCTGCAAACAACCCCCCGACCCGAATCGGGAGTGGACGAGGAACCACACCCCCGTACATGGCCCTCACCGAGGAGGTCGAAGTCCTGTGCTCGAGCCGATAGAACAAGCGCTCTTCTGGGTGCTACAACAGCTCCATTCTGTGGTGGGAGACTACGGAGTCGCCATCATAGGACTGACGCTGCTGATCAGATTGCTGCTGCTTCCACTGACTATCAAACAAACCAAGTCCATGTATGAGCTGCAGCGGATACAGCCGAAGATCAAGGAGCTGCAGGACAAGTACAAGAACAACAAGGAGAAGCTGCAGGAAGAGACTCTGAAGTTCTATCAGGAGAACAAGGTCAACCCATTCGGCGGTTGCTTACCGATGCTGGTGCAGATGCCGGTGTTCATCGCGCTCTTCCGCGTGCTCGGGACGACTGGCAAGACGCCAGGTTTGTTCCAGGAGCACATTGCCGGGCTTTCGGAGACGGCCGCCGAGGCAGCTTCCAGATTCTGGGTGATTCTGCCAGATATTACCATGTCAGCGAGTCAGGTCTACAAGGCCTCTGGGCTGGGCTCCGCGCTCCCATATATCATCTTCGTCATCCTGTTCGGCTTGATGACCGTTGTGCCGCAGCTGATGCAGCCCGGATCTCAGGCGCAACAGAAGCAGATGTCGATCATGATGGGTGGCATGATGTTGTTCTTTGGCTGGACGGTCTCCGGAGGCGTCCTGCTGTACTGGTCGACGCAAGGGTTGCTGGGTCTCGTACAGCAGCTGATACAGACACGGGTCTACAAGGCTCGGGAGGAGCACGCATGATCGGCGAGACCATCATGGAGGGTCCCACGGTCGAAGAGGCCCTGGATGCTGCCCTCGATGAGATGGGCGTCCAACAGGACGCGGTAGAGTACGAGGTTCTGTCCGAGCCGGGTTCGGGGTTCTTCGGAGCTGGAGCGAAGCTTGCTCGCGTACGAGTCTGGCTGAGACCTGGCGTTGCAGCTTCAGCGTCGTCGGATGATCAAGACCCGGAAGACACCGATGACGCCGATGACGCCGAAGAGGCGCAGCCTCTCCCTGTCAGCGCAACGAGTCCCGGAGAGATGCCGGAGTTGTCCGACGAGGAGCTCGACGCCATTTCTGACGCAGGGGCTGCCACTATACAGGACATCATGAAGCGTCTCGGTATCGAGGGCGGCGTCGAAGAATACGAAGGCGACGAGGGAGAGATCATCCTGGACATCGTTGGCGACGACCTCGGACTGCTGATAGGTCGTCACGGCAAGACACTGGATGCGCTTCAGATTCTCGTCTCAGCCATCACCAATCGTCGGCTGGATCAGCGGTACCCGCTCGTGGTTGATGTTTCAGGCTATCGCCATCGGCGTCGACTGAAGCTGGAGGATATCGCGCGAAGGGCTGCCGATCGCGCCTCACGCCAGCACCGGCCCGTGCAGTTGCGGCCGATGACCAGTTTCGAGCGGCGTGTCGTGCACGTGGTGCTGCGCGACGACCGGAGGGTGAGGACCGAGAGCGAGGGCGAAGAGCCTCGCCGTCTCGTGGTCGTGCATCCAAGGTAGTCAACTCGACTTCATTCGAAAGGGCGCCCATCAACGATGAGCGCCCTTTCGTGTTGCCGCCACACTTCGCGAGGCCTTCCGTGAGCGCGGTTGCACGTGGTGCGCTGTGCGTAGCAGCCGGCTGGATACCCGTCGGACGTGCTAGGATGCCACCGGTCCTCGGTACACGCTCGCAGGCCCAGAGTCCGTCGCGGCCTGTCCCAGCGGGCGCTTTGGCGCTTGCCCACAACACCCGCGTTGAGCACCTCAAGTGGCTGTCTAGAGTTCACGACTCGTGGAGTTTGGGCGATGACGCCGCTGAACGGACACGGGACAGTGGTTGCACGACAGGCGATCGCAGTGCAGTATGTTTCACGTGAAACATTCCAGAGACTCTCTTGGGTTGAGCCCCGCAGCCGTTGTAGACGCCCTGCGTTCTGCAAGAGTTACGGTGACGCAGGCGCAGGCCGAGCTGCTGATACAGCATGCAGACCTCGTCCTCGAGGCGAACCAAATCATGAACCTGACCCGGATCACTAGCCGGAAGGGAGTGCTCTCGCTACACATAGTCGACTCCCTTGCATTCCTCCCTCACGTCGAGCCCCTTGCGGGTCTTGTGGTGGACTTGGGATCCGGTGCAGGCTACCCGGGAATCCCCCTTGCGATTCTCGGTGCTGAGATGGTTCTCTGCGAGTCGGTGAAGAAGAAGGCTGCGTTTCTTGAGCACTCATGCGCAGCACTGGGCCTCCAGGTGTCGGTTCAACCGTTGCGTGCGGAGGAGCTTGTGTCAGTCGTCTCCGGGTCGGCGGATGTTGTCGTCGCACGCGCGGTGAGCGTGACGGCGTCCCTGCTCGAGCTGGCCGCTCCTCTCCTGCGCACCAGCGGACGGCTGATCGCCCTCAAGGGCATCCCGTCAGAAGAGGAGCTGGCTGGGGCGAGACGCGCAGAGCCGCTTTGCGGAATGGCAGAGTCAGCGCGCGTCGAATATGCCCTTCCAACCGGGGAACGGCGCACCGTACTTGTCTTCGAGAAGATTGGAAAGCCGCGCCGACCGCTTCCGCGGCGTCCGGGCACCGCCCAACAAGAACCGTTGGGCTGAAGTCTGGCTATTCCGCGCTTGAGACCGGTGACGTATACTGTGCGCGTCAGTACATGGGAGGAGGACGTGTGATCGAAGGCGCTGTTCAGTCCAATCGCTCGAGCTGGGCTACCCCGGTGATTCTGGCGGTGGTCAACCAAAAAGGGGGTGTCGGCAAGAGCACGACGTCCGTCAACCTCGCGGCGACACTTGCGGAGACTGGCGAGCGCGTTCTTCTGATCGACCTCGACCCACAAGGCAACGCGACGTCCGGCTACGGCTTGGACAAGAACCAGCGCGAGCAGTGCGTTTACGACGCGCTGCTGGCGGATGTTCCACTGGCCCAGTTGATTGAACCGGTCGGCGTCGACGGGGTATTCGTCGTTCCCTCGACAATCCAGCTCGCTGGTGCCGAGATTGAGCTTGTTTCTGCTTTCAGTCGTGAGGCCAAGCTGAAGCAGGTGCTCGGTCCGGTGGCCGGGGATTTCGACTACGTCATTATCGACTGTCCCCCATCTCTGGGCCTCCTGACCATCAACGCGCTTACCGCGGCAACCGGCGTTCTCATCCCTGTTCAGTGCGAGTACTACGCGTTGGAGGGGCTCACGAAGCTTCTTCAGACCGTTCGCCTCGTTAAGACACAACTCAACCCGGGGCTCGAGGTGTTCGGTGTGGTGATGACGATGTTCGACGGGCGCACGAAACTTTCACAGCAGGTCGTACACGAGGTACAGGACTTCTTTGGGGATCAGGTGTTCGAGACACTCATACCCCGAAGCGTGCGGTTGTCAGAAGCACCGAGTTTCGGTCAGCCCGTCACACTCTTCGACCCGACGGGGCGGGGCGCACAAGCCTACAGGGATCTGGCGAAGGAAGTGATCGCTCGTGTCTAAGCGCGGATTGGGCAAGGGGCTCTCTGCGTTGATACCCGGTGCCGGCCAGGAGGTTGGCAGCGAGGTCTTGGAGCTGGATGTGCGAGACATCACGCCGAACCCGCTGCAGCCTCGCACGGACATCGGAGACGACCAGATAGGCGAACTCGCGGACTCCATACGCAAGGTGGGGGTCTTGCAGCCGATCATCGTGCGCCCGGAGGGCGCGAGCTATCAGATCATCGCCGGCGAACGCCGGTGGCGGGCAGCGCAAATGGCGGGGCTCGAGCGGGTCCCGGTCAGGGTTATGGCAACTACGGAGACGGAGGCCCTCGCGCTCGCTCTTATCGAGAACTTGCAGCGAGAGGACTTGAATCCCATCGAAGAGGCGCGTGGTTACCGCCGTCTGATCGCGGAATACAACATGACTCAGTCGGAGCTCGCGGACCGTGTCTCAAAGTCTCGCTCTGCTGTGACGAATGCCCTCAGGCTCCTTGACCTGCCGGACGATATCCAGGAGTTGCTGTATGACGGTCGACTCTCCGCCGGGCATGCCCGTGCCATCCTGTCCGTGAATGAGGACGATCGGCGGCATACACTCGCCCGAAAGTGTGTCGAGGAGGGACTGTCTGTGCGTGAGGCCGAGAGTCTCGCGAAGTTGCTTGCCGCGGGCGCCTCGATCCACTCACAGCGGCCGGTGGCCCCGAAGTCGTACAAGATCGTCGCGCGCAAGCTGCGCCGACTACTTATGACGAGTGTGAGAGTGCGACAGACAGCGACCAAAGGTAAAATCGAGATCGACTTCCACGATGAAGCGGATCTGGAGCGGATAATGAGGCTTCTGACCGAAGGAGTGGACGGCACCTCGGCGAAGGGGGCGATGGAATGACGGGCAAGCGCCTCGAGTACTTCCTGATAGGCCTGTTCGTCGGGGGTGCGTTCGGCGTCATCGGTGGGCTGCTGCTCGCTCCCGATGCCGGCACCAGGACGCGGAAGAGGCTGATGGGCGACGCCGCCCGTGTGGCGGACGCCGCGCGTGTGCTGGCCGAGCGCGCCGAAACCGCCGTAGAGTCCATCGGTGGCAAGATGGACCACTACCTCGGCAAGGACGAAGAAGTGGCCTGGCGGAAGGTCCAGGAGGTCAGAGAGGGCGTGCAGCGGTACTCACGTACCGTCATGTCCCCGTGATGTCACAGCTCAGCGGTAGGCTTCTCGATGAGGAGGAGCAATGCCGCTTCAGGTCGTAGTAGGCCCGGCGAATGCCGGAGTCGCCGAGACAATCCGTGATGAGACACTGGCACGCGCCCGGGACGGGGAGCGAGTGCTTCTGCTTCTTCCATCGGCGCGCGATGTTTCACGTGTCACCAACGACCTCGCGCATCACGTCGTGGTCGGGGTGGACATCCGCGCCTTCGACAACCACCTCGATGCCCTCTGGGGCCTGCTTGGTGATGGTCGCCCGATCATCACACCGGTACAGCAGCTAGTATTACTGGAAGAAGCTGTCAGGTCATGGCGGCCGCGATCGGGAGGCTCGCTTCGAGAGTCGAGGGGCGTCGTTCGTGCACTCAGGACGGTAGTGCAGCGCGCTGCCGAGGTGGAGTGGACCATCGCTCGCGTCGCCGACGATCGTGGCGTCGGGGGAGACCTGCTCGAATGCGCCACGATATACGAGCGACTGCTCCGTCAGGCGGGGCTCATCGAGCGTGCCGCGGCTCACCGGCTGGCATGTGAGCGGCTTGAGCAGGTCGAGGTCCCTGCGCTCGTGGCGGTGGACGGGTTCAGCAGTCTTACCCGGGCCCAGGAGCGTTTCGTCGTCGCACTCTCCGGAAGAACCGATGTGACTATCGGCCTCGTGTTCGATGAACGTATCCCCGCCACCCACGCAAGCGCTGACTTGGTGCAAGACCTCGCCTCGACAGGCGAGCTTCGTCGCGTCGATGCGCCTCCCCGGCGCTTCCCGGATGAGATCGCGCACATAGGGGCCGCACTCGCGGCCTTCGGCACGGATCCCCGGCAGGCGAAGGGCGCGGTCGTCCTTTCCGAGGCGTGGGGCGCCCAGGCCGAATCGGCCCGGATCGTCCGCGAGGTCCAGGAGGCCCTGATCGAGGGTTCGAGCCCCGGAGAGATCGCGGTCGTGTTCCGCCGTGCCGCGCCGCACATCCAGCAACTGAGGACGGCGCTTGCCGAGGCGGCGATCGAGGCGGAGTTCGATGCCGGCGTCCCGCTGCAGTCCACCGGGCTCGGCCGTGCACTGCTGCTCGTACTCGATCTTGAGGTTGCGGCCGACGCGTACCAGAAGCTCTCGGACGTACTGCGTTCAGCGTACGGGCCCACGCCCCACGAAGTGCTGGATGAACTCGACGCGCATGTCCGTCGGACGCGCGAGACGGGACTGCGCCACATCGAGTCATGGCTTCGGCGACGCCATCCCGAAAGCGCAGCTTTCGTGGCGCGGGTGCGTCAGGCGACTCGCAGTGTCGGCGATCCGAGGGCGGTGCAACGCTGGTATCTCCTTACGAACGAGATGTTGCGCCGCGCTCATTCGCAGGGTTCGGAGGCGACGCCGGAGCTCATCACGGACGCTGCCGCGGCTCGGGAATTCATGGCCGCCGTCGTGAGCATGAGTGGACTCGGCGAGAGCGGCTCGGGTGGCGCGACGCTCGCCTCGGCGCTTCGCGAGGCGCAGGTGATGCTGTCTTCGGCAGACCGCGATGACCGGGTGCAAGTCATGGGTGTCGAGCGCGTTCGCGGACGCCACTACGATTGTGTGATCATCGGCGGTCTGACGACCGGCGAGTTCCCGCTCACGACCGGCGAGGGTGCGCTTTCGGCACCGGGTGTGAGCGATGTCTTCCTGCGGGCGGGGATCGATGTCGCTCCGAGGAACGACGTGTCGGCTGAGCGGCTCCTCTTCTATCTCGCAGCCACACGCGCGACCCGCAAGCTCGTGCTCAGCTGGCAGTCGCATGACGCCGAAGGCCGGCCGCTGCGTCCCTCGCTGTTCCTCGAGGAGGTGCTCGATCTGTATCGCTCCGGCGGCGACGAAGCCGGACTGCCCCCGGGTCTTCCTCACCATGTTCTCAGGCTCGACGCGCAGGATGAGCAGGACGGTGCTCCGCGCAGCCCGCGCCGCACGCTTCGTACTCAGGCGGCGCGGGCGGCGGGACCACACGGGCTCCACCCTGCGGTCATCGAGGCGCGTCGGCGCGCGCACACCGCGCTGACGCCGGAGTCGGAGGCGGTTCGAAGGGTGAACGCCGAACGAACGGTGTTCTCGGCGAGCGAGATCGAAACGTACCTGCAGTGCCCGTACCGATGGTATATCGACCGCATGATCCGGCCCCGCGAGCTTGACGAGCGCTTCGACAGGTCGGCTGCGGGCAGGCTTGCCCACGAGATCATGCGACGCTTCTACGACGAGTACCTCACGCGCAGCGGGCGTCCGAGAGTGACGCCGGAGTCACTCGACATCGCGCGTGAGGTGCACGCCGAGGTGGCGCGAGCGGCGCTCGCCGAATGCGGCGCAACGAGCACGGCCGAGGTCGCGGCGACCCGGGCCACCGTCAACCAGACGCTTAGAGTGGTCGAAGCGGATGCCGCGCTGCTCCCGGGCTTCGTGCCCGCGTACCGTGAGTGGTCGTTCGGGGCGGGGGAGGACCCGCCGGAGGACTTCGGCGGGTTCTCTCTGGCCGGACGAGTGGACCGCATCGATGTGACCAGGGCCGAGTTGGTCGTGACGGACTACAAGCTCGGTCGTGCGGCGGATGGTCGCGCGGTGGCGAAGTTCGCGGAGGAAGGGATCGTGCAGGCGCCTCTGTACGCCGCAGTGGCCGGTCGGCGGCTCGGCAGGCGGGTCGCCGGTGGCGTCTACCGGCCGATCGGCGGCGGCAAGCCGCGCGGCTTCATCGATGAGGCGATGGGTGCGGAGGGATTCGTCCGGACTGACAGGCGCTCCGCCGCCGACATCGAGGCGCTGATCGCCGAAGCGGTCTCGCGCGCCGAAGGCGCGGTCCGAGGGATTCGTTCGGGCGAGATCGCGGCTCGTCCGCGGGGCGCGACGTGCCCCTCGTACTGCCCCGCCCGTGGATTCTGCGCGGAATGGAGGCAGGGGCATGCCTGATCTCGACCGCGATCAGGAAGCGGCGGTATCGACCGGACCAGGCGACGTGTTCATCGCCGCAGGCGCGGGCTCAGGCAAGACACGCGTGCTCACGGCGCGCTTCGTGAGTGCGGTCCTCGGCGAGGCGCCCTACGCCGCGTGCGATCCCCGGGAGATCCTCGCCGTGACCTTCACCGAGAAGGCCGCGGGGGAGCTTGCGGAGCGGATCAGGCGCGCTCTCGTGAATGCAGGCGACCACGCCGCGGCGCGTGCGCTCGGCGAGGCATGGATATCGACCATCCACGGCATGTGCGCGCGCATCCTGCGACAGCACGCCTTCGCCGCGGACATCGATCCGTACTTCAGCGTGCTCGACCAGGTCGAGGCGTCGGCGCTCGAAGCCAGCGCACTCGACGATGCCATCGAGGAACGCCTCGACGCCGATGAGGGCATGGCCGCGCTCCTCGACGCCTACGGCTTCGAGCCTGTGGCGTCTGCGGTGCTGCGCGTGAGCGCGAGCATGCGGTCACTCGGCCTCGGGCCGGAGAGCATCCGCACTGTCGGGCGAGAGGAAGCCGTCGCGCAACTGAGGGGGGCGGCGGCCGAACTCGAGGGGATCGCGGGGGAGCTGGATCGGCTCCGCCCGTGCAAGACCGTCGAAGGCGACATCGCCGCGGTCAGGACGGTGGCGCGGCTTATCCGAGACGGGCTCGCGGCCGGCGGTCCGGACGAGCGGGTGCTTGTGTGCCTCGGTTCACCCGGTCTTCGGCGCCTCGCGTCGGTCGACGGGTTGAACGAACTCGTGGACGCCGCCGCCGCGTCGATCGAGCGAGCAAGGCAAGGTGTCGCACAGCTTCTCGTCGCCGAGCATGAGGTGCCGCTCCTCGCGCTCATCGAGTCGTTCGAGCGGCGCTATGCCCGCTCCAAGCGAGACAGGGGGGTGCTGGACTTCACAGACCTCGAGACCGAGGCACTTCGGCTGCTCGAGGCCGATCCGTCCATCGTCGCGCAGTACCGGTCGCGGTTCGCCATGCTGATGCTCGATGAGTTCCAGGACACGAACGTGCTCCAGGCCCGGATCATCGGCCTGCTCTCGAATGGCAACCTGTGCACGGTGGGCGACGAGAACCAGTCGATCTACCGCTTCCGTCATGCCGATGTCGGCGTGTTCCGTGAGCGTGCACGCACGGTCGATGACCGCCGTCGGCTGGATGTGAACTACCGAACGGCACCCCCGCTGCTCGGGTCCGTGAACGCGCTCTTCGGACATCCGGCGTTGCTCGGCCCGGCGTATGCACCGCTCCGTGCCCCATCCGGCCGCACCGATGTCGACGCGGAGTTCGCCGGGCATGCCCGTCTGCAGGCGCGCTTCATCGACTGGGCGGAGCCCCGGGGCGCTGATGCGCAGGAGGTAGAGGCGGCCGCGGTCGCGGACAGCGTCTGCGAGTATCTGGAGGCAGGCATCGAGCCCGGCGCGATCGCCGTCCTGATGCGTGCGCTGTCGGGCGGACGCGGCCAGAAGGTGGAGCGCGCGCTTGCAGCGCGGGGTGTCCCCGTGTATCTCGCGGCCGGGGGAGCCTTCTTCGACTGCCCCGAGATCATCGAGGCGCGCGCCCTTCTTCACGTCATCGACAACGTTCTCGACGATGCAGCGATGGCGATCGTGCTCGCAGGGCGGCTGGTGAGGCTCTCGGCCGATTCTCTTGTCTCGGTCCGCGGGCACGCCGACGCGCTTGCGGTGGCCCGGGACGTGTCCAAGCATGACGTCCATCTTTGGGACGCGCTCACGAGCACTGATCTCCACCTGTCCGATGGCGACGCAGGCGCGGCGGCCCGTCTCGTTGCCGCGATCGTCGACGCGCGCGATCGGCGCGGCATGCGGCCCCTCGGCGAGACAGTGACGCAGCCGCTCATCGCGCTCGACGCCGACCTCGTGCTGTTCGCATCGGGCCCCGGCGGAACGAGGGCGTGGTCGAACGTCCTCAAGCTCGCGCGGATGGCGGCCGAGTACGAGGCGACCTACGGCGGCGACCTCGCCGGCTTCCTCGCCTACCTCACGCTGCGTGAGATGCACGCGACGAACGAGCAAGAGGCCACACTCGACGGTGAATACGATGCCGTGCGCGTGATGAGCATCCACGCCGCGAAGGGCCTGGAGTTCCCGGTGGTGATCGTCGCCGGACTCACCAGGGAGCCCGGCGTCCCGTCGATCGCCGTCGAACGGATCGATGGACATCCGCTGCTCGGCATGGCGCTGCCGGGCGCCGGTGGGAGCGTGCACACCATCGGTTCGGAGCGTGTGAGGTCCGGAGCGGGGAAGGCGGCAGAGGCCGAGTCGGTCCGGCTGCTGTATGTCGCCTGCACCCGCGCCGAGGAGGCGCTCACCGTGATCGGCCGGACGAAGCCCGATAAGGACGCCGACGACTCGCTCACCGGTCGCCTGCGTCAGGCGTTGAGCGGCGGCAGCCCTGGGTCACTGCAGTCGGTACTCACACATCCTGCTCCTGACGTCGACGTGCGGCTGCTCGTCCCCTCACAGCTTGCGGGCGACACATCGACGGATCCGGACCCGTCGCGGCACGTCACCCTCGAGTCGGCGGGTGATGTGGAACGCACCGTGGTTTCGGATCCGGCCGTGCCCGCGCCCGCCCTGTCCGTGCCGGCTGTGCCACCGCGGGTCTCCTACACAGGGCTAGCGACCTACAAGCGCTGTCCATACCGCTTCTTCCTGACCAGCATCCTCAAGCTACCTGCTCCGCCCGCGGCACAGGGAGGGGACGCGCTCATCTTCGGCAGCGCCGCGCACGCGGTGCTCGAGCGCATGCGTTCGCCCGAGGACGATCCGGAGCCGTCGATCGAGATGGCTGCCCGGGCCGCGGGGCTTGACCGCCGACTGCACGATCGGCTCACGCAGGCCGTCGCGGGCTATCTCGCCTCGGATGTCGCGCGCGAGCTGTTCTCCGCGGGCAGGGTCACGCGTGAGGCACCCATCACCGTACCTGTGGCGGGCACGGTGCTCGCGGGCGCCATCGACGCGATCGGGTGGACAGGCGATGAGGCGCTGATCGTCGACTACAAGTCCGGCACCGGCCCGCTCACGCCGGAACAGGCTGTAGAGCGGTACCGGCTGCAGGGCGAGTGCTACTCGCTCGCCGCCTTCGCCGCAGGGGCCACGGCGGTCCGAATCGTCTTCTTCGAGCTGGAGCGGCCATGGAGCACTTCGTTCGAGTACGGACGTGCGGAGTGCGAGCGCATCGAGTCGAGTGTGAGCGCGATAATCGGACGCATGGCATCCGAGGGCTACCCGCCGCGCGCATCCTATGAGCGCGAGCAGTGCGAGACGTGTCCCGGCCTCGGGGGGATGTGCGCCGTCACCCGGCCGACGGGCGGTGCCGCTGGGTGAGCTGGCCGCATGCAGCCTCGATGTCCGTGCCACGTTCGACCCGGACGGACGTCTCCACACCCGCGGCGCTCAAGATCGCCGCGACCTCGGCCACCCGCGCGTCGGCCGGCCGGCCTGCCCCCGCCCCCTCGACCGGGTTCACCGGGATGAGGTTCACGTGGCACATCCAGCCCCGGGCGAACGCCAGGAGCGCTGTGACCTCGGCAGGGGTATCGTTCTGCCCGCCGATCAGGGCGAACTCCAACGTCGGTCGCCGACCGGTCCGCTGCGTGTAGTCGATGAGCGTCTCCTGAAGGTCCTTGAGCGGCCAGCGGCGCACCCCCGGCATGATGCGGTCGCGCGTTGCCTGTACGGCCGAGTGGAGTGATACCGCGAGCGTGAACTGCTCGGGCTCGCGCGCGAGACGTTCGATGCCGGGGATGACACCGCACGTTGAGATCGTGAGATGTCGCGCGCCGATCCCCGGGCCCTTCTTGTCGTTCATGAGCCGCAGTGCCGCAAGTGTGGCGTCGTAGTTGTTGAACGGTTCGCCCTGGCCCATGGCGACCGCGTTGGATGCGCGCATCTTGAAGTCCTCGGCCACCAGTGCGACCTGCCAGACCATCTCACCCGGGAGCAGGTCGCGAACGAAGCCGCCCCGACCGGTCGCGCAGAAGGTGCAACCCATCGCGCAGCCCGCCTGGGTGCTGTAGCAGACGGTGAGACGGTCGCCCGAGGGGATGCCGACACTCTCGATCAGCACCCCGTCGGGCAGACGCCAGAGGTACTTGCGTGTCCCATCGGCGGATCGCTGTGCCTCCGCAAGCTCCGGATGGACGAGCGAGAAGCGCTCGGCGAGGCCGGCCCGCAGCCCGGCGGGCAGGTCACTCATCGCCTCGAACGAGGTGGCTAGCCTGCCGTAGAGCCATGCCACCAACTGCCCACGCCGGAACGGCGGTTGCTCGAGCGCGGCGAGCGCATCGGCGAGCTGCCCGGGTCCGAGCGTGGCGATGTCGGTGGGGCTCAGGGTGGGCATACTACCCTTGCGCCTTCTTGAAGCCGTCCCGGTGCTGGCGCTCGTAGCCACCCACCGCGCGGAAGTACTGCGCGATCTCGGGGTAGCCCTCCTCTTCGGCGATCCGCGCGAACTCGGGATACATCTCGGCGGTCTCGTACTCCTCGCCGTTATAGGCGGTCACGAGGTTCTCGGCCGTCGTGCCGTAGCCGCTCATGTACGCGAGGTGTCCGAGCGCATGCGCGGTCTCCTCGGTGGCGGCGTGGTCGAAGGCGGCCTTCGCGGTCTCGTCGCCTTCGAGCTCTGCGATCCGGGCGAACAGTGTGTAGCGGCGGTTCGCCTGCGACTCGCCGGCGAACGCGGCCTTCAGGTTCTCCAGCGTTGCGGTTCCGGTGAGGTCGCCCGGCCCCTCGGAAGGAACGAAGAACGACTGCGGCGCGCCGCACACGGGACAACGCTCGGGTGCGGGGCCGACGTGCAGGTATCCGCAACCCTTGCAGCGGTAGAGCTCGATCATGACTCGCTCCTCTCGTCGTGGTGTGCTGACGCGCACCATCATAACCTGCGACGACCAGCATCGGCCGATGACCGTCCGTCGCCGCCAGACGTCCGCTGGGCGGGAGTATGCGGCCAGAGGGACCGACGTGCGGTAGCGTTGAGGCGTCCAAGACGATGTGAACGGTCAGCCAGATCATCCGGGAGGTATGAGATGAAGCGTCGATACGGTGTCGCGCTCGCACTCGTCGTGGTATTCGCGCTCGCAGCCATACCGGCGGCGGGGACGGCTCTGCCATCGATGCCGAGCACGAGCTTCGGGCCGTCGACCGGCTGCGGGTGCCACGCCGCGCTGCTGGGGCAGTGGCAGCCGTCGATGCACGCGCAGGCCCTCACAGACCCGATCTACCTCCTCAAGCTCAAGGAGGGCGACGAGGCGACGGGGGGTGCCGTCACGCCCTTCTGCATCCAGTGCCACAGCCCGATCGGCAGCATGTCCGGTGATGTCAACGAGCTCGGCGAGGTCGAGGCTACGGGAGTGGCCGCGGAGGGCGTCACGTGCACGTTCTGCCATCGCAGCGTCGGCACCGACGCGCCGATCGGCAACGCGTCACAGCAGGTGAACCCCGAGGACGTCCGGGTCGCTCAGTTGAAGGACCCGCAGGCACCGCATGCGGCCGCGTACTCGCAGTTCCACGAGACTGCCGAGTTCTGCGGTGCGTGCCACAACGTCGATCACCCCACGAACGGCTCGCACCTCGAGGCCACATACACCGAGTGGAGCGAAAGCCCCTACGCGGCGGAGGGGATCGTGTGTCAGGACTGCCACCAGACTCCGGGTGCAGGTGTGACGAAGCCGAATCCGGGTAAGGCCGCGAGCATGGGGCCGGAGCGCGAACACATCTACTCGATGACCTTCGCGGGAGGTAACGTCGGCCTTGGCGATGCGGCTCTGGCGGAGGCGAACCTCAAGGCCGCGGCGACCCTGGAGCTGGAAGCCCCCGAGGTGCAGGAGAGCGGCGAAGTCGCCGTGAAGACGACCATCACCAACGTGGGCGCCGGGCACTATCTGCCCACGGGCCTGACCGAGGTGCGCCAGATGTGGCTGGAGGTCACAGCCACCGACGACACCGGCGCAGAGCTGCTGAGCGAGCGGCGCGACTTCGGCACGGTCCTCAAGGGAGCGGACGGCTCCTACCCCGTGGAGATGTGGGACGCCGCCGGTATCCAGAGCGATGACCGCATCGCACCACGGGAGTCGACCACGAACGACTATTCGTTCCCGATGGCGACCGGTGCGGTGACGGTCAAGGCGACGCTCTACTACCGTTCCTGCCCCGAGGAGATGGCCGAGGAGGCCGGTGTGGAGATACCGGCAACCACCATGGCCGAGGTCACCAAGACCGTCTTCCCCACGGCTGAGTCGAAGGACGCAGGCGACGCTGCGGCAGAAGCTGGAGGGGATGCCGGGGCTGAGGGGGGTCCGGGCGCGCTGCTCTGGATCGCGATCGGTGCCGCGGTCGTAGCCGTGGCCGCGGCGGCCGTGGTGCTGACGCGCAAGAAAAGGTAGCGGTCCTGGCGGCGAGGACATGAAGAAGGGGGCGTCCCGCGGGACGCCCCCTTCGTGTCCGCTTGAGCGGGCCGGCTACTGAGAGGCGCTCGCCGGCTTCGCGCCGATCGTCATGTCGAGCGTCATCTCCTCGCCGTCGCGCCACAGCCTGAGGGTGACTTCGTCGCCCACCGTCCGCTGGCGCACCGTCAGGATGAGGTCGTCCATGGAGCGGATCCGCTTCTCGTCGACCGCGACGATGACGTCGCCCGGCTGCAGGCCGGCCTTTTCGGCCTCTGTGCCTGCGGTGATCTCGACGATGTACGCGCCCTCGTCCACCGGGAGGCCTTCCTCGGCAGCAAACGCCTCGTTCACCGTCTGTCCGAGCACGCCGAGGAACGGCGTGTCCACGCTGCCCTTGCCGATCAGGTCGTCGGCCGCCTGGACCGCGCGATCCGATGGAATGGCGAGCGCTACGCCCGCCGAGCTGCCCGACTCCGTGTAGATGGCGGACGGGATGCCCACCAACTCGCCCTCGCGGTTCAGCAGGGCACCGCCGGAGTTGCCGGGGTTGATGGCCGCATCGGTCTGGATGGAGTCGACGTACGGGTACTGTCCTTCGGCGCCGCCGAAGTCGGTGAGCGCCCGATGCAGCGCCGAGACGACGCCCGAGGTGACCGACTGCTCGAACCCGAACGGGGAGCCGATCGCGACGACGAGCTCGCCCACGACGAGTTCGTCCGAGTCACCGATCTCGATCACCGGGATGTCGGCATCGACGAGCACGACCGCGATGTCGCTCTCGCTGTCGGAGCCGATGACCCGGCCGTCGTAGCTCTCCCCGCTGGAGTCGGTCACGATGATGGACGTCGCGCCGGCCACAACGTGTTCGTTGGTCATGATGTACGTGCCGCCCTCTTCGGCCTCCCGGTATGCCACTCCCGAGCCTTCGCCCTGGAGCGGGACGTCGGGATGCGTCGAGGGAAGGCTGCCATCGGAAGAGGCGGATTCTCCGGTCACGGCGATGTCGACGACGCTCGGGAGTCCGACCGCCGCCACGGCGGCCACCACTTCCTCGGTCTCGCCGCTGACGAGCTCGACCCGGCGCGGCTCATCCGCCGAGGTGCCGTCGGCCTGTTCCGTCCCCGGCAGGAGCACGTATGCCGCATACCCGCCGCCGAATCCGGCTGCGGTTCCGACGAACAGGGAGAGCGCGACCGCCGCCGCGAGCACGCCCGCGTGCGAGCCGTGCGGCCTGACCAC
>JBASOJ010000056.1:0-15628 GCA_049658145.1 Coriobacteriia bacterium
GGCGACAACGTCGAGATCCGCGGAGAGCTCATCGGCCCCATCGCGATGGAGGAGGGCCTGCGCTTCGCTATCCGCGAGGGTGGCCGCACCGTCGGCTCGGGCCGTGTCACGAAGATCATCAAGTAGCTTCGCAGCATGAACTGAACGGGGCCTGACATCGCCGTCAGGCCCCGTTTTGCCCGCTCTGATATGTGCGTCAGTTTTTTGACAGTGTGTTGAGGCGGGTGTTAGATTACGCTACCGCCGTCCGACCGCCCCTGGATCAGACGTGCGGCCGTGAGGAGGAACTTCCATGAGGACGCTCGTGACGCTGGCCTGCACTGAGTGCAAGCGCCGCAACTACACGACGAACAAGAACAAGCAGAGCAACCCGGAGCGGATCGAGTTCAAGAAGTACTGCAAGTGGTGTCAGACGCACACGCTCCACAAGGAGACCCGCTAGTCTCCCCGGCTCGGTACCAATGCTTCACAGGGCAGTAGCTCCAACGGTAGAGCGCCGGTCTCCAAAACCGGATGTTGGGGGTTCGAATCCCTCCTGCCCTGCCAGAAACGGATCAGCCGCGCACATCGCGGCAGTTGGATACCGGCCCCGAATCGGGGCGGAAGAGGTGTGAACACAGGATGGCTCAGTCGAACAAGAGCGCTGCGAAGCCAAGCATCTTCGCGCGCTTCGGCAAGTACCTCAAGGACGTGCGGACCGAACTCCGTCGCGTCAGTTGGCCGACGCGTCAGGACGTGCTGAGCAGCAGTGTCGTCGTCATCATAACGCTGCTCTTCTTCATGGTCTTCACGCTCATCATCGACAACGCATCTTCATACCTGTTCCTTGATCTGCTCGCCGGAATCGGCAGGTAGGGGCGAGATGGCCAAGAAGTGGTACGTCATCCACACGTATTCGGGCTACGAGAACAAGGTGGCCACCAACCTGCGCCATCGCATCGAGTCGATGAACATGCAGGAGAAGATCTTCGACGTGTTCATCCCCAAGGAGACCGTCACCGACATCAAGCAGGGCGGCCGCAAGGTCACCAGCGAGAAGAAGGTCTTCCCCGGTTACATCCTGGTGCAGATGGAACTCGACGACGATTCCTGGTACGTCGTGCGCAACACGCCGGGTGTCACCGGATTCGTGGGTGCGCAGGCCAAGCCGGTCGCTCTGTCTCGCGACGAGGTCAAGCGCATCCAGGGTCGTGTGACGTCCTCGGCCAAGCCGAAGACGCTCACCGACTTCGCCGAAGGTATGCCGGTGAAGGTCACTGCCGGCCCGCTCGCCGACTTCGACGGCATCATCGCCGAGGTCAATGCGGATCAGGGCAAGATCAAGGTCATGGTCTCGATCTTCGGACGCGAGACGCCGGTCGAGCTCTCGTTCGATCAGGTCGCCAAGTTGTAAGCACCTCGGTCGTGTCCGTGCCGGAGCAGTGATGCGCTTCGGGCTTCTCGCGGAGATGCGGCCGATGCGATAGGAACGCACAAGCGGCGTCCACCGAGGCGTCGAGGAGTAAGGACGGACGAGATGGCTAAGAAGGTCGTCGGTTTCATCAAGTTGCAGATCCCGGGTGGCCAGGCCAACCCGGCTCCCCCGGTGGGCCCTGCTCTCGGTCAACACCAGGTCAACATCATGCAGTTCTGCCAGGCGTACAACGCCGAGACGCAGGACAAGATCGGCACCATCATCCCGGTGGAGATCACGGTCTACGAGGACCGCAGTTTCACTTTCGTGCTCAAGACCCCGCCGGCGGCGGTCCTACTGAAGCAGGCGGCCGGTATCGAGAGTGGCTCGGGTGCCCCCAACAGGACCAAGGTCGCCTCGGTCACGCAGGCGCAGCTGCGCGAGATCGCTGAGACGAAGATGCCCGACCTCAACGCGAACGACGTCGAAGCCGCGATGAAGATCATCGCCGGCACGGCGCGGTCGATGGGTATCACGATAGAGGACTAGTCGCACGCGGCGTGGTGCCGCGCGCGTCGATGTGGGAGGGCACTCGCAGCCCGCTGACCACGAGGAGGAACCATGAAGCGAGGCAAGAGGATGACGGCGTCTGTCGCCGCTGTCGACCGTGAGCGGCTCTACACGCCGCTCGAGGCGATGACGCTCGCGAAGGAGCTCGCGCCGGCGAAGTTCGACGAGACAGTTGAGGTGCACTTCCGCCTCGGCATCGACACCCGTCAGGCGGATCAGCAGGTCCGCGGCAGCGTGTCTCTTCCCGCCGGTACCGGCAAGACCGTACGCGTGGCTGTCTTCGCTCAGGGCGAGAAGGCCAAGGAGGCCGAGGAGGCTGGCGCCGACATCGTAGGCGCCGATGACCTCGTCGAGAAGATCTCGGGCGGTTTCCTGGACTTCGACGCCACGGTCGCGACGCCCGACATGATGAGCAAGGTCGGTCGCCTGGGCAAGATCCTCGGCACACGTGGCCTGATGCCAAACCCCAAGCTCGGCACGGTGACCATGGACGTGGCGCGCGTGGTGGGCGAACTCAAGGCCGGCCGCGTGGAGTATCGCGCCGACAAGTTCGGCATCGCGCATGTGGGCATCGGCAAGAAGTCGTTCGAGCCCGACGCCCTCGTCCGCAACTACGGTGCGCTGCTCGATGAGATCCTGCGCGCCAAGCCGGCAAGCTCGAAGGGCCGTTACATCAAGTCGATCACCATCTCGACCACGATGGGCCCCGGCATCAAGGTCGACCCGCTCAAGACGCGCAACCTCCTCGAGGAAGCCTAGGCCTTCCTTCGGGGCTTGCACTTGCGCAGGGCAGCGACTATGATGACCTGCGCTCGTACTTGACAACACACGAACGACCGCTGCCGTAGACAGCAGGTGCCCGGAGGCGTCCGGGTCTTAAGGGGGCTGCAGCCCGGTCCCGCCCGCCGAGGTGGAGCAAGCGAACACGATTGACGCTTCATGCGTCTTCACGTCCGTGGCCTCCGCCGTTTCAGGCGGGGGCCACGTCGCATCATCGGGCATGTTCGCCCGTGCGACACGGCCTCGTCAGGCGTGTCGCGTGTGTGCGAAAGGAGGGAAGTGTATGCCGACAACTCAGAAGCAAGGGCTGGTCGCCGAGATCAAGGAGCGTCTGTCCTCATCGAGCGGACTCATCCTGGCAGACTACCGCGGGCTGTCCGTGAAGGACATGCGCGCGCTGCGCACCTCGTTGCGTGAGACGGGTGGCGAGGCGACCGTGTACAAGAACTCACTCGCCCAGATCGCGATCCGCGAGTTGGAACTGCCGAACCTGGACGAGTTCCTCGCCGGTCCGACCGTCTTCGTGTTCACCCCGGAGGACCCGGTCGCGACCGCCAAGGCACTCCTCGCGTTCTCCAGGGTGAACAAAGTCTTCGCGTTCAAGGGCGGACTCATCGAGGGCAATGTCGTCTCGGCCGAGTCCGTGAAAGCGATCGCGGCCCTGCCGTCGCGCGAGGAACTCATCGCGAAGCTCATGGGCACGATGCTCAACCCGGTCAGAGGCTTCATGGCTATGGCGAACGCCCCTGCGGGCGCCTTCGCACGCGTCGTCAAGGCCGTGGCGGACCAGAAGGCCGCCGCGTAAGCACCAGGACGAATGAGGTATGCGGACGAGCGACACCTGTTCGCTTCAGTCCCGGACAAACGAAGGAGTACTGAGAATGGCTGCTCTCAAGCGTGAGGATATCCTCGAGTGGGTCAAGGCTGCTCCGGCCCTCGAGCTCGCTGAGCTCGTCAAGGAGATGGAAGAGGTCTTCGGTGTCTCGGCCGCTGCTCCGGTGGCCGTTGCCGCCGCCCCGGCCGGCGAGGCTGCCGCTGTCGAGGAGAAGGACAGCTTCGATGTCGTCATCGCCGCCGCCGGCGACAAGAAGATCCAGGTCATCAAGGCCGTGCGCGAGCTCGACTCGGCCCTCGGCCTGAAGGAGGCCAAGGACCTCGTGGACGCGGCGCCCAAGGCCGTCCTCTCCGGCGTGAACAAGGAGAAGGCCGCCGAGGCCAAGGCCAAGCTCGAAGAGGCCGGTGCCACTGTCGAGGTCCAGTAACGCCGCTCGTCTCGGGGCATCGTAGTCCCGTTTCGTTCGTGGCCGGTGGCGTATTCCACGCCGCCGGCCACAACGCACGACTAGTGTCAAGAATCAATTGACCGAAAGATACGCCTTCGGTAAACTGAACGTTTGCGACTCTCAGTACGCCGCTCGGGCAATAAGGAGGAATCACCTGGTGCCGCGCGAAGCAGGTTCCCCCGCTCCCGCTGGTGTTCGCCAGCGCCGTTCGTTCGCCAAGATCCCCGAGATTCTGGACGTTCCGAATCTCATCGCGATTCAAACGGATAGTTTCAAGTGGTTCCTCGATGAGGGACTGAACGACACCTTCCAGGACATCTCTCCCATCAGTGACTTCACCGACACGTTGGCCGTCGAGTTCGGCGGGCACGAGTTCGGCGACGCCAAGTACTCCGTGGAGGAGTGCAAGGAGAAGGACATGTCCTACCAGGCGCCCCTGTTCGTCGAGGTGCGCTTCATCAACAAGGAGACCGGAGAGATCAAGGAGCAGCAGGTCTTCATGGGTGACTTCCCGCTCATGACCGACCGCGGCACCTTCGTCATAAACGGCACCGAGCGTGTGGTCGTCTCACAGCTCGTGCGCTCGCCGGGGGCCTACTTCAAGTGGGACATCCGCAACAACAAGAGTTACGCCGTGGGCTCGGTCATCCCGAGCCGTGGCGCGTGGCTCGAGTTCGAGATCGGCCGCCCGTGGTTCTCATGGGTGGCTTCCGGGCGCCCGATGGAGGCCGACAAGCAGTTCGGCGAGGCGTACGTCCGGGTCGACCGCAAGCGCAAGGTTCCCGCGACCGTGCTCATCCGCGCCCTCGGCATCGCCGAGACCGAGGAAGAGATGCTCGACGTGCTCGGCGACACCTTCGTGGTGCGCCAGACGTTGCTGCGTGATCACACCACCACGCGGGAAGAGGCGCTGATCGAGCTCTACAAGCGCCTTCGTCCGGGTGAGCCCGCCAACGTCGAGTCGGCGCGGTCGTTGCTGGACGGGCTGTTCTTCAATCCGCAGCGCTACGATCTCGGCAAGGTCGGCCGGTTCATGCTGAACCGCAAGCTCAGCGTTGCCATCCCCGAGGAGGTCCACACCCTCACGAACGAGGACGTCGTGGGCATGCTGAAGTTCCTCTTCGGCCTCTGGGAGCAGGACTACCGCGAGCACTCCACGGAAGACGTGATCGCCACGCTCCGTGCGAAGTACGAGACGATCCGTCTCGGCGCTGAGGACCGCGTCTACGAAGTGGACGACATCGACCACTTCGGTAACCGCCGCGTGCGTTCGGTAGGTGAGCTGATCCAGAACCAGTTCCGCATCGGCCTCGCCCGCATGGAGCGTGTCGTCCGCGAGCGCATGACCACGCAGGACGTGGAGCAGATCACGCCGCAGTCACTCATCAACATCCGCCCGATCGTGGCCTCCATCAAGGAGTTCTTCGGCTCGAGCCAGCTGTCACAGTTCATGGACCAGACCAACCCGCTCTCCGGTCTCACGCACAAGCGTCGCGTCTCGGCTCTCGGGCCGGGCGGCCTGTCGCGTGAGCGCGCCGGCTTCGAGGTGCGAGACGTCCACCCGTCGCACTACGGCCGCATGTGCCCGATCGAGACGCCTGAAGGTCCGAACATCGGCCTGATAGGCTCGCTCGCCACCTTCGCGCGCATCAACCCGTACGGCTTCATCGAGACGCCGTACCGCAAGGTCGTCAAGGGCAAGGTCACTGATGAGATCGAGTACCTCACCGCCGAGAAGGACGAGCTGTTCATCATCGCTCAGGCCGGAGAACCGCTCGATCCTAAGACGGGCCGGTTCATCAACGAGAAGGTGCTTTGCATCATCAAGGGCGGCGAGCCGATCGACGCGGCGCCCGAAGAGGTCGACTACATGGACGTGAGCGCCCGCCAGATCGTGTCGGTCGCGACCGCGCTCATCCCGTTCCTCGAGCACGACGACGCAAACCGTGCCCTGATGGGCTCGAACATGCAGCGGCAGGCAGTGCCGCTGCTCACCCCGTCGGCACCGCTCATCGGCACCGGCATGGAGTACCGTGCTGCGGTCGACACGGGCGAGATCCTCGTCGCGCGTCACGCCGGCACGGTCACCGCGGTGGACAGCACGTCCGTCGAGGTCGCCTCCAAGGAGGGCGTCGACACGTACGCGCTGCCCAAGTTCATGCGCAGCAACCAGGGCACGTGCATCAACCACAAACCGCTCGTCCAGGTGGGCGAGGAAGTCGCCGAGGGTCAGGTCCTCGCTGACGGCCCCTCCACCGAGGCCGGCGAGATGGCGCTCGGCCAGAACCTCCTCGTCGCGTTCATGCCGTGGGAGGGCTACAACTACGAGGACGCGATCATCCTCTCCGAGCGTGTCGTCCGCGACGACCTGCTGACCTCGATCCACATCGAGGAGTACGAGGTCGAGGCGCGCGACACGAAGCTCGGACCGGAAGAGATCACCCGCGAGATCCCGAACGTCGGCGAAGACGTGCTGGCCAACCTCGATGAGGACGGCATCATCCGTATCGGTGCCGAGGTGTTCCCCGGCGACGTGCTCGTGGGTAAGGTCACCCCGAAGGGCGAGACCGAGCTCACCGCCGAGGAGCGCCTGCTGCGCGCCATCTTCGGTGAGAAGGCGCGCGAAGTGCGCGACACGTCGCTCAAGGTGCCGCACGGTGAGACCGGCCGCATCATCGCCGTCCACAAGATGAGCCGCGACAATGGCGACGACCTGAACCCGGGCGTCGACGAGCTTGTGCGCGTGTACGTCGCGCAGAAGCGCAAGATCCAGGAGGGCGACAAGCTCGCCGGCCGCCACGGCAACAAGGGTGTCATCTCCAAGATCCTGCCGGTCGAGGACATGCCGTTCCTGGCCGATGGCACCGCGGTGGACATCATCCTGAACCCGCTCGGTGTGCCGAGCCGAATGAACATCGGGCAGCTGCTCGAGACGCACCTCGGCTGGGCCGCGCACGTAGGCTGGAGTGATGACCCCAAGCAGAAGGAGCCGGTCAAGGGCCCCGTGCACGTGGCGACACCGGTGTTCGACGGTGCCAAGGAGTACGAGATATCCGAGACGCTGGTCAAGGCCGACAAGAACGTTCGGCTGCAGGCGCAGGCGCGCTACGGGAAGAAGACGCTCGACTCGGTGATCCCGCAGATCGACGCATACGGCAAGACCGTTCTCTTCGACGGCCGCACCGGCGAGCCGTTCCGCCAGCCGGTGACGGTGGGCCAGATCTACATCCTGAAGCTGCTCCATCTCGTGGACGACAAGATCCACGCCCGCTCGACCGGTCCGTACTCCCTCATCACCCAGCAGCCGCTCGGTGGTAAGGCACAGTTCGGTGGTCAGCGCTTCGGCGAGATGGAAGTGTGGGCCCTGTACGCGTACGGCGCCGCCTACGTGCTCCAGGAGATCCTCACCATCAAGTCCGATGACGTCCTCGGCCGCGTGAAAGCGTACGAGGCCATCGTCAAGGGTGAGAACATTCCCGAGCCGGGCATCCCGGAGAGCTTCAAGGTCCTCGTGAAGGAGATGCAGTCGCTGTGCCTCGACGTGGAGATCATGTCGGAGAGCGGCGAGGAGATCGAGCTCAAGGAGGACGAGGAGGACGTGTTCCGCACCGCTGAGGAGCTCGGCCTCGATCTCACCGGTATGGGCGAGGCTCCCGGCCTCGGCACGGTGGACAGCGACGAGTCGCTCGATGAGCTGGACACGTCCGGCATCGATCTGTCGCTCGAGTTCAGCGTGGAAGACCTCAGCGCTCAAGGCGGCGAGGAGTAGGGCCCGGTAGTCAGTTACGGGTAGACGCCCGCTCACATGAGGGCGTTCACCGGATGGAGGAATAACGTTGCTCGACGTCGACGTCAACAACTTCGATAAGCTCCGCATCGGGCTCGCCAGCTCCGAGCAGATCCGTCAGTGGTCGCGCGGCGAGGTCAAGAAGCCCGAGACTATCAACTACCGCACGCTCAAGCCCGAGAAGGACGGACTCTTCTGCGAGAAGATCTTCGGTCCGACGAAGGACTGGGAGTGCTACTGCGGCAAGTACAAGCGCGTGCGCTTCAAGGGCATCATCTGCGAGCGCTGCGGCGTCGAGGTGACGCGCGCGAAGGTGCGCCGCGAGCGGATGGGGCACATCGAGCTCGCCGCCCCCGTCTCGCACATCTGGTACTTCAAGGGTGTGCCGAGCCGCATGGGCTATCTGCTCGACATCGCGCCGCGCGACCTGGAGAAGGTGCTCTACTTCGCGTCGTCGATCGTCACCTCGGTGAATGAGGACGACCGTGAGGCTGATCTGTCGATGCTCAAGGACGAGCTCGACGCCGATCTCCAGTCGCTCGAGGCGGATGTGGCCGAGGAGAAGGCCGCGATCGAGGCCGAGCGCGTCCGCATGATCGCGGTGGCGAAGGGCGAGCTCGAGCCGGAGGAGGGGGAGTCCTTCGACGAGGAGGTCGATCCCGCCGACCGCATCAAGAAGCTCGAAGCAGAGGCCAAGCGCGACATCCGCGACCTGGAAGAGGAGCTCGAGGAGCGACGTGATCTTCTCCGCGAGTCGTTCGACCGCTTCCAGAAGCTCGCGGTGAAGGATCTCATCAGCGATGAGACGCTGTACCGCGAGATGAAGCTCCGCTACGGGGACTACTTCCGTGGCGGAATGGGCGCCGAGGCCATCCAGGACCTGCTGAAGCAGATCGATATGGCGGCACTTGCCGAGGACCTGCGCGAGCAGATCGACGAGGGCAAGGGCCAGAAGAAGCAGAAGGCCATCAAGCGCCTGAAGGTCGTCTCGGCATTCCTGCACTCCGCCAACAAGCCCGAATGGATGATCCTCGAGGCCGTGCCGGTCATCCCGCCGGACCTCCGCCCGATGGTGCAGCTCGACGGTGGCCGCTTTGCGACCTCGGACCTGAACGACCTGTACCGCCGCGTGATCAACCGCAACAACCGCCTCAAGAGGCTGCTCGACCTCGGCGCGCCCGAGATCATCGTCAACAACGAGAAGCGCATGCTGCAGGAGGCCGTGGACGCGCTGTTCGACAACGGCCGTCGCGGCCGCCCGGTCACCGGCCCGGGCAACCGTCCGCTGAAGTCCCTCAGCGACATGCTGAAGGGGAAGCAAGGCCGCTTCCGCCAGAACCTGCTCGGCAAGCGCGTCGACTACTCGGGCCGCTCGGTCATCATCGTCGGCCCGGAGCTCAAGCTGCACCAGTGCGGTCTGCCGAAGGTCATGGCGCTCGAACTGTTCAAGCCGTTCGTCATGAAGCGTCTGGTCGACATGGAGTACGCGCAGAACATCAAGAGCGCCAAGCGCATGGTCGATCGTGGCCGTGACGTGGTGTGGGACGTGCTCGAGGAGGTCATCTCCGACCACCCCGTCATGCTGAACCGCGCACCCACGTTGCATCGCCTCGGTATCCAGGCGTTCGAGCCGATCCTCGTCGAGGGGAAGGCCATCCGTCTGCACCCGCTCGTCTGCACCGCGTTCAACGCGGACTTCGACGGCGACCAGATGGCCGTGCATCTGCCGCTCTCGGCAGAGGCACAGGCCGAGGCGCGCACCCTCATGCTCTCCACCAACAACATCAAGAGCCCCTCACACGGTCGTCCGCTCACCGTCCCGTCGCAGGACATGGTCATCGGCCTGTACTACCTCACCACCGTGCGCGAGGGCGCCGATGGCGAGGGACGTGCGTTCTCGAGTTTCGCCGACGCGCAGCTTGCCTACGACAGCCGCGCGGACCTCGACCTTCAGGCACTCATCAGGGTGCGCCTGTCCGAAGACCTCACCGTGGAAACGGCGCCCGGCACCTTCGAACAGAAGACAGCCGGTGAGCGCATCGAGACCACGGTCGGCCGCATCACGTTCAACAAGTCGCTCCCCGACGACTACCCGTTCATCAACCATGATGTGGACAAGAAGGGTGTCTCCCGCATCGTGGAGGAGTGCTCGACCATGTACTCCACGACGCAGATGGGCGCGATCCTCGACGAGGTCAAGCGCCTCGGCTTCCACTACGCCACTCGTGCGGGCGTGACCGTCGGCGTGTGGGACGCAGCCATCCCGGAGCGCAAGGCCGACATCATCAAGGTCGCGGAAGGCGTGGTCGAGAAGATCGAGCAGCAGTTCGATCGCGGTCTGATCACGAAAGACGAGCGGCACCGTCAGATCGTCGATGTGTGGACCCGCGCGACCGACGATGTCGGCGACGCGATGGCCGAGAACTTCGACAAGTTCAACCCGATCTTCATGATGGCCCACTCAGGGGCACGCGGTAACATCAAGCAGGTCCGCCAGCTCGCCGGTATGCGAGGCCTCATGGCGAACCCCCAGGGTGACATCCTCGACCGCCCGATCAAGGCCAACTTCCGAGAGGGTCTGTCGGTCCTCGAGTACTTCATCTCCACCCACGGAGCCCGCAAGGGCCTCGCCGACACCGCGCTGCGTACCGCCGACTCGGGGTACCTGACCCGCCGGCTGGTCGACGTGGCCCAGGACGTGATCGTTCGCGAGTCCGACTGTGGTACCGACGAGGCGGTCGGCTTCCCGGTCGACGTTTCAAACGAGAAGGTCGTCCGCAATCTCGTCGGGCGTTGCCTGCACGAGGCGGTCGTTCATCCGAAGACCGGTGAAGTGCTGAGCGAGGCTGGCGACTACATCAAGAACGACGCGGACGTGCATCGGCTTGCTGATGCCGGCGTGACAACGGTCATGACCCGTACGGTGATGACCTGCCGTGCGCAGCACGGCATCTGCCAGAAGTGCTATGGCTTCGATCTGGCTGCCGGCCGGCCCGTGGACATCGGTACCGCGGTGGGCATCATCGCCGCGCAGTCCATCGGTGAGCCGGGCACGCAGCTGACCATGCGTACCTTCCACACCGGCGGCGTCGCCGGCGAGGACATCACTCATGGTCTCCCGCGTGTCACCGAGCTCTTCGAGGCCCGCAAGCCGAAGGGTCAGGCTCAGCTCACCGAGCTTACCGGCACGCTGGCCATCGAAGAGGGCGACAAGACCCGCAAACTCACCATCACGGCGGACGACAAGGTGAAGGAGTACACGGTCTCGCGCCGTTCGCGCCTCCGTCCTGGTGTCGTCGATGGGGCGGTGCTCGAGGCGGGCACGCAGCTCACCGAGGGCTCGGTGAACCCGCACGATCTGCTCGTCCTGCGTGGGCCCAAGGCCGTGCTCGGCTACATCGTCCGCGAGGTGCAGGAGGTCTACGCGAGCCAGGGCGTGGACATCAACGACAAGCACATCGAGGTCATCGCTCGGCAGATGATGCGTAAGATCACAGTGCTCGAAGCAGGGGACACCATGTTCCTGCCGGGTCAGCTCGTCGATCGCCTGGTGTACGAGGCCGAGAACGAGAGGGTGATCGCCGCCGGCGGCGAGCCTGCGGTTGGACACGCGACGCTCCTCGGCATCACGAAGGCGTCGCTCGCCACTGACTCCTTCCTGTCGGCGGCGTCGTTCCAGGAGACCACACGCGTTCTCACCGATGCCGCGATCGCCGGCAAGAGCGACGAACTGCTGGGCCTCAAGGAGAACGTCATCATCGGCAAGCTGATCCCGGCTGCCACCGGCATGAAGCGCTACCGCTCGGTGAAGCTCACCTATCGGGGTCAGTCGGCCGAGTGGAGCGGCGAAGAGGGAACCGGCCCGCTGCCGGAGTTCGCTCCCGATGAGCTGCGCGAACTGGAGGCCATGCTTCCCGGCCCGGCGCTCGAAGAGGGCGGCCTGACCGATGAAGAGACCGAGGCGTTGTTCGCCGGCTTCGCGCTCGACAGCGAGGACGAGGACATCGACGTGAGCCACTTCGAGGGCGTCGTGTTCGATCCCGAGGAGCCTTCGCCCGCCGCAACAGACGAGCCTGCGGAGCGCCTCTGCGAGGCATCGTTCGGTGACGGACAGCCATGCACGCACAAGGCGAAAGACGGCTCGCGCTACTGCGGCGTCCACGCCAAGCTCGCCGACAGCGATGGACTGTGCAGGGCCTTCCGCGTCGATGGGACGCCGTGTCCGAACAAGTCAAAGGACGGCATCTACTGCGGCGTCCACGCCAAGCTCGAAGCGCAGGGTTCGTAATCTCGCGTCGACACCGGTCCCGGTGGTCTCACAAGACCCCGGGGCCGGTGTGTGTGAATCGAGCGATACGCCCGGGAGCGTGGTTTGACACGCCCCAGGCACTTTGTTAGAGTTGCGCGTTGCGACTACGCTCGGTGCCAGGTGTGGGCGCCGTGGGAGTGGTACCGCTTCAGGATCAACGAAGGAGATGAGTAGTGCCCACCATCAATCAGCTGGTGCGCAAGGGCCGTCAGCAGGCCACGGACAAGAGCAAGACGCCGGCGCTCAAGGGTAATCCCCAGAAGCGCGGCGTTTGCACACGCGTGTACACGACCACGCCGAAGAAGCCGAACTCGGCGCTTCGCAAGGTCGCCCGCGTGCGCCTCACCAATCAGATGGAAGTGACTGCGTACATCCCCGGCATCGGCCACAATCTCCAGGAGCACTCGATCGTGCTCGTGCGTGGCGGTCGTGTGAAGGACCTCCCGGGTGTTCGCTACAAGGTCATTCGTGGGGCGCTCGATGCCGCAGGCGTGAGCAAGCGTGCCCAGGCGCGTTCCCGTTACGGCGTAAAGAAGCCCAAGTAGCGCTCGGATCGAACAGACGGGCACAGGGCGCCCGCAGTTCATCCGGCGATCCACCTGCTAGATAAGAGGAGAAACACATGCCAAGGCGTGCAGCAGCGCAGCGTCGCGAGGTGCTGGCGGATCCGGTCTACAACAACCGGTTGGTCACCCAGCTCGTCAACAAGGTCCTGCTCGACGGCAAGAAGTCCGTTGCCGAGCGGATCGTCTACGGTGCCTTCGACATGATCGAGCAGAAGACCAGCCAGGATCCGCTTTCGGTCTTCAAGAAGGCCATGGACAACGTGCGCCCGACGCTCGAGGTCAAGCCGAAGCGCGTGGGTGGCGCGACGTACCAGGTGCCGATCGAGGTCAACTCCCGCCGGTCCACCACCCTGGCCATCCGGTGGATCGTCGGCTTCGCGCGCAAGCGCCGCGAGAAGACCATGGCCGAGCGTCTCGCGGCCGAGATCATGGACGCAGCCAACGGCCTCGGCTCCTCGGTGAAGAAGCGCGAGGACCTGTACAAGATGGCCGAGTCCAACCGCGCGTTCAGCCACTACCGCTGGTGATCCCGAGTACCCTGAGACCGTAGGAAGAGGACGAGAAGACCAGATGGCTTCGAACCGCACCCCACTCGCCATGACCCGCAACATCGGCATCATGGCTCATATCGACGCCGGCAAGACCACTACGACCGAGCGCATCCTGTTCTACACGGGCAGGACGCACAAGATCGGTGAGGTCCACGACGGCGCGGCCACCATGGACTGGATGGTCCAGGAGCAGGAGCGCGGCATCACGATCACGTCGGCCGCTACCACATGCTTCTGGAAGGACCACCGCATTCAGATCATAGATACGCCCGGCCACGTGGACTTCACCGTCGAGGTCGAGCGTTCGCTGCGCGTGCTCGACGGCACCGTCGCGGTGTTCTGTGCCGTGGGCGGCGTGCAGCCGCAGTCCGAGACCGTGTGGCGCCAGGCCGACCGCTACGGCGTTCCTCGTATGGCGTACGTGAACAAGATGGATCGCACCGGCGCGGACTTCATGAACGTCATCAAGATGATGAAGGACCGCCTGGACACCCGCCCCGTCCTGCTCCAGTTGCCCATCGGCGCGGAGGACAAGTTCACCGGCATCATCGACCTCATCGAGATGAACGCGATCCACTTCAACGAGGACGACAAGGGCATCAACCCGACTGTCGAGGCGATTCCCGCCGACATGGCGGACGAAGCGGAGCTGTACCGCCACGAACTCGTGGAGGCCGCCGCCGAGTACGACGACGACCTGCTCGAGAAGTTCCTCGGTGACGAGGAGATCGGCAAGGACGAACTCAAGGCCGCGCTGCGCAAGGCCACCGTCGACTGTGCCATCACGCCGGTCGTGTGCGGTGCGTCGTTCAAGAACAAGGGCGTCCAGGCGCTCCTCGACGCGATCGTCGACTACCTGCCGTCGCCGCTGGACATACCGGCGGTCAAGGGCACTTCGACCAAGGATGGTTCTCAGACGACGCGCGAAGCCGACGACAAGGCACCGTTCGCGGCTCTCGCGTTCAAGGTCATGACCGATCCGTTCGTGGGTAAGCTCACCTACTTCCGCGTCTACTCGGGCACCATGACCTCCGGCTCTCATGTGCTGAACTCCAGCAAGGGTCACAAGGAGCGTTTCGGCCGCCTGCTGCAGATGCATGCGAACCACCGCGAGGACGTCGACACGGTCTACGCCGGTGACATCGTCGCGGCCGTGGGCCTGAAGAACACCACCACGGGTGACACGCTGTGCGATGAGAGCATGCCTGTGCTGCTCGAGTCGATGGTGTTCCCCGACCCGGTCATCGATATCGCCATCGAGCCCAAGACCAAGGCCGAGCAGGACAAACTCGGCACGGCGCTGGCCAAGCTCTCGGAAGAGGACCCGACGTTCCGCGTCCACACCGATGAGGAGACAGGCCAGACCATCATCGCCGGCATGGGCGAACTCCACCTCGAGATCATCGTCGACCGCCTGCTGCGTGAGTTCAAGGTCGAGGCGAATGTCGGCAAGCCGCAGGTCGCGTACCGCGAGACTGCCGGCAGGGAAGTCAAGGAAGTCCACGGCAAGTTCGTCCGTCAGACGGGTGGCCACGGCCAGTACGGCCACGTGGTCCTCACCGTCACGCCGCAGCAGCCGGGC
The DNA here is from genome assembly GCA_049658145.1 of Coriobacteriia bacterium. Lineage (GTDB taxonomy): Bacteria > Actinomycetota > Coriobacteriia > Anaerosomatales > Anaerosomataceae > UBA6100. The sequence goes on from JBASOJ010000056.1 coordinate 14,822, forward strand.
GAGGGATACGTCTTCGAGAACAAGATCACCGGAGGCACCATCCCCAAGGAGTACATCCCGGCCGTCGACAAGGGTATCCAGGAGGCCATCACCACCGGTGTTCTGGCGGGCTACCCTGTCGTCGACATCAAGGTGCAGCTGGTGGACGGCTCGTATCACGACGTCGACTCCTCAGAGATGGCGTTCAAGATCGCCGGCTCCATGGGCATCAAGGAGGCGCTCCGCAAGTCGGGCCCGGTCATCCTCGAGCCGGTCATGGCAGTCGAGGTAGACACGCCCGAGGAGTTCATGGGCGACGTGATGGGGGATCTCTCCAGCCGTCGAGGTCACATCGAGGGCATGGAGCCGCGCGGCAACGCGCAGCTCGTCCGCGGCAAGGTGCCGCTGGCCAACATGTTCGGCTACGCGACGGATCTTCGTTCGCGCACCCAGGGCCGCGCCGCCTACACTATGCAGTTCAAGGCCTATGAGCCGGTGCCCAAGTCCATCGCCGATGAGATCGTCGCCAAGTCCGGCGGCGGCGACCAGAGCTAAGGGAGACGACGATGGCGAAGAAGAAGTTCGAGCGCACCAAGCCGCACATGAACGTCGGCACCATCGGTCACGTCGATCACGGCAAGACGACACTCACGGCTGCCATCACGAAGTGTCGTGCGGCCAAGGGCCAGGCGGACTTCACGCCGTTCGACCAGATCGACAAGGCTCCGGAGGAGCGTGAGCGCGGTATCACCATCGCCATCGCGCACGTGGAGTACGAGTCGGACAAGCGCCACTACGCGCACGTCGACTGCCCGGGTCACGCCGACT
>JBASOJ010000057.1:0-6513 GCA_049658145.1 Coriobacteriia bacterium
TGGTACCTATTGGGACTCGCCGCAGCTCCGCTGTACCAACGAGTCCCAACGAGTCCCAATAGTCACAAGCACTTTCAGGATTCGAATTCCCTTGGGGGCACCATAAAACCGCAGGTCAGAGGCCTGAAATGCCCTGTTGCGTGCATAAGATTGGGCACCAAGTCATGCCCTTCTGAGGGCAGAGCAGAGGACAAAGCCGCAGCTCAGAGGCCATTTCAATCTCATTTCGGCGCCCGGAATCCGGAATCGGTCATCGAGATCGATTTGTCGCCCGATTTGTCGCCCGATTGCACGGGCAGCGCGTCTATTGCGAAATAGGCGGGCTGACCTGCGTAAAGAGGCCGGGACGTGCTGCTAGGTGAAGATGGGGCGGGCCCGAATGCTTCCCATTCACTCGCCCATTGGCCTGCGCCTCAGCTACACCCGGCGCCTTGTGCAGTGATAGGATGACTGCAACATAAGTGTTCCGGTGACTCACCTGCTGAGGGCCAAGGATCGTGCGATGCCATCGCTCCTAGATCAGCTGGGCTCACTCCCGAGGACCGTCCGGTCATCAGTTGTGGTGGTGACTGGACTCCTCTTCGTTGGGGTAGTTGCCACCTTCGCAGCCCTCGGGGTGTCGGCGCTGTTGGCTGATGGGAGCGCGCCAGCTGCTACCGAACCGTCTCTGGCACTTTCGGAGCCGTTGGAGGTTCCGCCGACGGAACCTGGCACGCAGCCCGAGGATGAGTACGTGTACAGCTACATGTCGAGCCCAGCACCCGCCAGCCCGCCGGTCGCATCCCAGCCGCCGGCATCAGGATATCAACAGGGTAGCTACGACAACGCTCAGAATCCCTACAGTTACCAACCGCCAAGTGACTACGGCTATCAGCCCGACGGTTCGTCTGACGGCTCGGGGAGTTACTCGACGACATGGACAAGTCACCGGCTCCATGATGACCGGCTGGGCCGGACAGGAAGCTCACCTACAACGCCGCGCAATCGTACTGGGAGCCGGTGATTAGGGCCGGAGGCCACATCTACCTCTACATGGCCGGATTCATGCACGCGAAGACGATCGTCGTCGACGGGCAGATCTGCGCTGTGGGGACGATGAATCTCGACATCCGGAGCCTCAGACTCAACAAGGAACTCATGGTGTGGATCTACGACGAAGGCTATGCGCACCGCCAGGAAGAAGTGTTTCAGGCCGACCTCGGCAAGTGCGTGGAAGTGACACTTGAGGACATCGAATCGTGGAGCACGTTCCGGCGCTTCAGGAACTCCGCGAGCCGACTCGCGTCCAGCATCCTGTAGTCGTCGGCGGCTCGGCTGTGGACCCTGTCCGCTTCGGGCTACTGCGACGTTCGAACCGCCTTGACTGCCCATGCTGAATCCCGCAGCATCGCTCGGCCCACGCCGATCAGGTCCGCTGCCCCCTGCGCAAGAAGGCGCTCGGCCTGATCCGGCTCGGTGACGCCCCCCGTGAGGATAACGGGCACCGAGACTACCGCCTTGATGGGAGCTGACAGTTCCGAGAAGTAACCCGGCTCGACGGTGCCGGGACGACCGTATCCCGTGAGCCCGCCACTGATATCCAGCACGTCGACGCCCGCTTCCTCGAAAGCGAGAGCGGCTTCGACGCCCTCCCCGATGACGGTGCCACCCTCGAGATAGTCGTGAGCACCGAGCCGAAGCAGCAGCAAGAAATCCGACCCAACCTCGTCTCGCACCGCGTGGATCACCTGGATGTGAAGCCGAATGCGATTCTTGAGCGAGCCACCGTACCGATCGGTGCGGTGATTGGTAAGCGGCGAGAGGAACTGGTTCAGCAGGTAGCCATGGGCGGCGTGGATCTCCACTCCGTCGAAGCCTGCTTCCTTCACGCGTCTGGCAGCCGCCGCGAACCGGCGGGGAATGTCCGCGACCTCTTCAGGCATGAGAGCACGAGGCACCCGACCGCCCCCTGTCGGGGTGGCGACGCCGGAGGGACCGACGAGCCGCTTTTCGGGCTCGATGGCGGCGGCGCCCGCATGGTTGATTTGCACGACTGCCGGGACGCCGTTGCCGTGGAAGACCTCGGCGAGAGCCGAAAGCCCGTCAACCATCGCGTCGTCTGCCACCGACGGCTGCCCGATGCGATTGCGCCCCTGCTCGCTCACGAAGCAGTGCTCGGTTATTGCAAGGCCGAGGGCTCCGCCGCGCGACTTCTCGTCGTAGTACGCGAGCAGCTCATCGCTTATGCTGCCGTCCGGACGCGCCTTCGATGTCGCCATCGGCGCCAACACGAGGCGGTTGTGGAGCGTGAGAGCACGGATAGTCAGCGGTTCGAGCAGGTGAGACATTTGGGCTCCTTGGGTCTTTTGGGGCGGCATGTGCTGACTATACCAGCGAGGAACTCGTCGAACGTCCACCCGTGCTTCGGATGCCGCTTTCGGACCAACATACACACAGCGCCAGAGGGGGACTCGATCGATAACACCGGCCCAGACGGCGTTCGTCGACTCTGTGAGGCCTTGGTGTCACCATAGCTATAGAGTCGGCATGCTCTATGCAGTGTGTCGAGCCGTAGCGTGCCGGCGGTACGACACCGCCAACCCCCGTCGAGAAGGCCTCACATCAATGGAAACGATGCCGCCCCCACCATCCGCCGCCACCGGCTCCGACGTCTCATCCGTGACGATAGCCCCGGGCACCTGGTGGATCTTCGTCACAATCGCCGTAGGCACGTTCATGTCAGCGCTCGACGGCAGCGTGGTGAACGTCGTGTGGCCGATGATGGCCGAGCAGATGCACGCGAGCGTCGCGGCCATTCAATGGGTCGTCATCATCTATCTGCTCGTGGTAAGCGGCACGCTTTTGATCTTCGGCCGGATCGGCGATCTGCGCGGATACAAGGCAACCTATGTAAGCGGGTTCGCTCTGTTCGTGGCGGGCTCGGCACTGTGTGGGCTCTCGCCCAACCAGTACGTGCTCGTCGCGTTTCGCGGCTTCCAGGCGCTCGGCGCGGCCATGCTGTTCGCGGCCGCGCCGGCAATCCTGACAACGAACTTCCCGCCCCAGCGGCGCGGTCAGGTGCTCGGACTGCAGGGCACATTCACCTACCTCGGCTTGACCGTTGGTCCGCCGCTCGGTGCCTTTCTCGCCGACAAGTTCGGCTGGCCGGCCATCTTCTACATCAATGTCCCGGTAGGGCTCATCGCCATCTTCCTGTCGTGGCGCTTCATCCCCAAGGACGCAGGCGCCGGCAAGGGTGAGCGATTCGACTTGCCTGGGGCGGCGACGTTCCTGGTCGGGCTCGTGGCCCTCGTGCTCGCGCTCAACAGCGGCTCCAAATGGGGCTGGACGTCGGCGCCGATTCTGGCGCTGCTTGTGATCGCCGTCGCCATGCTCGCTGCCTTCATCGCCATCGAGCGTCACACAGAGAGTCCGCTCATGGACCTCTCGCTCTTCGGGAACCGGACATTCACGGTCTCGACGGTCACCGCGCTCATGAACTACATCGGTGTGTACACAGTCACCTTCCTGATGCCGTCCTACCTGGAGCAGGGGCGCGGACTCTCCCTACCGCAGGCGGGGCTGCTGCTCATGGCGATGCCGCTCGTCATGGCGATCACGGCACCCATCTCCGGCGCGCTCTCCGATCGCATCGGCACGCGGGCGCCCGTCATCGCGGGGATGGTGATTCTTGCCGGCAGTCTCTTCGCGCTGGGGATGCTCGGCCCGACGGCGCCGCTGCCGCTCGTGGGACTCGTGCTGGCGGTGCTGGGTCTTGGCGTTGGCGTGTTCGTCTCGCCCAACACGAGTGCGCTCATGGGCACCGCACCGCCGCATCGCCGAGGCATCGCCTCAGGGATCCTCGCCGAGGCCCGCAACGTCGGTATGGTGCTTGGCGTCGCGCTTGCGGGCGCGGTGTTCACGACTGTGCTGCACGGCGTGTCGCCCGGCGCGAACGAGGTCACGTTCAAAGCGCTCTCCATCGGCTTCTTCGTGGCGTCGGGCGTCGCGGCGATCGGCGCGGTGGTCGCGATGACGGTGGGCCGCTTGGGACCCTCGCTCTCAAGCCCGAACGCAGCTCGACGTCCGTAGTGAAACGCCCCGGGTTTGCCAGAGGCATTCACGCCAGGATCGCGCCCCGGATTTGTCGCCCGATTTGTCGCCCAAATACATGGTGACTGTTGGTACTCGTTGGTACCTATTGGGACTCGCCGCAGCTCTTGAGTACCAAAGAGTCCCAAGCAGTCCCAATAGTCACAAGCACAATCAGGATTCGAATTCCCTTGGGGGCACCACATTTTCGCAGTTCAGAGGCTTGAAATTCCCTGTTGTGTGCTTGGAATCGGGCAACAAATCATGCCCTCCCGAGAGGCATGCAGAGAGCAAAACCGCAGCTCAGGGGGTGTGTAGATGCCTTCATGCGAGCCGATAGCAGTTCCTTGTGTGCAGGAGCGGCGGTCGACTGAGTTGTCGCCCGATTTGTCGCCCAAATTGCGTTGGCATAAGAACGACCGCAGTTGTCGACAAGTGCGGTAACTCCTATGCCGCGCGAGAGCCACCACGCCGGAGCTGAAACGCCTTCTATTCGGAGGTCATTCCGGGGAGGTCGTATACGGCGTCTAGCAATGACCGCACATCGTCCAGCGTCATCCCGAAGACACCGAAGGCCCTGGGCTCGGCACCGTCATGCAACGCCCGCGCTATGAATTGCTTCAGGTCACCGCCGATAGCATCTGGAAGTGCCGATTGCAGTTGTCTCCTTGGCACACCCTCCCCGGGCCGACGCGCTCGAATGTGCCGGGCTTGCATCGCCGCCGAGGGGTGTACGCTGGGCCCACAGGACTTGTTGGGGAGTATCGTCTCTGGGGGGGACGTATGCGGGAGTTCTCGTCGACACCTGGCAGCCGACCGCTATCGGAGCGATGCACCGCGTTCTTCCGGTCGATCACGTTGCTGTTGGCTGTGTTCTCACTCTTCGTCTGGGCGACCCCGGCATCAGCGGCCCCCAACACTGTCAGGCGCTTCTTCAACGTGAACAATGGTGCGCATTTCTGGAGTGCGGATGGATCCGAGTGCGCAGCGGCCCTCGAGACCCTAACAAGCACGTACCGATATGAGGGTATGACCTGGACTATCGAGTCCTCGCAGGTCTCCAACCCGCTCTACCGAGCGTACAACACGTCCAACGGCACTCACTTCTACACCGCGAACTACAGCGAGTACATGAACCTCCCTCCCAACTACTCCAAGGACGGCGTCGCCTATTATGTGAGCGTCGCGTACTACTCCGGGTACTCTGCTGTGTACCGCGCCTACAACACCAGCAACGGCGCTCACTTCTACACATCGGACTACTCCGAGTACGCTGGTCTTCCGACCTGGTTCGTGAAGGAGGGAGCAGCCTTCTTCTTCCCGGCGGCGAGCCCCATAGTCAACAGAATCAGAAGATGGCCGGACAATACGAGTGAGCCCTGGCCCACCTGTCGGGTGTACGTCAACTACCAAGCTCTCCCAGATGATTGGGAGCTAGCAGCCTACAATGCTCGGATGCAGTGGAACAACGCCGGCAGGTCGAATATGTACTTCACCTTCACGGACTCGACCGGAGTGAACAGGATCGTGAGAGACGATCTGGGTGCAGGTGAACCAACAGGGGCGGTCGTTCTTGATCCGCAACCCACGGGATCTAGCCAGCCGATCATTAGGGCAACGACTACGATGAACACGTACTACGCATGGTCTGCGGATGGGACTCCCCTCTACTACGAGTACGATGTCGAGAGTGAGATTGCCCACGAGTTGGGTCACTGGGTAGCTGAGTGGGATGACTACCTGATCACTCCTTCGCAGAACTGGCCATGGGCGACGATGTATGGCTTCGCCACAGGAGGGGCCGTATACAAGCGGACGCTCGCCGCTGAGGATATCGATGGGCTGCGTTTGACCTACGGATCCAAGCCCTAGCAGGGCTCCCGACCACTGGAGGAGACCCGAGTGTTGTTCCGTCGTCTGAGTCAGCGGACTAGTCACCATGAGATGGCCGGTCCGATCCGGTGTATACGTGGATCGTCCCCGAGGAACAGGCCCCGGGGTGCCGACACACGGAGGGAACCGGCCATGAACCAGATTACACACATCGGACTCGACGTGCACAAAGACACGATCGCTGTGGCGGTGTTGCGCCCTGACACCACAGAAGTCGACGAACGGGTGATCCCCAACACCCCTGAGGCGATCCGCCGGCTGTTCCGGCGCTACCCCGACCCGTCGGCGCTTTCGACATGCTACGAGGCTGGCCCGACCGGGTATGACACCCACCGCCTGATCACCTCGCCCGGTGTTCCGTGCGACGTGATCGCGCCCTCGCTCATCCCCCGCAAGAGCGGCTCGCGCGTCAAGACCGACCGCATCGACGCGAGGAACCTGGCACGCCTCCATCGTGCCGGCGAGCTCACGCGCGTGCGCGTGCCCACGAACGCCGAGGAGGCCGTGCGCGATCTCATCCGTGTGCGCGAGGAGGTCAAATGCGACAGG
>JBASOJ010000058.1:0-2258 GCA_049658145.1 Coriobacteriia bacterium
AACGTCTTGGAGATGAGCTGCGAGCGAAGCGAGTCAGCTCGATCTCATTGTTGGGCCGCTACCGAACAAGGCCCGGGAACACGCGCCCTCAGTCTACCTTCCCTGCACGCCGCACATACCAGTCGACGGTCTGAGACAGCCCTTTCTCGATCGGCGTCGGCTTGAGTCCGAGTTCAATCTCGATGCGCCCGGAATCAACCACGAACGGCTTCGTGAACTCGTACATCATCTCGACACCCGCCTTCGCCTGGGGGATGAAGAGCCCGGCCAGTCTCATCATCATCGGCGAGATGCCCGTGGCCTTCATAGGGACGCCGAGCAGCCTACAGGCGGCTTCGACCATCTGTCCCTGCGTCTGCGCAGGCGCGTGGGGCGCTATCCACACGCGTCCGAGCACGTCGTCTCGAACGCCGAGTTCCGCAGCGGCGCGACCCACATCTTCGATGTAGGCAAAGGAGTGGGGTTTCGAGAGCGAGCCGCTCACCTGAGCCTTCTTGCCGGCTACTAGGTTGCCGAACACCATGTCGCCGAACGCGGAGCCGGTTACTCCGGGTCCGTAGTAGTCGCTTGACCGTAAGGCCACCGCACGGATCTCACCGCGCTCGTGCGCGGCCATGACCTCCTCAGCCATGTGCTGACGCAATGTACCCTTCTTGGATACCGGTGCGATCAGCGCGGCCTCAGACATGACATCTGAGGAATCGTACATGTAGAGGTTCTCAATCGACACGTAAACGGCGCCGGCTGCCTTTGCGGCAGCAAGCGCACCCGCCTGCAACCCCGGAAAGAACTCGTGCCACTGGTGGTATTCGGGGTTGAGCGCCTGATAGACAGTCGTCGCTCCCTCGGCGGCAGCGATCGCTTGTGCGGCGTCGCTGACGTTCGCGGCGCTCATCTCGACCTCTGCCGGCATGAGCTCAGGGCGCTTGCCGGAGCGGTTGACCGCTCGCACTGACAGACCCCGGTCGACGAGCGCCCGTGCCGTCCAACATCCGGCGGGGCCCGTGCCCAAGATGACGTGCAGCTCCTTCTCCATTTTGACTCCCTACTCAGAGCGCTGCGGTGCTGGCTTCCGCGGTGCGTGAATAGGAGTCTCGGGTCTGACACAGTGGCAGAGTCAAGGGCGAACGCGGCGAGAGTTTCGGGGTTTAGGGGCTTCGGTGCTTCAGTCCCGTCGTCGGCGTACCGGTACGACAAGCTCGAGAACCGCTGGGTCGTCGGCGCCCACAAGGTCAGGGTGACCGAAGAGATGAACCTCCCTCAGAGGCCCGACCACATTCATTCCAGTGGCAGCGACCCAGCCAAGCAGCGTGAGCACGCCGCCCTCGATGCCAGAGAAGCCACTCCGCAGGACGAGGCTGGCTGCCTGCGACTCCTCGTCCACGCGCCTGACGCCGATTGACCCCGTCGCTGGATTGGGCAGAGCGTCCGACAGCGACGGATCGACCACCATGGCCGACTCCATGTCGAGATTGGTCTCTCGGTACTCGTCCATGTGATAGAGGTTCATCGTGAGTCCGGAAGCGGGGATTCCGCGCTCTCTGAGCCACGCGGCGATTCGCCCGAAGTGGTCATCGCAGTAGTCGGACATACTCTCGATCGACGGCACGACCGTTCGCACGCTTGCGACCGTGACCGCCGGCAGGGGCTTCAGGGCCACCTCGGAGTCCTCGGGCGGCAGGCCTTCACGGTCTATCTGCGCCAGACGCACATCGACCTGCTCCAGGCGTCGAGCGCCTTCCTCGATTTGCTCAGCGAGAGACGCCCGCCGGTCTTGGAGGAGATGACGCATGGCGTCGGCGTCCGGGTTGGTCGCAAGTATCTCGCCCACCTGTTCCAGAGTGAACCCCAGTTGGTTGAGTGCGATGATGCGGTTGAGGCGCGGGAGTTGGTCAAGGGCGTAGTAGCGGTAGCTCGTGAATGCGTCCGTCTCAGCCGGAGCGAGCAACCCAAGCTTCTCGTAGTGCCGGAGCATGCGGACTGACACGCGCCCCAAGGCGGAGAACTCGCCGATTCTCAGCGTGTCGTGCACTCTCTGCTCCCTACGCGAAGTCCGCCCAACGTCTCTGTGCTTCAGCCGCGAACGAGCGGCTTCAGCACAGCCTAGCGCGTGCGTGAGTCGGCTGGAAGCACTTGAGTTCCTAGTTCGAGTCAACCCCTCTTGAGCATCGCGCCCGTCGGCTTCATCCTGAAGCGGGGACGGGTGCGGCCTTGGAGCGCTTCGCGACTCCTGACACGGCCGCCTCGTCCCTTCCCTT
>JBASOJ010000059.1:0-2035 GCA_049658145.1 Coriobacteriia bacterium
CGCAAGGAGTCGAGATTCGCTCCGGTTAGGCTTCAGAGGAGCGGACGGGGGCCGGCGATGCCCCCACGGTACTCGTCCGACGGTCCGGCCGCTCCGCGCAAGGCGTCGGACTGACTTTGAATGTTAGCCTCCTTGTCGTGAATCACTGGCAGGGAGACCCGCCCGCGACTAGGTCGTGTGGCAGTCAGGGCAGCAGTGTGCGCAACCGTTGCTATCCGCGTAAAGCGTACGGGCCGCGAGAACCGCGGGCCTGCAGTGGGAGAAGTCGCCGAGGTAGCGCCGGTTCTCCTCACGAGGGAGATAACTGCACGTGGAGACGTGCACCTCGTGATCGCCTGAATCCGGTTGCGCGTTCCTGTTGACATAGTAGAGCGCCATTGTCGTTCCTTTCGCCATGTGCGGGACTTGGGTCTGGGGCGGCACCCCGCACATGCACCGCGGAACATGCATATCATGCGGCGCTGACAAGATCATGCAGCGGCAGGGGTGAGCTCACGCGAATGGACCGACTATGGAGTCTTGGCGCTCTAGATTCTAGAAGCCTTCGTACTTCGATGATTCCGGATGGACGGAGTCTCCCTTTGCCCTGTCCCAACCAAGTGAGTAGACGGTCTTCTGATGGCGAGCTACTGGGTCGCCATAGTCCCAGAGATGAGTGCTGAGAAGCAGCCAGCCTGCTGCCAGGTAGCGATTCACGTCCTCAGCGGAGTCAATCTCTTTGACTTCCGCAATCGCTGACAAGTCACGCTGCTCGAACATAGAACCCCCCATTCGATACGCCTAACGTCCGGCGCTTCAGCTGAAGCGCCGGCCCACGATCACTCGCTACCCGAGAATGCCGCACACGGGGCGGCGCTTTCTGCTGGAAGCGCTAGAGGCCGCCTGATGCCCCTTCAGGCAGACGCAGCGATGGCAGCGAGCATCTCCTCAGGATCAAGCGCCGGAATCGCCGAGTTCGCGAAGTCGCGGCGGTTCCGTGTCACGATGGCGGTCGCCCCGGCAGCTCGAGCAGCCTCGTGAAGCACCGCGTCCTCGTAATCAGAGAAGTCGATGTCGAGCGCGCCGTCCAAGACGTCACGGTCGACCGGCGCGACCTCAAAGAGACCGAGCAGGCCATGCACCTGATCGCGGGCCCTGCGCTGGCCGAAGTCCTTCGAGGCGATGTAGAAGACGGTCGTGACGGTCGTGGCGCACACCGAACCCCTGATGCGGCCGTTGTCCACGAGCGCGAACAGCTTCGCGGCGGCATCGACGAACGGCTCGCGCTCCAGTAAGACGTCGAGGATCACGTTCGTGTCGAACAAGACGTTCACCGGTGCTTCTCCTCAAGATGACGGTGGTAGTCGTCCTCAGTGGTGACGGCGCCTTTGAGCGAGCCGATCATCGCGCGGACGCGCGGGGTGAGATCGGTGCCGGGGATGGGCTCGTCCGTCTCGATGAGGGAGAAGTAGTCCGACACGAGCTGAGACACCGATTTGCCCGAGCGGTCCGAGTACCGCTTTGCCCGATCGATGAGGCGGTCATCCAGACGAAGGGTGAGCTTTGTGTTCATGCGGGAACCTCCTGACGTACAAATCCTGCCGACAATATACGGCATGACTGTACCCGAGGCAAGGTCCCGCGGCCTTTCTAACCTTTCTAACGTCTCTGTACTCCAGCCGCGAACGAGCGGCTTAGGTTCAGCCTAGCGTGTGCGTGAGTCGGCTGGAAGCACTTGTTGGCCACGCGCCTCTTCATCCGGCGGTCCAGGCAACTGACGGGCATGCCATACCGCGATGATCCACACGGTGTCGTCGATGATGCGGTAGAAGCAGCGATACGGCGGCACCGCAAGTTCGCGATGCGGCATGTCCGTATACTCCGGGACGGCGTGGCCCGAATACGGTTGCTCACGCAACTGAGCGATGACCGCCTCCGCACGATGCATCACGGTGAGCGCACCGGCAGGGTTCTTCGCGCGGATGCAGTTCAGCGCGTCGAGGTACTGACGATCCGCCTGTCGTGTGAAGCGCACCCGCATGCGGCTACTCCGTAC
>JBASOJ010000060.1:0-3494 GCA_049658145.1 Coriobacteriia bacterium
AGGCACCACTACGGGCTCAACAACCGGCGCTGGCTCCGGCTCGAGCTCCGGCGGGGACGCTGGTGGCGGCACGGGCGCCGGTGCGATGCCGGGCGCCCGGTCCTGATGCACCTGGGGGATGCTGAAGTCCCACACCTGGGTCTGGGTGGGTGCCGCGGCGGACACCACGTCCACCGTGCCCGGCACACCCTCGCTCGTGGCCAGTGCGAACGGGTCCTCGGCGGTCTCCGCGGAAGGACCGAGATAGCGCGCCTCCCCCTCCGGCGCGGGCACGACCGCGGACGCCTTGCGGGCGCGGCGAACCGCCGATCGGTACCGCGCCAGAGCGATCACGAAGTAGACGACAAGCGCCGCCAGCAGCAGTCCGAGGCCTCCGAGCATGTAGTATCGCTCGTCCACGACCGTCAGCTCATACTATCGAGGATCCGGTAGAGCAGGCCGAGCAGGACCGCCTTGACGCTCTCCTTGTCGCGCGCGTCCACGGGAAGCAGCGGGATCTCGTCCTCGAGCGCGATCGCCGAACGGACGGAGCGCAGGGTCTTCATGTCGGTGGCCGGCACCTTGTTTGCCGCGACCACGAACGGTACGTCGGACATGTTGCGGAAGAACTCGATCATCGACCTGGCATCCTCGAAGGACGCCTGGTCTTCGGCATCGACGAGCAGAACGAACCCGAGCATGCCCTCGGAGAGCGTCTCCCACATGAACGAGAAGCGCTCCTGGCCGGGTGTGCCGAAGAGATAGAGCACGACATCGTCGGAGATCGTGATGCGGCCGAAGTCCATCGCCACAGTCGTCTCGCCGGAGCCTTCTCCCGACGCGTCGCTGATCTGACGCTCGGTGGAAAGCACGGTGATCTCACTGACCGCCCTTATGAAGGTCGTCTTGCCGGCGTTGAACGGCCCGGTAATCACGACTTTGACCGACTGCATACGTGCTCCGTCCTTCTCTACAGATTCTCGACGCCTTCGATGATCTTCTCGAGCAGACTCCGGTCGACCATCTCGTCACGGTGGAGCATGTGCGACTCGCCCTCCTCGGGGAGCTTCGATACGGTTGCGACCGGACGCGAACGACCCGCTCCGCCCCCTCCGGTGAGCGCCGTGAGCTCATCGCCCAGGCCGCCGGACAGCCCGACGCCGTCGAACTCGGCGAGGAACGCGTCCGTGGAGATCACGCCCTCCGATGCGTCGTCGGAACCGTAGTCGGTGCCCGAGGAGATGACACCTGCGGACGCGGGCTCGGCCTCGGCCTCGAGCGAGGCCAGCAGCGAATCGAGATCAGCGTCGGCCGACTCCGACTCAAGCTCCGGCTCGCTCTCCGGTTCGAGGATGTACTCGGGTTCCGATTCCGGCTCCGTCACGGATTCGGCGCCGAACTCTGCGGACGGCTCAGCGGCGGCTGCCGACTCAAGGTCGGACATCGGGACTCTGGTCTCAGTTGGCGGCTCCGGCCGCAGGAGCTCCTCGGGCAGCTCACCCAGGCCGAGGGACCGGAGATCGGCCTCGAAGTCGCCACTGGGCGTGAATGCGTCCGGCTGCATCTCGGTATCGGCGACCGGTGGCGCAGGGATCTCTGACAGGTCGGCGTCCGGGATCGCACCGATCACGAACTCTTCTTCAGCAGGCGCCGCAGGTTGGAGGAACTCGGATGCGACCTCCGGCATCGGCTGCGCGCCTGCCAGAGCGGCCTCGATCTCCGCGAGGGTCGGCTCGGCCGCTGGCGCCACCTCCGCCTCAGGCTCCAGCTGGAAGTCCGAGGTGAAATCGTACGCGAAGTCTGCCTGCGGTTGCGGTTCGGGCTCGGGTTCGGGTTCGGTCTGGGGTTCGGGCTCGGGGATGAAGTCGAGGCCGGGCACCATCTCCGTCTCGAAGGGCGTGGGGATCTTGAGTTCCGGCACGACGAGCAACTCGGGCTCGACCTCGAGTTCCGGTTCGGGCTCGACGCCTTGAGGCGTCAACACGGAAGCCATCATCTGCTCGAAGACCGCCATGTCGTCGGGCGACGGCGGCTCCGCTCCCGCGGCCAGGAACTCCGGCTCCTCGACCACGCGGTCCGGCCCGGGCGCCGCAGGCGCGGCGACGTCCTCCCGGGCGGGGAGTTCCTCCTCGACGACTGACCCGGACTGAGTCAGGTCCTCGGCGGCCCTGCGCTCCTCGGCTTCGGCGGCAAGCTTGGACTCGATCTCAAGAGTGGCGGCGAGCTCACCGGCTTCTCGTGCGGCGCGCTCGCCCTCGAGCTTCGCCCGCTTGTCATCGCGTCGGGCACGATCCGCCCTCAGGCGCTCGATCTCATCATCGGGCGGCACCTCGAGCAGCCCTGCCGAGAACAGCCCATACACGACCCGGGCGACCTCGAAGTCTGTGGAGTGGGTGTCCACGGCGAGCTCCCGCACCGACCGCGTCCCGTCGATCAGGAGCAGGAGCGCCCATTCGACCGGCTTGAGTGAGATTTCGAAGGTGCCCTCGCCGGGCGCGGTGGCCATCTTGAAGACCATGTCCGTGGACGGGACCTTCTTCTTGATGCGCTGCCACTCTTCCAGCCGGCGGGCGCCTTCCATCACGATGTTCTCGACCGAGACCGACAGACCGATGTCCTCGTGAACGATCGACGGCAAGACCTCGAAGTCGAATTCGCCCTCATCCCAACGCATGAGATCGAAGATCGTGTCCTGGATCTGTTCCTGGACGAATGCTTCCAGCACCTGCTGCGTGATGTAGCCCTCGTTCACCAGGATCTCGCCGAGGCGGCGCCCCTCGTCAGGCTCCGCCGCACGGAGATCGAGCGCACGGGCGAGCGCCGCGGGCGTGATGCGCTGCGCGCTCACGAGCCGTTCGCCGAGTTGCTCGCGCCTCCAGTTGGACTGCGCGAAGAAGACGTCGCCGTCGCGGAACCAGATGCTACCTTCGGCCTCGGTGCCCTGAATGCGCAGCACACCGGTCTTCCCGCTCAGCTGAACGAGCTGGAAGACGTCGGGTAGGCTGAAGTCCTTGAGATTGCCGCGCAGTGCCATAGATCCGGACCGTCACTCCTCGGCGCGTCGTGTCGTGCAGGGCATCCGCAGGCGCTCAGGCAAGGATCTGGCTGATGCGCCCCGCGGTGGCTTTCATGTCGTAAAGGACCAGGCCGAGTTTGGCGGCGGGATCGGCCATCACCGTGAGGACCGCGCGGTCTCCTGCCGCCACGAGCAGCACGTACCCGCCCTCCCCCTCGATGAAGACCTGGGAGAGATGACCGCGTCCCAGTTCGGCCGCGGCGCGCTCACCGAGGCCGAGGATCGCCGCGGACATCGCGCCGACGCGATCGGCCTGCATGCCGGAAGGAAGTGCCGATGCCATCGTGAATCCATCGAGACTCACCAGCGCTGAGGCCTGAATGTCCGGATCTTCCCGCATGAGGTCATCGAGCGCCGCCGCCAGCAGTTGCTCTCGCGTGGCCTGGCGCACGGCCGTCTGCGGACGCTCCTGAGCCGCCGGTGCGACGTACGCCTGGGG
>JBASOJ010000061.1:0-1970 GCA_049658145.1 Coriobacteriia bacterium
GTTCCGGGGGTTGCCGTTCTGGTCCTCCTCGATGTCCAGGATGACGCCGACCTCCTGGCCCAACAGGTCCTCGTTGTCGGGCAGCTCCACCGCACCCTTGCCCTTCTCGGGGAAGACGACGCCCACGGCCTTGAAGAACTGGTAGAACAGGAACGCCACGCTGCCGCTGGCCCACTCGGGGAACACCGGCACCCGGAACACCGTGAACCGCTTGCCGATCCCCTCGCCCGTGCTGGACTCGGTGAACCGGACCTTGAGGTCGATAGCGGGCTTTCCCGCGTTCAGCCCCTGCTTGGCCGCGACCGAGTTCTTCACGTCGATGATCTCACCGATGTACTCGCCCTTGGCGTAGACCGGGAATCCGGACTCCGAACTCTTGGCGTCCTCACCCGAAACCTCAACTGTGCGTGCCATTACTTGTCCTCCTTGATCATGTCGTAAATCTTCGGAAGCGACGGGTCAACGATCTTGGCCGGTAGCCCGAATCGGTTCTTTGCATTGTTGCGCTTGGTCGGCGCGGTCATCAACGTGCTCGTGCTCACGCCCGCGCTGTTCGTGTCCCGTGTGATGTACCCTACCAGGTCCGGGTACTGACCCAGCATAGCACGGCCTTGGCCCTGCCAACGGAAGTCAGCGAACTTGGGACCGTCGTCCTCCCCGGTCGTCTGCTCGTCATGGACGATCAGGACCGCCAGGAACGGTGCTGCCTTGAGACGAGAGATGTACCCGCCATCGGCAGTGAACTTCTCGTGCACAAAGTTCCACTTGGCGAACCCGTCGCCGGGCTTGTCCCCTGCGACCTTGCCCCACTCGAACATCGTGTTCAGAGGGTCCACCATCACGGTCTTGTACCCGTGCGGCTTGGTCAACAGGTCATCGAGAACCTTGCACGTTGCCGCCCACTCCTTTCCGGGCCAACGCTCCTTGGGCCGAATGATGGTGATCTTGCTCTGGTCGAAGTTGTCGATGACGCCGGTAGTGGACCCCTCAAGGTCCAGCACCACCATCGGAGACAGTTCTTCCACCTGAGAGGCGGTCAGGCCACAATACGTCTTTCCACTCCCGTATGAGCCATATAATAGTATTAACTCTGGAAGGGTCGGACCGCTCGGTGGCGTCCAGGCGTACTCGGACAAGTTGAACTCGTCAGTCTGTGCCACCATACCCCCAATCCTCAACGTCGGCCTCGTAGTCTCGGGCGTCATCCTCCCAGATGTCCAGAGGATACTCGCCCAACTCGGCGTAGATGTCGCTCACCGCGTCGTCTACGGTTTGTGCCCATTGCTCGTGCCCTGCGTTGTTCTCGTCCAGCCACACGTAGTTCGGCATGTCAATCTCCCTCCGTCCAAAGGCTCCACGCTTCTGCCAGATCAGTGTACCCCATCTCATGCAGGGTATCAAACCCCTCGCTGAGAGTGTACCCGGCGTTGCTCATCTTGCCGAACAGGTCGTTCTCCAAGTCTTGCACACGGTTGGAGAGCCACGGATCGTTCATTCCTCATCTCCTACGGGTACGATTGAGCGCTTGGGATCGTAGCGCTTCTGACAGGCGTCGTACTCGTCAGGCGACAGAACCTCTCGGGCCACCTTGGAGTTGGGTGTCGGCACCAGGATACTCTCCCACTGTGCCGAACCCAATGCCTTGCGTGCTACGCCTGCGTCGAACCGCTTGTTCTCCTGCACCTTGAGGATGTACTGCCCCATCGGGTAGTCCCGAATCTCGGTCAGGTTCAGGGAGTCCAGCAGGTCATCAGCCTCAGCCCTCATGGCGTCGGCCTGCTTACGCAGCCCGTACGC
Organism: Coriobacteriia bacterium; assembly: GCA_049658145.1. Classification (GTDB taxonomy): domain Bacteria; phylum Actinomycetota; class Coriobacteriia; order Anaerosomatales; family Anaerosomataceae; genus UBA6100. The sequence continues at coordinate 1,798 of JBASOJ010000061.1, forward strand.
GCGGGCCACCACCTGCTCCGGTGTCATGGTCACGCCCCGAAACGCTCGAAAAGGATGCGCTCGGCAAATGCTGACACGTCATCGTCGCTGCCCACGACTTCTCGCAGATCAAACTCGACCAGCGCGTGCTCGTGGTTCAGGTCAATCCACTTCTGGTAGTCGTTGAGTGTCAT
>JBASOJ010000062.1:0-25700 GCA_049658145.1 Coriobacteriia bacterium
CCGGTTCCCGACCCGCATGCTGCCCGCGGACACTCAGGATCACGCCTCTGAGCAGGAATTTTTTGCACCGAATGTGGCAGACGGCAAGTGCAACCCGGTTCTTGCACTTACTTTGTCATTCAACCACACCGAGGAAACACGGCTGCCGCCCAGCATCAGCCGGAGGCGGCCTACCCCTCGGCGTCTGCGGCGAGCACCACAGCCTCGGCGACGTCCTTGAGCGACATCCGGCGGTCCATCGCGAGCTTCTGCAGCCGGCGGAACGCGTCGGGCTCAGTCATGCCCTTGGCCATCAGCACGCCCTTGGCGCGATCGAGCGCCTTGCGCGTCTCGAGCCGCTCGGCCAGACCGTCGACCTCGCTCTCGAGCGCCCGCGCTTCGGCGAAGCGGGACACGGCGATGGTCATCGCGGGCAGGATGTCGCGCTTGGAGAACGGCTTCACCAGGTACGCCATCGCGCCGGCGCGCGTGGCCTCATCCACGTACGCCTGCTGCGAGAAGGCGCTCACCATCACCACCGGGGCGATGCGCTCCTCGCCGATCACGCGAGCGGCCTCGAGGCCGTCGACGCCGGGCATCTTGATGTCGAGGAAGACGATGTCGGGCACGAGTTCGCGGGCGAGCGCGATCGCCTCCGCACCGTCGCGCGCCTCGGCCACCACCTCGTGGCCCTCCTCGGCGAGCATCTCGCGGAAGTCCATGCGGATGAGCGCTTCGTCCTCGGCTATGAGCACTCGCATCGGCGCCTCACTCGCTTGGGTCGGCCATCGGCACACGGACCGACACGAGCGTGCCGTGGTCCGTGCCGAAGGACAGTGTACCGCGCAGGTCGTCCTCCACCAGCGTGCGCACGATGGCAAGGCCGAGGTTGGCCGAGTCGGTCACGACGAAGCCATCCGGCAGGCCCTTGCCACTGTCCCACACCGCCAGCAACACCTCGTCGGGCTCGACGCTCATCGTGACCGTCACCGAACCGCTGTCGGCGGCGCCGATGCCATGCTCGAGGGCGTTGTGTACGAGTTCGACCGCCACCAGCGCGAGTGAGGTGGCCACGGGAGCGGGCACGAACCCGGTCTCGCCCTCAACGGTGAGCCTCACGTCCGCACCCGGGGCGGTGAGGCTCCGGCCCACCATGTCCACAACGGCGCGCACCGCGAGCGAGAGGTCCACCTGCTCCTCGGCCGACTCGGCGAGCATCTCATGCACGACGGCCATGGACGACACGCGCTCCACCGCCTCGTCGAGGGCATGTGCAGCCTCGAGGCTGGCCGAACGCCGCGCCTGGATCCGCAGCAGGGAGGCGATCGTCTGAAGGTTGTTCTTGACCCGGTGATGCACCTCGCGGATCGTGGCCTCCTTGACGCGCAGCTCCTGCTCGCGCCGCATGAGGTCGGTGACGTCCTCAACGAGAACGAGCGCCAGGCCGCCGAGCGCGATCGTACGGTAGCGCAGCGAGCGGCCGCGCACCTCCACGGTGATCCCGCGGGCCGCTCCGGTGCCCAACACGGGCGCCACCGCGAGCGCTCCACCGGGAAGCGCCGAGGCGGGCCCGCCCACCAGCGCGTCTTCCATCCCGGTGAGCCGCATGATGTTGACGGCGTTCGGGCTCGCGTAGGAGACCTCACCGCTCTCGCTCACTTCGATCACGCCGTCGCCCGCGAGTCGTGTCGTGGAGTACGGCTCGTCGGTGTCGATCTCGGTCACGGGCCCTGCCTGCAAGCGCTCGAGAAGCAGCGCCGCCAGGCGCATGAACGCGACCTCCATCTTGCCTGGGGCCTCCGCGACGCTCAGCCCGACATGCCGGACCACCACAGCGTACGGCCGTCCAGGAGGACCCACCGGGTATCCGGTCGAGGTGAAGGCGATGCCCCTGCGTGTGCGCCTGCGTGTGCCGCAGGCCGGAACGCCGGTCTGGAGCGCGTCGTACGCCTCGGGCTCGTCGTCGCGCGCGACGGCCTCGCCCACGCGAGTGACCGGCACGGCAGCCGCCGCGGTCATCGGTCGTGCGTCCGCGTGCACCCACAGCTGACCGTCAGCGCCGGGAACGAGGAGCGCGACATCGGCATAGCCAAGGTCCGCGGCGAGCTGCAGGTTGGCTGCGACGTTCTCGACGTGGTCGCGGGCCGCCGGGGCAAGTTCCGCGAGCAGATCGGCGTGTGGGTTCGCTGGAGTATCCATGTCGAGGATTATACGCAGGGTCGCGGCCCGACGACGGAGCTCATCCTCAATGGAATACGTACGCTTTCGCCGTTACGATCATCATGTTCGGCCAACACCCTTTCGATGTATCAGGTAGAATCGTGACAAGTCCGGGGCCGCGGGGAGGAACGACATGTCGTTCGGTACTTCCACGACGTACATCAACGCGTATATCGTGTTCGCGCTCGTGTATCTGATCGCGAGTTTCGCAGTAGTGGCATCCGCGCTGCGCGTGAGCACTGGCCTGTCTCGCGCCCGCTCCTCGGGGTCGTCCGGCGAGAACGAGGCCCCGGCGACATCGGTCGGCGCGGTCCTCGATCACGGGCAGAAGATCGTCGACTACACGCAACTCGCCACGCTCCTGCCGCTCGTCTACATCGTCGGCAGTCTGTTCCTCGGCTCGATCGTCACTCGCGACGTAGAGCTTGCACGCACCATGAACGTGGGCTGGATCGCCTTCACTGCCATCTGCGGGATCGCCAGCGTCATGTTCGCGGTGCTCGGCATCCGTGAGTCGGGCGCGATAGGCTACGGGGCGCGTCTGCCGCGCGATCCCGCCGGCCAGACCCCCGAGGCGCTTCAGCGCGTGGGCACCCGCCTCGGCGTGAGCGCGGCGCTGCTGCTGCTGGTAGCCGTCTTCACGATACTCAACCTCTGGTCGATCGTGGGCAGCCTTGACTCACTCTCGGCCGTCGACTTCTTGCTGTAACACCCCGCGTGCGCGGTACTATTGCGACGCGCGCTCCCCTGCCCGGGTGGCGGAATGGCAGACGCGGAGGTCTCAAAAACCTCTGTCCGAAAGGGCGTGTGGGTTCGACTCCCACCCCGGGCACCACTCCTAGCACCTCCGAGGTGTTCGCGAACGTGCGAACCCGCCACCGGTGACTCCCCGTGGCTTCACACGAATGCGGACAGGCTCGTCCCGATGGGAATGAACCTCGGAGGACCTGTTGGCCCATGACCCCTCGGGAGCAGCACATGCCGTCAGAACTGCGCGCGTTCGCCCTTGGACTTCCCAAGGCGGAACTCCACCTCCACCTCGAGGGCACCCTCGAGCCCGAGTTGATGATGCGGCTGGCCGAGCGCAACAGCGTGGCATTCCCGTACGCCTCGGTCGATGCCGCCCGCGCCGCGTACGACTTCACAGACCTGCGGTCGTTCCTCGACCTGTACTATGCGGGCTGCACCGTGCTGCTCACAGAAGACGACTTCTACGATCTCACATGGGCATACCTGGTGCGTGCCGCGCAGGAGAACATCTGCCATATCGAGCCGTTCTTCGATCCTCAGACGCACACCGAACGGGGCGTGCACTTCGGTACCGCGGTCACCGGGATCCTCCGCGCGCTGGAAGACGGCGAGGAGTTCTTCGGCATCACCAGCCGCCTCATCATGTCGTTCCTGCGCGACGACTCTCCGGCGAGCGCCATGCAGACCCTCGACCTCGCACACCTCTACCGCCATCGGATCGCCGGCGTGGGGCTCGACTCCGCAGAGCTGGGACATCCGCCCGAGGACTTCGCCGAGGTCTTCGACATCGCGCGCGAGCGCGGCTACCGCGTCGTCGCACACGCCGGCGAGGAGGGGCCGCCCGCCTACATCGCCGGAGCGCTCGACGTCCTCGGGGCCGAGCGGATCGACCACGGCGTGCGCTGCCTCGAAAGCCCGATGCTCGTCGAACGTCTCGCCCGCGACCGCGTGCCTCTCACCGTGTGTCCGCTGTCGAACGTCCGCCTGCGCGTCGTGCCCGAGATGGCCTCGCATCCGCTCAAGCGTCTCATGGATGCCGGACTCCTCGTCACAGTGAACTCCGACGACCCCGCCTACTTCGGTGGCTACCTCACCGACAACTACGTCGCCGCCGCCGAAGCGCTCGATCTCACGAAGCAGGACCTGACACGGCTGGCAGCCGCCTCGTTCGAGGCGTCCTTCCTGGACGACGATGCACGAGACGCCCGCATCGCCGAGGTGCGTGCGTTCGCAGAGACGCACGGCGTGGAGTAGTCGAACACACGTTCGCTTTTCGGCGCGCACGGTGTTAGCATCGGATCACAGATCCGTGCGATCCGGAGGTCACGATGTCCGCCCCCCTTGCGGCCGCTGCAACCGCCCTGCCGCCCGACGCGAGCGCGGCGATTCTGCGCAGCCTGAACGACGCCCAGCGCGCCGCCGCGTCACACGCCAGCGGACCGTTACTGATCGTCGCGGGCGCCGGCACGGGCAAGACCGCGACCCTCGCCCACCGGGTGGCGCATCTCGTGGCCACCGGCACGCCGCCGGGGCGCATCCTGCTTCTCACCTTCACCCGACGTGCCGCCGAGGAGATGCTGCGCCGCGTGGACGGTCTGCTGCACTCCGCCACCGGCGCGGGTGATCTGCCGGCCGCCCTGTCAGGTGCCCGCGTGTGGGGCGGCACGTTCCACTCGGTTGCGACGCGTCTGCTCCGCATCCACGGTGAGTCGATCGGACTGCCCCCGGGCTTCACGATCCTCGACCGCTCGGACTCCGAGGACCTCATGCACGCTGTCCGCACCGCCCTCGATCTCGGCTCGAAGAACCGGCGATTCCCGCAGAAGGCCACCTGCCTCGACATCTACTCACGCTGCGTGAACGCTGCCGAGCCGCTCGAGCATGTGCTCAAGACCCGCTACCCGTGGTGCACGAACGAGGCCGATGACCTGAAACTCCTGTTCGCGGCCTACGTGGATCGCAAGGAGAGCAGGCACGTGCTCGACTACGACGACCTCCTGCTGTTCTGGCGCGGCATGCTCGCCGACCCGGCGCTGGGCGAGGTGGTGCGCGGGCACTTCGACGCAGTGCTCGTCGACGAGTACCAGGACACGAACGCCCTGCAGGCCGACATCGTGGCGATGCTGCGGCCCGACGGCAGCGGCATCACCGCCGTGGGCGATGACGCGCAGGCGATCTACGGCTTCCGTGCCGCGACGGTCCGCAACATCCTCGACTTCCCCACCCGCTTCCCCGAAGCGACCGTGCTCACCCTCGAGCAGAACTATCGCAGCACCGCGCCCATCCTCTCGGCCACCAACGCGGTGATCGCCGAGGCCTCCGAGCGCTACGAGAAGGCACTCTGGACAGAGCGTGAAGGTGGTTCCCGGCCCGCGCTCATCACCTGCCGCGACGAGCGGGAGCAGACCGACTACGTCATCGAGCGCATCCTCGGCCATCGCGAGGAGGGTACGCCGCTCACCGAGCAGGCCGTGCTCTTCCGCGCGATGCACCACTCGATGGATCTCGAGCTGGAGCTGCAGCGGCGCAACATCCCATTCGTGAAGTACGGCGGGCTCAAGTTCGCCGAGATGGCCCACGTGAAGGACCTGGTGGCGTACCTGCGCCTCGCCGAGAACCCCAACGACGAAGTGGCCGCCCTGCGCGTGCTCGGGCTCCTACCCGGCATCGGACCCCGCACGGCCGCCACGCTCGCACAGGACCTCGCCGATGCGGGCGGCGACTTCGAGAACTGGGTGGGTCGCCCGGTGCCCCCCGCCGCAGCAGTGCTGTGGCCCGGGTTCGTGACGCTGATGCGCACGCTGGCGAGTGCGCCCGTAGGCGACGTGAGCGCCCAACTCGCTGCTGCGCGCGCCTTCTACGCCCCGCTCGCGGAGCAGCGCTACGACAACGCACCAGCGCGCCTCGCGGACCTCGAGCAGATCGAGATGCTTGGATCGCGCTTCGCCGATCGGACATCCTTCCTTACCGAGCTCGTGCTCGACGCGCCGCAGTGGACCGGCGACTTCGCAGGACCTCCTCTCCTGGACGAGGATTACCTGATCCTGTCGACCATGCACTCGGCCAAGGGCCTCGAGTTCGACGTCGTCTACGTCATCCACGCCGCCGATGGCAACATCCCCTCGGACATGGCGACCGGGAGCGTCGAGGAGATCGAGGAGGAGCGCCGGCTGTTCTACGTGGCCTGCACACGGGCGAAAGACGCCCTGTACGTGACACATCCGCTGCGCTACTACGCGGCCGGGCGCGGACGCTCAGATGCGTACGGCTACGCGCAGCGCACACGCTTCGTCCCCGACCGGCTGCGCCCGCTGTTCCTCGAGAGTCAGGCACGCCCCGGAGACGCGGGAGTGGAGGCGGCAGCTCCGGTGGTCGCGACCACCGCCAGCATCCGAGCGGGCGTGCGCTCTATGTGGGAGTGACCCGGCGCCGCAGCCGAACTACCACCCCACGGGGGTACCCGCTCCCCCGCCGATGTGTCACGATGCTGTTTCGTGAGCAGCGAACGGGGGAGTTGCATGACGACCGCAGTGCAGGTCTCCGACCTCACGCGCGAGTACCTGATGGGCGGAGAGCCACTGACGGTCCTGCGCGGGGTGGATCTGGCCATCACCCACGGCGAGATCGTCTGCGTCATGGGGCCGTCGGGATCGGGCAAGTCAACCCTGCTCAACATCGTCGGCGGGCTTGACCGGCCCACCTCGGGCTCGGTCGTCATCGACGGCGAGAACCTCGCGGGGATGGACGACGAGCGGCTCGCGGTGTACCGACGGCGACAGGTGGGGTTCGTCTTCCAGTCGTTCAACCTCATTCCCACCATGACTGCCCGCCGCAACGTGGAGCTACCGCTCGTCTTCGCGGGAGCATCACCCGAAGAGCGCGCCGAGCGCGCCGCGGCGGCGCTCGCGTCCGTGGGTCTCGCCCATCGTATCGACCACCGGCCCACCGAGCTCTCCGGCGGTGAGCAGCAACGCGTGGCCATCGCGCGTGCGGTGGTGAACGAGCCGTCGATCATGCTCGCCGACGAACCCACCGGCAATCTGGACACCCGCACCGGCCTCGAGATCCTGGAGCTGATGCGCGAGATGAACGCCGCCGGGCGCACGTTGCTCATCACCACGCATGACCGCGCCATCGCCGAGTCGGTGGCCGACCGCATCATCACCATCGTGGACGGATCGATAGAGAACATCGAACAAGGAGGAACCGCGTGAGACGCTCTTTGGTGGCACGGATCCTGGCTCTGTCGGTTGTGTTCACACTGGTGGTCGCGCCTGCGGCCGCCTTCGCCGACCCCGACTCCGGCGACACGTCGGGGACCGTGCCCGTTCCCACCGCTCCCGCAACACCGGGGATCCCCACGGCCGTGACGCCGACCCCCGCGCCCGTCGTGGTGGTTCGCTCGTACACGACCGCCCCGACCCGCATCACCCCGGGAACGGAGTTCGACCTCACCCTCACGCTGTACAACGCCACGTCACGGCGCGCCGACAACGTGGTCGTGTCCCTCGGCCAGTCCACCATCGCCGCTGCCGGCGCGGCCACCACCGGCGGGCTCACCGTCCTCGGCACGGGCAACGCGAAGTATCTCGGCCTGCTCAAGGGCAAGACGGAGGGCACGGTCACGTTCCACGTCATCGTGGCCCCCGGAACCGCCCCCGGCGCGCTCACCGTGCCGGTGACGGTGAGCTTCGAGCATCAGGAAGCCCGCCAGGAGGTCGCCTACACCCTCGGCGTTCTCGTCGAGCGCGACGCCGTGCTCTCACTCGTCACCGCCGAGCTCCCCGAGACGGTGGTGTTCGGCGAGTCGTTCGACGCGAGCTTCGAGGTCGCCAACGCGAGCACCTACGCGCTTTCCGGCGTCACGCTGAGTGTCGAGGCGAGCGAGGCGGACATCGTCGACGGCACGTACTTCCTCGGCACGATGGACGCGGCCACCACCGAAGGCCTCGACGTGCAGATCACGCCCGAGTCACCCGGAGACCTCGAGATCGTCTTCGTGGTCTCCTATCGCGACGACTTCGGACGGCCGCAGGAGTACCGGGAGGTCCGGACGGTCACCGTCGAGGACTCTCCGGAACCCGGCGAGATCGAAGAGGGCGCCGAGGCTCCCGAGGACGAGACCGGCGGGGACAACTGGTTCGTGTCGTTCATCAAGGCGCTGTTCGGCCTCGGGTCATAAACATGCGCTTCCGCGACCTCGCGTTCCTGGTCGTCTCCAACCTGCGGCGGATGAAGCTCAGGTTGGCCCTGACGTCCCTCGGCGTGGTCATCGGCACGTCGGCGATCGTCCTCATGGTCTCCCTCGGCATCGGCCTCCAGGCGAACCTCACCGCACAGCTGGGCGACCTCGGAGCCGCTACGCACATCAACGTCTTCGGCGGCGGCGGGATGCCGGGCGCGGAGGCGGTCTCACTCGATCAGGACGCTGTGGACGGCCTGGCGGCAATCGAGCACGTGGCCGCTGTGCTCCCCAGCGTCCCGGTGATGGCCGACAACATCTCGTACAAGAAATACGTCCTGTACAGCATGCCGTACGGCGTGGACATGGACGACTTCGAGAAGTTCGGGTACGAGATCGAGGAAGGTCGGCTCCCCCGTAACGACAGCGAGATCCTGCTCGGCGCGACGCTTCCGGCATCGTTCTCGATCGCCTCGGGCGGCGGCATGATGATGGGCGGCGGGGCAACGGTCCCGGAGCTCGACGTGCTCGGCAAGCGGCTCGTTCTCACCGCCTCGATCTACCCCACGGAGGAGGAGTACGCCGCCGACCCCAACGCACAGCCCAGGCAGGTCAAACACAAGTTCACGGTCGTGGGCATCCTCGCTCCGAGCGGCATGATGACCGATCAGTCGGCGTACATCACGATGGAGGCGGCGCTCGACCTGAACAGCATGGACCGCCGCAAGGTCACCTTCGATCAGCTCATCGTCAAGGCTGACTCGGTGAACTCGGTCACCGACATCGAGAAGACCATCATGGACCGCGGCTTCTACGCGTACTCGGCGCAATCCACACTCGACAGCCTCAAGAATGTGTTTCTGATCATCCAGGGGGTGCTCGGAGCGCTTGGCGGTATCGCCATGCTCGTCGCGGCACTCGGTATCGCCAACACCATGACGATGTCGATCTACGAGCGCACGCGCGAGATCGGCATCATGAAGGCCGTCGGAGCCTCGAACCGCCAGATCAAGCGGGTCTTCCTCGGCGAGGCGGCGATCATCGGCGTGCTCGGCGGCGTCGTCGGCGTGCTGTTCTCGGGCGCCGGCGCGGCGCTCGCGAACCTCTTCGTACAGGCGATCATCGCGGGCCAGGCCACGTCGACCGGCGTGGCGTCCACGCAGACGACATCCTTCTTCCAGATCCCGGTGTGGCTCGCCGTCTTCGCCATCGTCTTCGCTGCGGGCATCGGCCTGCTCTCGGGCGTGCTCCCGGCGGTCCGCGCCGCCAACCTCGATCCGCTGACCGCACTTCGACACGAGTGATGAAGGAGTAGCCATGCCTTCGTTCGCAAGCATCCTGCTCGGCCTGTTCCGTCCCGCGAAGGGCCTCGATGGCGCGGGCAGCGCGGTCAAGTGGCTGTGGGTGCCGCTAGCGGTGCTCTTGCTCGGCTCGGTGCTCTTCAAGACAGCGGTCTCCACTCCCATGAAGCTCGACGCCCAGACCGCGGAGGCCCAGGCGATCTTCCAGGAGCAGATCGACTCGATGCCCGAGGCGGACCGGGCGATGTACGAGGAGGAGATGGCCGCCGCGGCGGCAAGCGGGGAGGTGACCCAGGATGAGGCGCTCAACACCGCGATGCAGGTGACCTCGGTGGCCGACATCGTGTTCAGCGCACTCGGAGCGCTCGTGGCCATCCTGTACACCGCCACGTTCTTCTTCGTCGCGGCGAAGACCTGGGCGAACCCCGTCACGTTCTCGACGATGCTCACCGTGAGCGCGCTTTCACTCGTGCCGAACGCCATCCGCAACGTCATCCAGGGGGCCTACATGGCGTCCTCGGGCACGTGGCTCCGCTACAGCGGCCTCGGCGCGCTCGTAGCGCCGAAGGAGATCACCGAGGCGCCTGGCGCGGCATACGCGCTGCTGTCGCAGATCGACCTCTTCGTGATCTGGGGGCTGCTCATCCTCTTTGGCGCATTGCTGTCCAGGACGATCGGCATCGACAGGAAGCGCGCGGTATCCGCGATGCTCGTGTTCATCGCGGTGACCGTGATCGTGAAGGCGGTCCCGGTGATCGTCGGGAGTCTGTTCGCCGGCGCCATGATGTAGCCGGGGCTACCTGCCGAGCAGGTCGAGGATCGTCGCGCTCGCCTCGAGCACGCTCACATGCATGAACGCTTCCTCGAGTGTAGCGCCCCTGGCGAACGGCCCATGCGTGCGGAGTACGGCCACCGGAGCGACGCGCAGCGCCCCGGCAAGCACCGCGGCGGCCTCAGGTGAGGCGATCGTCTGCGCAGCCGTGACCACCGGCACCTCACCGAGCACGTAGAGTCCCTCGGAGTCCGCCGGCACGATGGTGTCGCATGCGAAGCTCCGCGCGATCGTGTGGACCGGGTGAGCATGCACGATCGCACGCGCATCGGTGGCCTCGTAGATCGCGCGATGCACCACGATCTCGCGGCTGCAGCGCTCGTCGGCGGCGCACGGCTCCATCCCCGTCTCGATGAGGTCGTCGTCGGTGAGCCTGCCCAGCATCGAGCCACGCCGCGTGATGACCACGCGGTCGCCGTCGCGGATGCTCATGTTGCCGCCATGACTGGTGGTGAGACCGGCCACGAACAGGTCGCGGCCGATCTCGCGGAAGACGCGGATGGTCTCGCGATCGATCATGCGGGCTCCTCCGCGCCACCCTGGTCCGAGAGGATGCCGCGGTACTCGAGTGCACGCGCGAGGCGGTAGAAGTCGCTGTTCCGGTCGATGAACCGGACCTTGGTCTTCATGGTCTCGGGGTCGATCAGCATGTCGAACGGCACGTACTTGAGCGAGAGCTGGTCCTCGACGCTCACCATCACGCCGGTGAGGCCCTTCTCCACCAGCGCACGGTACGCGCCCACGCCCAGCTGCGTGCCGAGCAGTACGTCGAACGCGCTCGGCTCGGCACAGCGCACTTCGTAGCCGAGCTGCTTTGCCCGCACCTTGATCTTGATGTCTGTCCGCTCCTCGTACACGCGCTCCATCTCCCTGGCGAGCACGCGGCCCACCTGGGCCTCTCCCAGCTTCAGGTTCCCGTGCTCGTCGGTGGTCTGGGGCCGCATGTCGTCGGGCAGGTGATCGGCCAGGCCCTCGGCGATGCAGATGATGCCGTAGCGCCTCCCGTCAGACTCGCGGTGCAGCATCAGGTCGACCAGCTCCTCGGCCTCGGCACGTGCGTCGAAGACGGCGCCACAGTCCTCCACCGAGATCATCCGGGTCGCCTCGCCCGCGATCCCCGCGGCGTAGGTGAGCCAGCCCGCCTTGCGCCCCATGATCTCGAGGACGTACCACACCTGCGTGGATCGGGCGTCCGCGCTCAAGTTGCGGATCTCGGTCGCCGCGAAGTGCGCCGCCGAGAAGAATCCGAATGTCCAGTCGATGCCGTAGTAGTCGTTGTCGATCGTCTTCGGCAGGTGGACGACCCTGATCGGCCGAAGCCCTCCGACGACGTTCTGCAGCTCCTTGATGTAGTTGGCCGTCTTGAGCGTGTCGTCGCCGCCGATGGAAACGAGCGCGTCGATCTCGTACGCCTCGAACGCTGCGTAGACCGCGCGTAGCTTCGCGTTGCGCTGAGCATCGGCCAGATCGCCGGCCGAGCCCACCGGCTTGCCCGGATTGGCGCGCGACGTGCGCAGGATGATGTCCTTGCGATTGCGGATCGCCGAGACGTCGTTCCGCGTGAGGCGGATGTAATGCTGCCCCTCGATGAGCGGACTGTCCTCCGAGTAGTTCTCGAGCCCCTCGTAGCCGTCATAGAAGCCGATCACCTCGATGCCGTTGTTCAGAAACGAGATCGCCGCGGCCGAGATGACCGCGTTGGCGGCCGGCGCGGGCCCGCCGCTGAACAGCATGCCGACGCGCTTGATCGGTGACTTGTCACTCACGCAATCTCCCCCTACGGTTCGATGGATACCTTGTCACGGACGCGCACTACGCACCGGTACTGAAGACGCCGATGGTCCGCAGCCGCTCGTAGCGCCGTGCGGTCCGTGCGGCGGCATCCTCGGCTGAAAGCGCGTCGAGCGCCGATACGATGCGCTCGCCCACCTCGGCGATGACGGTCACCGGGTCGCGGTGTGCTCCCCCGAGTGGTTCGGGCACGATCTCGTCGGCGATGCCCAGACGCACGAGGTCCTCAGCGGTCAGCGTGAGCGCCGAGGCCGTTTCCGGCGCCTTCTGCGCGTCCTTGAAGAGGATCACCGCGCACATCTCCGGTGAGATGACCGAGTAGTACGCGTTCTCGAGCATGATCAGCCGGTCGCCGAAACCGATGGCCAGCGCGCCGCCGCTGCCGCCTTCGCCGATACCGACCACCACGACGGGCACGGGCAGGTCGGAGAGCGTGGCGAGGCACTGCGCGATCGCCCACGCCTGACCGCGCTCCTCGTCCTCGAGCCCCGGCGAAGCGCCCGCTGTGTCGAGGAGCGTCACCACCGGGAGCCCGAACCGCGCCGCTAGGCGCATCGCGCGCTCGGCCTTGCGGAAGCCCTCCGGATGCGGCGAGCCAAAGTTGCGCGCCACGTTCTCCTTCGTGTTGCGACCCTTGTGGTGCGCGATGAGCATCACCCGACGGCCGTCGAGCGTGGCGAGTGCCGCCAGGATCGCCTGATCATCGGCGAAGGCGCGATCACCACGCAGCTCTACGACATCGGTGAACAGCGCCTCGAGGTAGTCGTCGGCCTTGGGGCGCTGCGGATGACGACTCACCTGCACCTTCTCCCACGGCGAGAGGGCCGAGTAGAGCGTGCGGCGCAGTTGCTCTACCTGACGTTCCAGATCGGCGATCTCGGCGGCGAGCTCGGGAAGGGCGGCCGCATCGAGCCGCGAGATCTCGGCGAGCTTCTCCTCAAGCTCGACGAGCGGCCGCTCGAACTCCATGACGAAGCGGGCCATGGCTATGCGGCACCCCCCATCGAGGTGGAATCATCGCTGGGAAGCAGGTAGCCGAGCACCGTTCCGACCCGATCGCGCAGCTCACCGCGTGGCACGACAGCGTCGATCATCCCGTGCTCTACGAGCGAGTCGGCGCTCTGGAAGCCCTTGGGTAGCGAGCGCTGGATGGTCTGCTCCACGAGGCGCGGGCCCGCGAAGCCGATGAGCGCACCGGGCTCGGCGAAGATCACATCGGCCAAAGCAGCGAAACTGGCGGTCACGCCGCCGTAGGTGGGATCGACAAGGATCGAGACGTATGGGAGACCCGCCTTGGCGAGGCGCTCAACTGCTGCAGCGGTCTTGGCCATCTGCATCAGCGAGAGCATGCCCTCTTGCATGCGCGCGCCCCCGGAGGCCACGATCAACACCACACCACGCCGTTCGGCGAGCGCGAGTTCGAACGCCCGGGTGATCTTCTCTCCCACCACCGAGCCCATCGACGCGCCGATGAAGCGGAAGTCGAGCGCGCCCACTATGACGGCTCGGCCGTCGACCGACGCACGCCCGGTGATCGCGGCGTCGGAAAGACCGGTCGTGTCGCGCGCCTTCTCGAGCGCCACGGCGTACGGCTTGGACGCGGTGAAGCGCAGAGGATCGAGCGAGCCGAGGTCCGTGTCGGTCTCGGCAAAGGTCCCGTCATCGACGAGGCCGAGAATGCGGTCGCGGGCGATGAGTTCGAAGTGATGACCGCAGTGCGGGCAGACAGAGAGGCTCTTTGCCACCTCTCCCTGGTAGAGGGTCTTGTTGCAGTCCGGACACTTGCGCCAGACGCCGTCGGGCAGCCTCTCGGCGGTCACACCGGCAGAGACCGTGTACCGGCGGCTCTCCCGCTGTTTGAACCAGTCGTTGATCGACATGCTGCTCCGGGATTCCTCGGGTGCACGTTCAGGGGGTAATGATAGCGCGGCACCGCCTGACGTGCGATGCCGCGCTATTCGAGCCTAGGTCCCGGCGATCAGAGGCTGAACTCCTTCTCGCCGTTGAAGACCGCCAGCGCGTCCTCAACACTCCAGTCGCCGAGCGTGATGGCCGAGATGGCCTTGGTCAACCGAACGGCCTCATCGAGCGAACGCTGGTGGATGTTGCGGCCGGTGGCGTTACCCGACGCTCCACCCACATGGATCTGCTCCCACAGCTGGGCGAGGAACGTCTGGGCGTCCACGGTGGACCCCCCGGCGCACACAAGGCCGGTGCGGCCCGCCGCCGCAGCGGCTTCCTTGAGCTTCTCCGCCGAGGACGCGGCGTCGTCGCCCTTCGGCGGGTTCACCTTCACGAAGTCCGAGCCGAGGCAGCACGCGGCGCCGGCAGCGCCAGCGATGAGGTGCGCGTCCTTCTCATCGGCCACCGCCTTGCCACGCGGGTAGATCCACAGCACGACGATGAGGCCCACCGAGTGCGCGTCGGCGATGAGTTGTCCGGCCTCCATCATCATCTGCGACTCGTACTCGCTGCCGAGGTAGATGGTGTAGCCGATACCGACCACGTTCACGCCATTGTCGCGCAGGTCGAGCGCGGTCTGGATGTCGTAGAGCTGCGGCGAGTACGGGTCGTCCTGGTGCTTGGCCGGGTCCTTCGCCGACGTCTTCACCAGATGCGTCTTGGAGTTCATCTTGATGAGGTAGTTGATGTCGGGGTAGTCGGCAGCGTAGTGAGCCACGAGCCCGCGCTGTCCGGCGAGCACGCCGCAGATGCCCTGGCTGCCGATGCGGAAGAGATGCTCCGGCTCGGCGTCGGACGGGTCGATGCCCTCACCGTAGAAGTCGTCGTTCAGGTGCTCGATCTTCTGGTCGCAGGCGTACAGCATGAGCCGCCCGGTACCCTGCGTGGCCTTCAGGTAGTTGTCGATGTACGCCTCGCGTGCGGATGCTGGCACGTCGGCCGGTACATGGACCTGGTCACGAGTGATGCTCGGCATAGACTCCTCCTCGAAAGTCGGGTGACTACATGGAACCCCCGGGCCGGCGCGTGTTCGATTCTCCGGCACGCGGCCCTCTGATAGGTTATGCCACAGTTCGGCCAAACGCTACCGCGCAGTGCGCGTCTGCGCACAAGCGGCAAGTGCACTCCTTACCGCGCAGTGCGCGTCTGCGCACAAGCGGCAAGTGCACTCCTTACCGCGCAGTGCGCTTCTGCGCACAAGCGGCAAGTGCACTCCTTACCGCGCAGTGCGCGTCTGCGCACAAGCGGCAAGTGCACGCCTTACCGCGCAGTGCGCTTCTGCGCACAAGCGGCAAGTGCACGCCTTACCGCGCAGTGCGCTTCTCCATGCGCACGTGCGGCACGCCCGTGCGCCCCGAGGGAAAGACGTCGCTCACCGTCTGATAGCCGAGCCTGTGGTAGAACGGCTCGGCCGTGACCCGCGCGTTGAGCCACAGCAGCGGCAGGCCGAGCCGCGCCGCCTCCGCGTCGACCTCGGACATCAGCACCCTGCCCACCCCGGAGCGCTGCAGCCCCGGGAACACGCTCACCTGGCGAACGTGCCCGCCACCGTCCGCGTCCAACAGCAGGCACGCGTAGCCCACCACTCGCCCGTCGCGAACCGCGATCACGTGGCGCCTGTCCTCGCCGGCGTCGTCCCAGTGGTCGTCACGCGGGATGCCGAAGGGGGCGAACAGAGCCTCGTGCCGCAACTCGTGCACCTCGGTCATGCGCGGGTCGTCCGCCTCGATCCACACGAGTTCGAGCGCGCTCACTCGGGGCCCCGGTACCGGTTGGTGATCGGCATGCGTCGATCGCGGCCGAACGCCTTCAGCGTCACGCGCGTTCCCGGCGCCGCCTGGCGACGCTTGTACTCGGCTGCATCCACCATGCGGATCACGCGCTCCACGACCGCGCGGTCGAAGCCGTCCCCGACGATCTCATCGGCACAGCGATCCTGCTCCACGTAGCCCCGCAGGATGCCGTCGAGTACATCGTAGGCCGGGAGCGTGTCTTGGTCCGTCTGGTCCGGGCGCAGCTCGGCCGACGGGGGCTTGGTGATGGTGGCCTCGGGGATCACTGGGCTGTGCTCGTTGCGCCACCGGGCGAGCTCCCACACGTTCGTCTTGAAGACGTCCTTGATAGGCGCGAACCCGCCGACCATGTCTCCGTAGAGCGTGGAGTAGCCCACCGAGAGCTCGCTCTTGTTGCCGGTGGCGAGCACGAGCCAGCCAAGCTTGTTGGAGAGCGCCATCAACAGCGTACCGCGCACCCGCGCCTGAAGGTTCTCCTCGGTCACATCGGTCGGCATCTCGCCGATGGCTGGCTCGAGCGTGCCGAGCAGCGACTCGAACGTGGAGCCGATCGGCAGGGTGAGCGCGTCTATTCCGAGGTTGGCCGCGAGCACGAGCGCGTCGTCGACACTCCCCTCGCTCGAGTACGGCCCGGGCATGAGGACACCGTGCACGTGTCCGGCTCCAAGGGCGTCGGTGGCGATCACAGCCACCAGTGCGGAGTCGATACCCCCGGAGAGACCCACCACCGCATCGGTGAAGCCGTTCTTCCGCACATAGTCGGCCAAACCGAGCTCGAGCGCCCGGTAGACCTCGCCGGGGCCCGTGGGGCTGACCGAGATCGCCCCCGGTGCAAGCGCGCGACCCTCGGCCGCGACCGCCGCCTCGCGACCGACCTCCGACACGATCATCCCCTCGGCGAAGGCCGGGGCGCGCGCCACCAGCCGCCCGCCAGGCCCGACGATGACCGAGCGGCCGTCGAAGACCAGCTCGTCCTGTCCGCCCACGAGATTGCAGTACGCCACCCACACCGGGTCCGCGGTGGTCCGTGCGCGCAGCATCGCCTCGCGCTCGCCACCCTTACCCGCGTGGAACGGCGACGCCGAGAGGTTGAGCACTACCTCCGCACCGGCTCCCGCGAGCCGCGCAGTGGTCTCGGGAACCCAGATGTCCTCGCAGATGGTGATCGCACAGCGCTCGCCGGCGATCGTGACGATCACGTCCCTATCGCCCGGCTCGAAGTACCGCTCCTCGTCGAACACGCCGTAGTTCGGCAGGAGCCGCTTATGGTAGACGGCCTCCACGCGCCCGCCGCGAACGAGCGCCGCCGCGTTGCCGAGACCATCCCCGGTGCGGTCGACGAACCCCACCAGCGCCGGTGTGGTGATCGCTGCGGCGAACGCATCAAGCGCCTCGAGCGCGCGGTCCACGAAGTCCGGCCGGGCGAGCAGGTCCTCCGGCGGATAGCCGGTGAGCGCGAGCTCGGGCAGCACGACGAGATCGACTCGCCCTGCGGCGTTGACTGCGTCGATGCAGCGCGCGAGGTTCCCCTCGATGTCGCCGACCGTCGCGTTCATCTGTCCGAGTGCGATGCGCATGCGCCGAGTCTACCACCACCGAGGCCCGCCGAGAGACGGCCCGCAAGCATGGTTCGGGTACACTACTCACGAGGCCGATGAAAGGAGCCCGATGCGCCGACTCACCAGGTTCACCTCGATCGCACTGCTGCTCGCAGCGGTACTCGCGCTCGCGGCCTGCAGCCAGAGCAGCGGCGGCTCGGAGGTGCCCGTTTCGAACGAGGACCCGGTTCCCGAGGGCATGCCGGTGATGTACGAGTTCTACACCGATTCTTGACCGAGCTGCCTCAAGATGGCGCCCATCGTGAGTGGGCTCGTCGGTGAGTATGAAGGCGACGTGGCGATTCGGATGTACAACGTCGAGACAAGCGACGAAGGCGCGGCGCTCGCCGAGGACTACGGTGTGCAGTTCGTGCCGACGTTCGTCTTCGTGAACGCCGAGGGCGAGGACGTCGACCTGCTTATCGGCGAGGTCTCGGAGGAGACGCTCAAGGCGTCGCTCGACGACCTGAAATGACGAAGAGAGAAGGGCCGCCTGTGGCGGTCCAGCTCTCGGGCCCCCATCGTGCGTCCGCCGAGCGTGGCCGCCGACCCGAGCCTCGCCGTCTGGAAGACCTGGCTCGGGCTGGACTAGCCCGCTACCGCACGGGCAAGCTCGCTGACGAACCGCTCCACGCCGTCCGGATCGCGCTGGCGCTTCACGATGGCGCTTCCCACGATCACTCCGTCGGCGATCGCCGCCACCTGCGCGGCCTGCGCGGGCGTGCTCACGCCGAAGCCCACCGCCACCGGAAGTGACGTGTGCTCCCTGATGCGCTCGACCTGGTCTGCGAGCCCGAGCGCGAGTGACTCGCGCTCACCGGTGATGCCCGTGGTGCTCACGCAGTAGACGAAGCCTCGTGAGGCGGCCGTCACCGCGGCCAGCCGCTCGTCGGTGGACGTCGGGGCGACAAGGAACACCGTGTCCAGGCCTTCCGCGACACGCAACCAGGGCGCCGCCGCCTCCGGGGGCATGTCGGGCACGATCACACCCGCCGCACCGGCCTCGCGCATCGCGACAGCGGCAGCGGGCAAGCCCATGCGCATCAGCGGATTGAGGTAGGTCATCACCACCACGGGCGGGACGCGTGTCACGCCGGGGTCGCGGACGAACGCCTCGGCCACCTGCAACGCATGGGTGAGGCCGAAGCCGCCCTCCTGTTCGCGAGCCACCCTCGCCGCCTCGGCGATCACCGGCCCGTCGGCCAGCGGATCGCCGTAGGGCACGCCGAGCTCGATCACATCGGCGCCACCACGTGCAGCCGCCCGGAGCGCCTCGAGCGAGGTCTCCCGATCAGGGTAGCCGGCCATCAGGTACGCGACGAGCGCACACGTCCCATCCGGAAACGCCGCGGTGAGCGGTGAAGGGACCTCAGACACCGAGGCCCGCCTCGCGGACGATGTCCATGTCCTTGTCGCCCCGGCCGGAGACCGTCACGACCACCACTCCCTCGGGGCCGATCTCGGCAGCCAACCTCGGCAGGAGTGCCAGCGCGTGTGAGGACTCGATCGCCGGGATGATGCCCTCGGTACGCGTCAGGAGCGAGAATGCGGCGAGCGCCTCGGCGTCGGTGACGCTCTCGTAGCGGACGAGGCCCGCGTCTTTCAGGAAGCTGTGCTCGGGTCCCACGCCGGGATAGTCGAGACCGGCGGAGATGGAGTACGCCTCGAGGGGATTGCCCGCTTCGTCCTGCAGGAGATACGAGTAGAAGCCGTGCAGCACGCCGGGCGAGCCCATGGTGAGCGCCGCGCCGTGCTTATCGGTGTCCAGGCCGAGGCCGGCAGCCTCGGCTCCGACGAGGAGCGGGCGGTGATCCGACGGGACGTCGGTCAGGAACGGATGAAATGTGCCGATGGCGTTGCTGCCGCCGCCGACGCACGCCACGACGGCGTCCACGCGGGGCACGCTCTTCTCGGCAAGCTGCGCGATGGTCTCCGACCCGATGACACTCTGGAACTCGCGGACCATCTGGGGATAGGGGTGCGGCCCGAGAGCTGAGCCGATCACGTAGAACGTGTCGTCCACCCGCTCGACCCAGTGCCGCAATGCGGCCGTGACCGCCTCGGCCAGCGTGCCGTTACCGTCGGCCACCGGCACCACTTCGGCGCCCAGCAGATGCATCTTGTAGACGTTGAGAGCCTGGCGTCGGATGTCCTCGGTGCCCATGAACACGGCGCATTCAAGCCCCATGAGCGCCGCCGTGGTCGCGGTGGCGACGCCATGCTGCCCGGCGCCTGTCTCCGCGATCACGCGCTTCTTGCCCATGCGTTTGGCCAGCAGGCATTGCCCGACGGTGTTGTTGATCTTGTGCGCCCCGGTGTGGTTGAGGTCCTCGCGCTTCAGATAGACCGCGCCGAGTCCGACGGCTTCGGCAAGCCGGTCCGCGCGGTAGAGCGGCGATGGGCGCCCCACGTAGTCCCGCAGCAGGTAGGCAAGCTCATCGGTGAACGCGCTGTCGGCCATCGCCTCGGCGTACGCGGCGGAAAGTTCGCCAAGCGCGGGCATCACGGTCTCGGGCACGAACGTGCCGCCGTAGGGGCCGTAGAATCCCTGCGCGTCAGGAGTCGAGTAGGCCGACTCCGCCGAAGGGAGCAACACGTCAGACATCAGATACCTCCAGGTCAGCGGCGCGCACGGCCGCAACGAACTCGTCCATCACCGCATGGTCCTTCACACCCGGCGCCACTTCGATGCCGGAAGACACGTCGACCGCGAACGGTCGCAGCGCCCGCACCGCCTCGCCCACGTTCGCCAGGCCGAGCCCCCCGGCGAGAACCACGGGCGCCCACGCGGGCAACCGGCCTGCCACACGGTACCAGTCGAAGGCCACGCCCGTACCGCCCTGTGCGCCTCCTGCCACGAACGTGTCGAGCAGTAGCGCGGCCACCGAGCCGCGGTACGCCTCGGCGATCGCGGGATTGAATCCCGGGCCGACCCGAAGCGCCTTGATGACCGGCACCGGCGCCGCCGCGCACGTCTCGGGCGCCTCGTCGCCGTGGAACTGCACGGCTGTGAGACCAAGGCGCGAGACCGCCTCCCATACCTCATCGGCATGAGCGTCCACGAACACGCCGACGCGCGCCACCAGCGGCGGGACATCGGCGAACACCGCCGCTGCCTGGTCGAGCGTGGCCTGCCGCTTTGATGGAGCGAGCACCACACCGATGGCGTCGGCACCGGAGGACACCGCGTGAGCGGCATCCTCCGGCCGGGTGAGTCCGCACATCTTGATGCGCGTACGCATGCCCCGCGCCTACTCGTTCTCGTGGAGCGTGGCGCCGGCGGCGAAGTCGAAGTCCTTCAGCTCGCCCGCGTTGTACTGCGCGTACGCCGCCAGATCGAAGTGTCCGTGGCCCGACAGGTTGAACAGGATGACCTTGTCCTCGCCTGCCGCTTGCGCGGCCTTCGCCTCGTTGATCGCCGCGAGGATCGCGTGGCTGCTCTCCGGCGCGGGCAGGATGCCCTCGGCGCGCGCGAACTCCACAGCGGCCGCGAAGCACGCGGTCTGGTCGACCGCCAGCGCCTCGACCTCGCCGTCGTGCACGAGACTGCTCACGAGCGGCGAATCGCCGTGGTAGCGTAGGCCGCCGGCGTGGATGCCGGCCGGCACGAAGTCGTGGCCGAGCGTGTACATGAGCATCTGCGGCGTCATGCCAGCCTCGTCGCCGAGGTCGTAGCGGTACTCGCCGGCCGTAAGCGTGGGGCATGCCTTCGGCTCGACCGCGAGCAGACGCGCGTTGCTCTTGCCTTCGAGCTTGCGGTGATAGTACGGGAACGCAAGGCCGGCGAAGTTGGAGCCGCCGCCGATGCATGCGACGACCACATCCGGCTCCTCCTCGGCGAGTGCCATCTGTTCGATGGCCTCAAGGCCGATGATCGACTGATGAAGGCATACGTGGTTGAGCACACTGCCGAGTGAGTAATGTGTGCCCGGATCCTTGAGCGCGACCTCGCACGCCTCCGAGATGGCGATGCCGAGCGAGCCGGTGGAGTCCGGATCCATGGCAAGCACGTGACGGCCCGCGTCGGTCAGATTCGTGGGTGAGGCGTGCACGCTGGCGCCATACGTCTCCATGAGGATTCGGCGGTACGGCTTCTGCTCGTAGCTCACCTTGACCATGAACACCTCGACGTCGATGCCGTACAGCGCACCGGCGATCGAGAGCGCGCTTCCCCACTGGCCGGCCCCTGTCTCGGTGGAGAGTTTCGTGATGCCCTCCTGCTTGTTGTAGTAGGCCTGCGGGATGGCGGTGTTGGGCTTGTGGGAGCCCGCGGGGCTCACGCCTTCGTACTTGTAGAAGATCTTGATGCCCGCGGGAAGCCCGAGCACGCGCTCGAGCGCCTTCGCACGCAGCAGCGGCGACGGCCGGTAGGTCTTGTACACATCGATGACCGCACCGGGGATGTCGATCCACCGCTCCGGCGACATCTCCTGTTTGACGCACTCCATCGGAAACAGCGAGGCGAGCCGTTCGCCGATCTGGTCCATGCTGAGTTCGGTGCCGTCCGGCGTGACCACCTTCGGTGGCGCAAGCGGGGTCTTGAGATCCGGGATCACGTTGTACCAGGCCTCCGGAATCCTCGTCTCGTCCAGCCCGAACCTCGTCTTGTCGCTCATTGCCGTACTCCTTTCATCACGCCGGTCAGTCCGCTCACTTCGTCTTCAGGAAACGGCGAGCGCATGAGCGTCTCGCCGACAAGCACCGCATCAGCGCCCGCTACCGCGGCCATCTCCACATCACTGCGGGTCCTGATGCCGCTGGCGGCCACCCGCGTGATGTCGAAGTCCCTCGCACCCATCATCAGCCGGCGTGCGCCCTCGGGGTCCACCTCAAGTGTGCGCAAGTCCCGGCTGTTGAACGCGATCACGCCCGACCGCACGCCGAGTGCGATCGTCAGCTCGTCCTCCGAGGCGACCTCGACGAGCGGCGTCAGGCCGAGTGTCCCGGCGATATCTGCATAGTCCCGCGTCAGATGCCCAAGAATGCTCACCATCAGCAGCACCGCATCCGCGCCGTGCCCGCGCGCAACGAACAGCTGCACGGGATCGACCACGAAGTCCTTGCAGAGCACGGGCACATCGACGGCATCGGCAACATCCGAGAGGTCGGCGTACGACCCGCCGAAGTACTCCGGCTCCGTGAGCACGGAGATGGCCGCCGCGCCGCCGTCCCGGTAGTGGAGCGCCTGCTTCGATGCCTCGCACTCCGGGGCGATCGGTCCCGCGCTCGGCGAGGCCTTCTTCACCTCGGCGATCACTGCGACATCGGCGCGTTCCCGGAGCGCAGCTGCGAAGTCGCGCGGCGCACGCGCGCAGCACGCGAGCCGCTCGCGGTCCGCGACCGACAGGTCGCCGTACTCGGCCCGGATGCGCTCGTAGCGGCGCGCCATCATCGTCTCCAGGAAGTTCATGACGCGCCTCCGAGGCGTTGTGTGGTGGTGACCAGCCGGTCGAGTACGTCGGCCGCGCGGCCGGAGTCGATCGACTCTCGCGACCGCACGACGCCCTCAGCCAGGTCTGGAACCACGCCTGCCGCGAGCAGTGCGGCGGCGGCGTTCATGAGCACCACGTCGCGGCGCGGCCCGTGCTCGCCCTCGAGCACGGCACGCACGAGCAGCGCGTTGGCGGCCGGATCGCCACCGGCGGTGTCGGCGACCGTGCCGCGCGCGATACCCACCTGCTCGGGTGTGATCTCGTAGGTGCGCACACCCCTGCCGACCGCAGCGTCGAACTCGCCGACCGTTGTCGGGCCGCTCGCCGAGACCTCATCCATCCCCGGATGGCCGTGCACCACCAGTACGCGCTCCGCGCCCAGACGCCCTGACACTTCGGCAAGCACCGGGACAAGCCTGGGGTCGTACACGCCGAGCAGCTGCCGCTTCGCGCCGGCGGGATTGGTGAGCGGGCCGAGGATGTTGAACACGGTGCGGATGCCGATGTCGCGGCGCGTGGGTCCGGCGTGACGCATGCTCGCGTGCAGTGACTGGGCGAAGAGGAAGCCCACGCCCACCTCGTCGATACATCGCGCGATGTCGGCCGGACCGAGTCCGATGTCCACACCGAGCGCCTCGAGCACGTCCGCGGCGCCCGAAGACGACGAGACGGCCCGATTGCCATGCTTGGCCACCGGCACTCCGGCCCCGGCGACCACGAACGAGGTCGTTGTGGAGATGTTGAACGTGTGCAGGCCGTCGCCGCCGGTGCCCACGATATCCACGCAGTCGGGCGCGGCAGGGCTCACGGGCGTGGCATGCTCGCGCATCGCCCGCGCGAAACCGACGATCTCGTCGACCGTCTCGCCTTTCATGCGCATCGCCACGATGAGCGCCGAGATCTGCGACGGCGTCGCCTCACCGTCCATGATGATGCCCATCACGCGCTCGGCTTCGTCCTCATCGAGCGCGTTGCCGTCCGCGACACGGGCGATCGCCCCGGCGACGGTCGTGACCTCGGCAAGTCGTGCCGAAGAGCGCGCGGTCCCGCCCGCGGCGGCTATGGCCGCCGGTGCCTCGGGCGTCGAGCGCTCGAGAGGCACCTCGCCGCTCACATCGAGGAAGTTCGCGAGGATCTTCGCGCCCTCGGGCGTGAGCACGCTCTCCGGGTGGAACTGCACGCCGAAGACAGGCTTCCCGGCATGCCGGAGCGCCTGCACGACACCGTCCGCGGTGGTCGCCTGCACCTGGAGCGGCGCGGCGATGCTGTCGGTCTCCACGCACAGCGAGTGATAGCGGGTGGCCGTGAACGGGTTCGGCACATCCGTGAACAGGCCCGTGCCGTCGTGGGTGATCTCATCGGTCTTGCCGTGCACCGGCTTCGGGGCCCGGCACACCGTTGCGCCGAACACCTCGGCGATCACCTGATGGCCGAGACAGACGCCGAGTACCGGCACACCCGCATCGGCGGCGGCGCGGACCACGTCCGCCGAGATGCCCGCATCGGCCGGTGTGCCCGGGCCGGGCGAGATCACCACGCCGGCGGGCGCGAGTGCGAGCGCATCGACTGCCGTGAGCGCGTCGTTGCGCTCCACGCGCACATCGGCGCCGAGGGCAGAGAGCAGCTGCACGAGGTTGTAGGTGAAGCTGTCGTAGTTGTCGATGACGAGGATCATGAGGCCACCTCCCCGTGCATGCCTGCCGCGAGTTCGAGCGCGTGGTGCAGGGCCCGGGCCTTATGGAGACACTCCTCGTACTCGCGCGCCGGGTCGCTGTCCGCAACGATGCCGGCACCGCTCTGCAGGTACGCGCGACCACCCGCAAGTACGAGCGTGCGGATCGTGATGCACATGTCCATCGCGCCATCGAGGCCGAAGTAGCCGACCGTCCCCGCGTAGGGCCCGCGCGCGGCCGGCTCGAGACGGGCGATGAGCTCCATCGCGCGCACTTTCGGCGCACCCGACACCGTGCCCGCCGGGAAGGTCGCACGCAGGGCGTCGAACGCGTCCTTGCCCTCGGCGAGCGTACCCGTAACGTTGCTCACGATGTGCATGACATGGCTGTAGTACTCGACCTCCATGAGCTCATCCACGGTCACGGTACCGGGCGCACTTACGCGGCCCAGGTCATTGCGGCCGAGGTCCACGAGCATCACGTGCTCGGCGCGCTCCTTCTCATCCGCGAGCAGGTCGGCGCGCAACCGGCCGTCCTCGGCAGCGTCGAGCCCACGCGGGCGAGTGCCGGCGAGCGGGCGCGTCAGCACGGAGTCGTCCTCCACGCGGACGAGCGGCTCGGGACTCGAGCCCACGAGTGTCACATCGCGGGTGCGCACGTAGAACATGTACGGGCTGGGGTTTACCGCGCGAAGCACGCGATACAGGTCGAGCCCGTCACCTTCGTACGGCGCGCTGAAGCGCTGCGACAGCACGATCTGGAAGATGTCGCCGGCGGCGATGTGCTCCTTGCCCGCTTCTACCGCCGCCATGTACTCCTCACGCGTGCTGTGCGTCTTGAGCGGCACCGCACGCGTGACGCCGACGGCGCCCAGCTCGGCTCCCCGCGGGCCCTCGTCGATGCGCCGCAGGCACGCGTCGATCCGCTTGAGCGCGGCCTCGTAGGCGAGTTCGGGGGCGCCGCCCGGATGCACCGGCGCGATCACCTGCAGCACGCGCCGCGCGTGGTCGAAAGCCACCACCATGTCGGCGGTCATGAACACCATGTCGGGGACGCCAAGCTCATCGTTGCCGTGGCGCGGCACCCGCTCGAATCCAGTGGCCGCCTCGTAACCCACGAAACCCACGGCGCCGCCCACG
The DNA here is from genome assembly GCA_049658145.1 of Coriobacteriia bacterium. Taxonomy (GTDB): domain Bacteria; phylum Actinomycetota; class Coriobacteriia; order Anaerosomatales; family Anaerosomataceae; genus UBA6100. Next base: position 25,653 of record JBASOJ010000062.1, read on the forward strand.
AACAGCGGCAGCCCCGGCACGCGGGCCACGCGGCCCGCCGCCAGGCGC
>JBASOJ010000063.1:0-45924 GCA_049658145.1 Coriobacteriia bacterium
CGCACGCGCCGCGCGCGCGCCGCGCTCGAGCGCGTGGGGCTGGGCAACCGGCTCGGCCACACATCCAGCCAGCTTTCGGGTGGGCAGCAGCAGCGCGTGGCGATAGCACGCGCGCTCGTCAACGACCCGAGCATCGTGCTCGCCGATGAGCCCACCGGCAATCTCGACTCACGTTCGGGCGTGGAGATCATGGCCATACTCCAGGAACTCCACGAGCAGGGGATCACCGTCATCCTGGTCACGCACGACGACCGCATCGCACGCCACGCATCGCGCATCATCCGCGTCTTCGACGGACGTGTGTCCGAGGACGCCGAGGTCGCCGACCGCGTGAATGCCGCCGAGGAGATGGCGGGGATTCTGGCCGAGGGTGACGGCGAATGAACTTCACAGAGAGCTTCCGCATCGCGCTGCGCGCGCTGTCGGCCAACAAGGCCCGGAGCATGCTCACCATGCTCGGCGTGATCATCGGCGTCGCGGCTGTGATCCTGCTGGTGGGCATCGGCACGGGCGTGCAGGACGAGGTCACCGGCTCGCTCGAGGGCCTCGGCTCGAACCTGCTCTTCGTCGTCCCCGGGCAGTACAGCGCCAGCATGGAGACGGGCGGTCCGCCGTCGCGCTACTTCACGCTCGACGACGCCGACATGCTCCGGCGGCGCGTGGAGGGCGCGAGCGCGGTCGTGCCCGTCATGCAGGCGAGCTCGACCATCAAGGCGGGTAACCGCACCCTCAGGGTCATCGTCGCCGGCGGTACCGAGCAGGGGAGTGAGGTCTTCACCTCCGAGCTCGCTGATGGGCGCGACTACCGCCGCAGTGAAGTTCAGGCGGCTTCGCGCGTGATCGCGCTTGGGTACCGCGCTGCCACCGAGCTGTTCCCGAACCAGGATCCGCTCGGCAAGCAGGTGACCCTGAACGGTCAGCGCTTCACTGTGATCGGCCACTATAAGTCGCAGGGCGGCGGACTCGCCGGGGACCAGGACCTGCAGGTGCAGATCCCGATCACCACCGCACAGAAGCTCTTCGGAGACAGCGACATCTCGACGATCGTGGTGAAGGCGGGCGATCCCGACGAGGTCGACCTCGTGCGCGGAGAGATCAAACGTGCGCTAAAGCCGACGTTCGGCGACGAGTTCACCGTCTTCTCGCAGGAGCAGACGCTCGGGATCCTCTCCGACCTGCTCGGCATGCTCACCTATATGCTCGCCGGTATCGCCAGCATTTCGCTTCTGGTCGGCGGCATCGGCATCATGAACATCATGCTCGTGAGCGTGAGCGAGCGGACGCGTGAGATCGGTATCCGCAAAGCGGTGGGCGCGCGCACGTACGACATCCTGTCGCAGTTCGTGATCGAAGCGGTAGGCCTCTCGGTGCTCGGCGGGCTCATCGGGATCGCCGTGGGCTGGGGCGGAGCGGCGCTCATCGAAGCGGTCTCGCCGGTGCCCACGAACGTGACGCCATGGGCGGTCGCCATGTCGTTCTTCTTCGCGCTGGCGGTCGGTGTCTTCTTCGGCGTGTATCCGGCATGGAAGGCGAGCCAGCTCGATCCGATCGAGGCGCTCAGGTACGAGTGACGCGCGGCCGGCTAGGACATGAAGTCGCTGGGGTCGACGTGGTCGAGGAAGTCACGGAACCGCTCGACCTCCTCCTCCTCGTCGACCTCGGTGACCGCGACGGCCGCCTCCTCGAAGATCTCCTCGTCTATGTACACGGGACAGCCGAACCGCAGCGCGAGCGCGATCGAGTCGGACGGACGCGCATCCACAGCGATCTCGCGGTCCTCGCCGCGCAGCACGAGCGCCGCGTAGAAGGTGCCTTCCTCGAGGCGCGTGATCTCCACCCTACTCACGAAGAAGCCGACGGTCTCGAGCACCGACTTCATGAGGTCGTGCGTCATCGGCCTCGGCGGCTCGATGCCCTGTATGCCGAGGAGGATCGCGGTGGCCTCGGCGTGGCCGATCCAGATAGGCATCGCCCGGTGCACGGCTCCCTCGGCGTTGGTCTCGGCGGCAGGCACCAGCAGCAGCACGGGCTGTTCGGTCACCGCATCCAGGCTGAGGCCGGCGATACGTACTTCGAGCATGTGCCAGACTCCTTCGCGTCGCGGATCCCTCAACCCTATCATGCCCCTCCCGGGTGTGTGTGACGCATCCCGCACGCCGGCCGCGAAGCGAGTTGCCGGGATTCTTGACGCTCGTTCGAGGCGTGGGCTATGGTATGCAGGCTGTTCGCAGCACGGGCCCATAGCTCAGCTGGCTAGAGCGCACGGCTGATAACCGTGAGGTCGGAGGTTCAAGTCCTCCTGGGCCCACCACAGACAACAAGGTGGACGGGGTTTCTCTCCGTCCACCTTCTCTTTGTCCGGCCGCGAACGGGCGATTCTCGAGTGCCTGCGACAGGGCGCCCCTGGCGTATTCGCGTACCGTGCGGGACTGTGTGATGATTGCCCCGAAGAGAGAGGAGAGTCCCCCATGAGACTCACGCTCAGGATCCTTGCAGTAGCGTCGCTTCTGGCGCTCAACCTCGTCCTGATGGGCGCCAGCGGATGCACCGGAGACGATAATCTCGCGATCGAGGCCACGGAAGACGCGCTGCGAGAATCCGGCGTAGAGGGCTACGATCCCAATGAAGGCGATGCCAAGGAGATCACCACCAAGGACAGCGAGAGTCATCAGATGATCGCGAAGATGCGATTCCTCGAATACGGCATGTCTCCGAATCTGGATGACTACCGCAGCGTCTATCTGGTGGACATGACCGACGAGAACGGGAACACCGTGACGGCAGTCTGCTACAACGAGGACGGCGAAGTCCTCTCTCTTCTTCCGAAGAGTTTGACCGATAAGTAGGATCCTGGCCGCAGCCGGGGCAGACGAGCTGCGCGCGCTCCTTGACGTCCATATGCTTGCCCCCATGAACGCCGGGGAGGGCTGCCTCGTCGTTCCAGCAGCTGTCGCAGAAGCAGTTGGTTTTGTCTGACACGCCATCGGTCACGTCGCTGACGCTGCCGAGGACGCCGCCGAACAGGCCGGCCGCTCTTCCCGTGCTCGCACTCGAGGGGAGCGCGCTGTTACAGCTCGTCCTCGAGCATATCCGCTATGTTCTTGATCTCCTTGACGCGCCACACATCCTTGTCACCCACGGTCTCCTTCGCCATACCGAGGACGTAGGTGACCTCTTCGCCCTCTTCGATGGTGATGATGGTGAGCTCGGCGGTATCGTTCTCGACCGACGTCGAGGTGACGGTGTACTCGGGGAACGGCACCTGTCCCTCGTCGAGCGAGTCGAGTGAGAACTCGCCGGAGAGCTCGTCGACGAATTCACCCTCGGGCAGGATCTCCTCGACGAGCATGCGGTCGGCCTCGTCCTCACCGACTTCCTCGACGAGCGTGGCGTAGTCCTCGGTGGACTTCACGTAGTCCAGGAAGTCCGCGTATGCGGCGGTCGACACCGACTCCGCGTCGAAGTACTTGTCGAACGCGGCTGAATCGCCGTCCAGTGCGGCCTGGTTGAGCGCGGCGATCGAGTCGGCCGGCTCGCCGGCGGCGTTGGACAGCGTGATCCCGAGCACGGTGAGTACGCCACAGCCGACCACTCCCAGGCCGACCAGGCCGAGGAGGATCCAGAGCCACGTCTTCTTCTTGGGCACGGCGGGGACCGGCGCGCCCGGCTGGGGCGCGTACGCCTGCGGAGGCGCGGCGACCGGCGGCTGATACGCCGGGGCGGGGGCCTGCGGCGGGTATGCGGGCGGTGGTGGGGTGGCAGGTGCGGGATCCTGGCCTGGGTAGTCGTCCACGTGGCATCTCCTCATGTGCTGATGGGCGGCTGATGTCGCACCGATTGTGCACTCAGGGCACGGAGTCGTCAAAGGCTCGCCGAACGCAGAGGCCCAGGCCAGGATGGGGCATACTGACAGGTGGGTGAGCTCCAGGGAAAGGACGTGAGGCGTGCCATCGATCCTGATCACCGGAGTCTCGTCCGGACTCGGCCGGGCGCTGGCGCTGCGGGCACACGCTGCCGGCTGGCGCGTGGTCGGCACGATCCGCGACAACACCACCGCCGAGGAGAACGGGCTGCCTCCGGACATGACCGTCTACCGCCTTGAGCCGCGCTTCCCGCACGCGGTGCGTGCGTTCACGGAGCGCTATCTCGCCGACCACGGAGCGCCGGATGTGCTCGTCAACAATGCCAGCACCGTGGTCTACGCCCCGCTCGAGGAGGTTCCGGCCGAAGCGCTTCGCGACCTGTTCCAGGTGAACGCGCTCTCGGCGATAGAGCTCACCGTGGCGCTGCTGCCCTCGATGCGCGAGCGCGGCAGCGGGACGATCGTGAATGTGAGCTCCGTGGGTGGGCGGATCGTGCTCCCGTTCTTCGCGGCATCCAATGCCACCCGGCACGCGCTCGAGGCATTCAGCGAGGGTCTCTGGCACGAGCTCAAGCCGTTCGGGATCCGGGTCAAGGTGATCGAGCCGGGGTACATCGACACCGCGGCCGACGAAGCGGCCGCCGTACCCGCGGAGCGGTCAGGGCCGTACGCGCCGTACCTGTCGGCCATGAACGCCTTCCTCGACGGCATCAAGAAGCGGACGAGCCCTGAAGACGCGGCCGACGAAGTGTGGCGCGCGATCATGGACCCATCGAGCCGGCTCAGGTATCCGGTGGCCGCCCATGCCCGCGGCTTACTGCGCGCCAGAGCGCTCTTCGGCGGCGCGTTCCTGCGCTTCATGCACGGCCGTTGGATGCGCTCGAGCGAGTAGCGAGGCCTACGCGCCGAGCATCGCCACGACCACGGCGTGGGTCGCACCGTCGTCCAGCAGCGGAACACGAGTGCCCTCGATGCGCGTGCCGTCCAGCGTGATGTGCGAGACGCCACGGTTCACGCCGCGCGGGTTCTCCACGGTGATCGCGTAGGTCGATGTGCCGAAGCGGTACGTCACCTCGTAGCGGTCCCAGTTCTTCGGGATGCAGGGATCGAAGGCGAGGAAGCGCATGCCGTTCTCGGCGATCGTGCGCAGTCCGATGACGCCGCGGAGCGCAACCTGGAAGAACCAGGCGGCCGAGCCCGTGTACCACGTCCAGCCGCCGCGACCGGCGTGCGGATCGCGGGCGTAGACGTCCGCGGCAAGCACATACGGCTCGACCTTGTAGCGCAGCACAGCCTCGGCGTCGCGCGTGTGACCGAGTGGATTGATGAGGTCGAGCAGTGAGACCGCTTCGTCTCCGTCGCCGAGCCGCGCGTAGGCGAGCGCGACCCACAGGGCCGCGTGGGTGTACTGCCCGCCGTTCTCGCGGACACCCGGAACGTATCCCTTGATGTAGCCGGGGTCGTGCTCCATCCGGTCGAACGGCGGCGTCAGGAGCTTGATGAGCCCGTCGTCCCACTTCACGAGCTGCTCCTCGACCGACTCCATCGCACGCCGTGCCCGGTCGCGGTCGCCGCGCCCGGAGAGCACGGACCATGCCTGCGCGATCGCATCGATCCGGCACTCGGCGGACTCCGCACTGCCGAGCGGCGTGCCGTCGTCGAAGAATGCGCGACGGTACCACGAGCCGTCCCAGGCGCTGCGCTCGATGGCGGCCACAAGCGCGTCGGCCCGCTCGCGGAACTCCGACGCCGAGGTGCCGTCGTTGCGCAGGTCGCACACTTCGGCGAAGGAACGCAGCGTGACATCGAGGAACCATGCCATCCACACGCTCTCGCCCCGGCCGCCGATGCCGACCCGGTTCATGCCGTCGTTCCAGTCGCCGCCGCCCATGAGCGGGAGGCCGTGCACGCCGAGAGGGGCGAGGCGCAGGGCGGCGAGGCAGTGATCGTAGACAGTGGCGACCTGGAGGGACGGGCAGGGCTGGAGGTAGAGGTCCTCGCGGCCTTCGGGGATCGCCGGTCCCTCGAGGAACGGTGTCTCGACATCGAGCACCGACAGGTCGCCTGTAGCCCGGATGTACTCCGCAGTGACGTACGGGAGCCAGTGACGATCGTCGACGAACCGGGTGCGCACGCCGCGGCCGGAGATCGGCTGCCACCAGTGCAGGACGTCGCCCTCGGGGAACTGCCGGCGTGACGCCTCGACGATCTGTCCGCGGGCGAGTTCCGGGCGGATGTCGAGCAGCGCGATGCTGTCCTGGAGCTGATCCCGGAAGCCGTAGGCGCCCGAGGACTGGTAGGTGGCGGTCCGCCCCCACACGCGACACGCGAGTGACTGGTACAGCGCCGTGCCGTTCACCATCGCGTCGAGCGTCTCGTCCGGCGTGCGGACCTGCACCGTGTCGAGCAGCCCGCGCCAGACACCGCGCACCGAATCGAACTCGGCCTGCACCGCTTCTTCCGAGCGCAGGCGTGATACGAGTTCGTGGGCGGCCTCCACGGTCTCGGTCTGGCCGAGCATGAAGGTGACCTCCGTCTCCTCGCCCGGAGCCAGCTCGACGGTGAGCATGAGCGCGCCGCAGTTATCGTGGAAGCGGCCGGTCTGTCCGCCGAGCTCGCGGCGCCGCATGGCCTCGGGCGAAGCCGGGGTGTGGTTGCGCCCGATGAATTCGGTTCGGCTCGCGGTGTACGAGCCCACCGGCCGGCTGCAGGCGAGGAACGCCGGCCGGCCGGGGAAGTCGAGGTTGAACCAGCTGTGCGCCATGAGCATCGACGCGCTCTCGTCCCACCAGGTGACGACCCGTTGCTGCGCCTTGCTGCGGGAGTCGCCGAGGCTCCACTCGACGAACTGCGTGACCGAGATCCGTCGGGGCCTGCCACTGATGTTCGCGATACGGATGCGGGCGAGCCGCACCGGATCGTCTTCGGCGACGAACCAGTCGAGCGCGTGCACGATCCCGTGGCTCGTGTGCTCGAAGCGCGAGTAGCCGCGGCCGTGGCGGATGACGTGCGTGCCCTCGTCGAGGACCGGCAACGGAGTGGGGCTCCAGAACTCGCCCGTCTCCTCGTCGCGCAGGTAGATGCACTCGCCGCTGCCATCGGAGACCGGATCGTTGTTCCAGGTGGTGATGCGGTTCTCGTGGCTGTTCTCGGCCCACGTGCAGCCGATCCCCGCCTCGGAGACCATGGTGCCAAAGCGCGGTGTGGCGATGACGTTCACCCAGGGCGCGGGGGTCGTCATGCCTTTCTCGAGCACGATGACGTACTCGTCACGTTCGCGGTCGAAGCCGCCGTAGCCGTTGTCGAACGCCAGCTCCGGACGGGTGAACGCAGGCTCGGGATAGGGTGTCGCCTCCCGCGAGGGGACGAAGGGGTCGGGGTCCTCCGGATAGCGCGCGCGCTGGTTGAGCTGAAGTGCGATGGGACCGCCATCGCCGGTGATGAGCACGCGGGCGACGCTCTCGAGGAGGTTCTTGACCTCCGGCGCCATCTGGTCGGCGGTGCGCAGGTGCACGCCGCCGGGCTTGTCGGCGAGCTGCAATGCGTGGGCGGTGCGCATGAGCATGCGGAGCCGACCGTCGAGCTCCGAGGAGTAGGCGCTCGCCTTGGTGTTGAGGATGACCAGGTCGGAGACGAAGCCTTTGCTGCGCCAGTACTGATGTGCGAGCAGCGCCTGGCGCACGAGCGGCGCCTCCTCGAGCCGGTCGATCGTGACGAGCAGGATGGGGTCGTCGCCCGAGATGCCGATCTGCCAGAGGCCCGACATCTGCAGGCGGTTCTCGACCTCGGTCACGCGCTTGAGCCGTGAGTGCGGGTCGGTGAGCAGCATGCGCGAGGCGAGCCGGAGGAACGTCACCGACTCCTCGGGCGTGATGCCGAGGTCGCGGAGCTCGATCTGGCTGGTGGACCATGCGAGATCGGCCGCGCGCTGCGCGTTGGTGATATCCTGGTACTTCTCGGCGAGCGTGACCGCGCGCTCACGCGAGTCGGTGGCGCCGGTGATGTAGGCGAGCCTGACGGTCTCACCCGGCGGGATCACCACGGGCTGGCGGATCGCGCAGATGGGGTCGAGCACGGCCCCGGTCGTTCCCATGAGGCGTCCGTCACCTACGATGACCTGCGCATTCGCCGGGGTGCGCAGTCGGCCGAGGAAGGCCGCGCGATCGGTCTCGTACGTCCAGGAGCACGCGCCCCGCGTCTCGCACGCGAGCGCGTGGAAGCCCCAGAAGCGCGGTTCTTCGGCCGAGCGGGGACGGCGTGTGAACAGCAGCGTGCGCAACTCCTCGACCGCCTCGGTCTCGACGAACAGGTTGCTGTACGCCTTGTGCGCGTGGTCGGCCCCGCGCGGCGCGAGCGTCACTTCGAGGTAGGACGTGATCTCGAGTGAGAGCGGCCCATGGCCGTGGTTGCTGATCGTGATGCGCCGAACTTCGAGGTCGTCTTCCGGGGAGACGATCACCTCGGTGTGGGTCTCAACATCGCCATCGAGCCGGCGGTAGTCCGCCTTATCCGCCGAGAACGTCACGTGGTAGTCGTCCGGCTCGGCGAGTGTGGGCTGGTAGGTGGCCGACCATACGGCGCCGGTCTCGACGTTCTTGAGGTAGAAGAACGTGCCCCAGCAGTCGCGCGTGATGTCCTCTCGGTAGCGGCTGACGGTGCGGTCCGTCCAGCGGCTGTAGCCGCCGCCGCTGTTCGTGACCATGACCGAGTAGTTGCCGTTCGAGAGGAAGTGCGTGGCCGGCACGCGCGTGTCGGCGAGGGGGTAGGCGCGCGTCACCGGCGGCGGTATCTCGCGCACCGAGCGGACGAACTCGACTTCCTCCACGCGCGGCTGGGCGAGCTGGAAGCGGCGCGGCACGCGTTCCTGCAGCAGGAGCTCGGTGGATCCGACGATGGGATCGGCGTGGAACCGTTCCTGCATTCGGAAGCCGGTGAGCATGTTGCCGAGCGACAGGAAGCTCATGCCCTGGTGGTGCGCCATGTACGCGCGGATGACGGCGCGCTCCTTGCCCGCCGGCACACGGCCCGGCGTGTAGTCGATGGCCTCGTAGAAGCCGTAGCGGCCCTCGGCGCCCTGCTTTGCAAGTGCGCTCATGTTCGCGAGGGCCTCGCGCGGCGCGACCATCAGCGCCAGGACCGTGGCGTACGGGGCGATCACCACGTCTGCCGACAGGCCCCGCTTGAGGCCGAGGCCCGGTACGCCGAACGCCTGGTACTGGTAGGTGAGATCCACGTCTTTCGCGTTGAACGCCGACTCGGAGACGCCCCACGGCACGCCACGCTGTCTGCCGTACTGGATCTGGCGCCGGACGACGCTCCCGTAGGTGCGATCGAGCAGCGTGCCCGGCCAACTCTTCATCACCAGGAGCGGCATCAGATACTCGAACATGCTGGCGCTCCAGCTCACGAGTGCCGTGCCGCTGTCGGTGCGCGTGATCGCCCGACCGAGGCGGAACCAGTGCTCCTGCGGGGTCTCGCCTTTGGCGATGGCGAGGAAGCTCGCCAGCCGGCACTCGCTTGCGAGCATGTCGTAGTAGGAGTCGTCGAGGCGGCCCTCGGCGGCGTTGAAGCCGATCGAGAACAGCAGGCGGCTCTCGTCGAAGAGCATCGCGAAGTCGGTGTGTTCCCACATCTCGCGTACGATGTCGGCGCCCAGGCGGAGTTCGGCCAGCAGCGCGATGGACGGGGCACGCCCGGCGCGGACCCCTCTGGCTACCCGGGAGGCCCATGCCGCATCGGGCCCGTCGTCTGCGGTCATCGAGTCGAGTGTGGCCAGGGCGTCCTCGAGGCCCTCGGCCAGACCGACGAGGCTGGGCACGTGCGCGAGGAGCGGGGCCAGTGCCGAATCGGGCGCACCGGCATGCGATCCGGCCGCCGTCAGAACGTCGGGAGCCCACGGGGCGCAGCCGGCGAGCAGGTCGAGCGGCGCGCGAACAGCGGCTGCGGCATCACGCACCGAGTCGGCCGCGCGGGCGAGGGCCACGTCGTCGTCGGCGGCGCGTGCGAGGACGCCCATCCGTGCGTCGATCCCGGCGGTCAGCGCTCTCAAACCCTCCAGGGCCGCCACCCATTCGCCGAGATTCTCCGGCGGCGTGTCCAGTCCGATGCGGCGCACGACCTCCTCGAGCGAGGTGCGGACCTCGGTGAGGTCGCCGTTGGCGCTGACCGAGGTGCGAACGGCCTGCAGGTCCTCGAGTGCGAGGCGCGCGGTATCGGCGATGCCGTCGAGCGTGGTCGCACTCAGCAGCGGGCGCTCGGACACCTCGAGGAGGGCGATTCGCAGCGCCACCAGGTGCCCCGCGAGGTTGCCCGAGTCCACTGTGGAAACGTACGTGGGACGGAGCGGCTGGAGTGTGAGCGTGTCGTACCAGTTGTAGAAGTGCCCGCGGAACCGCTCCATACCGGACAGCGTCGTGAGGGTGCGCGTCACGCTCTCGGTCAGACCCTCGACCGTGAGGTAGCCGAGGTCGTACGCCGTCACGTACGAGAGCAGCTGCAGGCCTATGTTGGTGGGAGACGTCCGGTGCGCGACCTCGCCCTTCGGGTCCTCCTGGAAGTTGTCCGGGGCCAGATAGTGGTCGTCAGAGGTGACGAACGTCTCGAAGAACCGCCACGTCAGGCGGGCGAGACGACGCATCACGGCCTCGTCATCGGCGGTGATGCCCGTCTCGGCAACGGTCGTCGGCCGACTTGCCTGCCACGCGGCAAGCGGTGAGAAGAACCACAGCACGAGCAGGGGAGAAGCCGCCAGAAGCGCGATCGGTCCGGCAGGAGTCGCCGCGATCGGCAGGGCGGCGAGCAGCGTGATCGCGCTCGCCGGTCCCATGCGGCGAACGAACGCCGCCGGTGCCGAGGCGCCCAGCCGGCGCTCGGACTCGGCAGCGGTCTCCCACTCCAGCATGTCCCGATGTGACACCGCCATACGCCAGAGGGCCCGTGCGATCGCGTCGGTCATCAGATATGCCTGGTGCGGCAGGACCGCGGCGGTGAGCGCGTTGCGCAGGACGTCCCGCTTGAGATCCGAGACGAACGTGGTGTGGTCGCTCCGGGTGTCCGATGGCGGACGCCGGAACAGCAGTGAATCGACCAGCCCGAAGAAGAGCGGGAACCCGAGCAGTGCCGTGACGGTCGCAAGCCAGACCCAGTGCGCGCCGGGCAACAGCGCGAAGCCCGCGAGCGAGAACACCATCATCAGCGACGGGTAGGCGCTCCGCCGAAGGTTGTCGAGGATCTTCCAGCGGTGCAGCGTGGTGAGCGGGTTCTTCTCGCGACCCTCCGGGGCGGGCACGCGGTGGAAGAGCCACGGCAGCGTCTGCCAGTCTCCGCGAACCCACCGGTGAAGGCGTGCGCAGTGCGCGATGTAGCTCGACGGCTGGTCGTCGAGCACCTCCACGTCGGACGCGAGTGCCGTGCGCAGGTACGAGCCCTCGAGCAGGTCGTGACTGAGCAGCATGTTCTCGCGGAACCGGTCGCCGAGTGCGGCGTTGAAGATATCGACCTCGAAGATGCCCTTGCCGGTGAACGACCCCTCGCCGAAGACGTCCTGGTAGGTGTCCGAGACGGCTCCCGCGTACGGGTCCATGCCGGTGACTCCCGAGTACAGCCATGCGAAGAGGCTATCGTTCGCCCCCTCGAGCGACATGGAGACCCTCGGTTGCACGAGCCCGTAGCCGCGGCGCACCGTGCGTGTCGTGGGATCGAGATGCGCACGGTTGAGCGGGTGCGCGATGGTGGAGATGAGCTTGCGAGCACCGTCGCGTGGCAGCACGGTATCGGTGTCGAGCGTGATGACGAACGTCACACCGGGAAACCCGGCGGTCTGCGCGTCGACGACCTCGAAGGATGTGTCGGTGGCGCCGCGCAGGAGGCTGCAGAACTCGGTCAACGCCCCACGCTTGCGCTCCCATCCCATCCAGGTCTTGTCGTACTCGCTCCACGTCCGCCCGCGGACGAAAAGGCTGAACGGACGCTCGTCGCCGGTGCCGTACCGGTCGTTCAAGACCGCGATCCCCCGCCGCGCCGCCTCGATGACCGCGGCATCTCCCGAAGTGCGCTGCTCCGGGGCGCCCTTGAGGTCGGCCAGCACCGCGAAGCCCACATTGTGGTCGGTGTTCGCGAGGTAGCCGATCTCCATGTTGTCCACCACGTGCTGGGCAGCTTGCGGAGAGGTGAGCAGCGCCGTGTAGACTGCCATCGTGCGATGGGCTCCGGCCACCGGCTGGCGGTGATCGATCTTCGGCAGGGTCCGGGCGGGCCAAAGCGCCGCCGCCAGCCGGTTGACCACGATGAGTGCGACTTCGGAGACCGGTACGACCGAAAGCAGCGCGAGCGTGGCGGTGACCCACCCGTTTGCCGTGACCGTGTGGGCGAATGCGGCGCACCCGGCGGTGAGGAGAGCCGTGAGCCCGGCGAGGAGACCCCAGAAGATAGCGCCGCGCGCCGCGAGCGGACCACGGTAGATACGCTCGCGCGCGTGCCGACGATAGCTGATGCTCTCCTCGAACGCGTACCGCCCGGCGCTGACAAGGTGGTAGCCCACGTGACTGCGCAGACCGTCGGCCGCATCCACCCGGAGCGCCTCCAGGCAGTGGCTCACCACCGCCTCGGCCACCTCGGTCTCGGAATGCGGACTGCGTCGCGCGATGCTTTCGATCGCATGCCGGTAGCGGTCGCGACTCACGAAGTCCATACGGCCGTACACGCCGGCCGGGTCCTCCCGGAGGATGTGTTCCACGAGGCTTGTGTCCTCGAAGAACTCCCGCCACTCGAAGCCGTCGAGGAAGCGGATGCTCGTGATCGCGTTGGCCACCGAGACCTGATCCGCGGCCTGCTGCTGGTGGGCGGTCATGGTGAGTCGCGCGAGGTCGACGCCACGCGTGGCGAGCGTCGCTTGGAGCCAGTCGGCCAGGGGGGCGAGGGCCACCTCCTGTCCTGCGAGTCGCTGCGACAGCCGCACAAGGAAGGGCGCGGGTGTATCGCTGTGGGCGCGGTCGAGTTCGGCCAGGCGCGCCGCGACAGCCTCCGTTCCCTCGTCGGCGGCGATGATGAGGCTGTCCGCGAAGCGGTTGCCGCTCACCACCGCCTGGTGCGCTTCGAGCACCCGGCGCGCGAGGCGCCGGAGATTCTCGATGAGCATGATGCGGAGCATGATCGGCACTGCCCAGACCTCGCCGATCATGAGCGGCGCCACGTCCTGGTAGGCCATGATGAAGAGCTCGAGCCCGTCGCGCTCGATGCGGGAGTCCGTGTGTGTGACCAGTAAGACGACCGCCTCGAACACCCGTGGGAAGTCCGCCAGCGGCCCGCTCTTCAGCGACGGCAACTCGGCACCGTAGTTCGAAGGGAGGTCGTCCCTGACGAGGGAGACCTGCTCCTCGATCAGGTAGAAGTTGTCGAGGAGCCACTCGGCGGCCGGGGAGACCGGTGTGCCGTCGTGAACGTCGGCGGCGAGAATGTGATAGACCTTCGCGAGCTCAGCCTCGGCGGCGTCGACCATGCCGAGAAGAGGCGTCTTTGCACGCGTGCGAGCTGAGCTCCACGACTGCTGTCCGGCGAGCACGCGTGCCGCCGCGATCAGGCGGTCCGTGCCCAACAACTCGCCGCGGATAGGTTCGTCGTCGGCCGGTAGCCCGATGTTGTTCGGCGCTCCTATCAGATCCACACCCCTGTCATCCTGGCGCCGTGCCGGGCACGAATCCCGCGCTGCGGCGTTCCGATGGTATTGTGCCACGTTCGGCCAGGCTGCGGCGCTCGGGGAGGTGCGGCACGGGGGTTGCTTATGCCCTGCCGCCGGGCGAGACGCATCGTCCCCACATGTGGAGGTGACATGAACCGCGCGAAGTCGATAGTGCTGGTGCTCGGGGCTCTGCTCATCGCGGGCGTGGTCATCGCACTCGGCTCATCAGGCGGAGACGGCGGCCTGGTGGACAACGCCGAGATGCGCGCGCTTATGGACGATGGCGTCCGCCTCGTCGATGTGCGGACGGCAGCCGAGTTCGAGGCGGGTCACCTGCCCGGTGCCGAGCTCGTTCCGTTGAACACATTCGAAGCGGCCGCCGCGGGCTGGGACCCGTCCGAGCCGATCGTGCTCTACTGCGCCACAGGGAGCCGGAGTTCGCAGGCCGCGGCGGTGCTGCGCGGTCTCGGCTTCAAGACCGTCTACGATCTCGGAGGTGGCATCGTGCAATGGGACGGCGAGGTCCTCGGCGGGGCCGCCGTGGCCGCCACCCCGGTGCCTGCCGCCGTAGGTGGCGCAGTGATGTACGAGTTCTACACCGATTGGTGACCCAGCTGCCAGGCAATGGCGCCTGTGGTCGACAGGCTCACCGGTGAGTACGAAGGCGTCGTGGAGATCCGCGCCTTGAACGTCGAGGATGACGAGGAGGCTGCGCGGCTCGCCTCGGGATTCCGCGTCCAGTACGTGCCTACGTTCGTGTTCGTGGACGCCGAAGGCACGACGGTCGAGACCCTCGTCGGCGAGGTCAGTGAAGCCGACCTTCGCGACGCGCTCGACGCCATCAGGTAGGCTGAGACCTCCCCCCAGGTACGAGTCGGCGGCGGCGGGGTACGTACTTATCACGACGCGCCAGCGTCTGCGATCCATCGCGTGAAGCGAGGTGACCGTATCGGTTGAACGCGGTGACTAGTGTTTTCCACCGGGGTGGTCGATGAAGGGGCCCGCAGGACACGTGCGTAGCGAGTGTTCGTTCGTGTACCGCTACTGTTCCACTCGATGAGTATGTGTTCGTACCATCTACTACGTATGTGTGAGACCACGGGGATCGCGGGCTACCGGGCATAAGCCCCTGGAAGCTGTAGGGGTGCGGCCGGGAAACGGGAATGCGCTTGCCGGCCAAGAACTCCTCAGGATGGCCCTTTGGAGGGGCGACTCGGGCGGTGCGAAGGCCGCCCCGGTGATGATTTGGAAACGGCGGGTGCGCAGGTGCGCACCCGCCGCGTACGTTCGTGAGGATGTTCGGCTAGATCGCGTCGGCGCCGCGCTCGCCGGTGCGCACACGGTACACGTCCTCGACAGGCGAGACGAACACTTTCCCGTCGCCGATCCTGCCCGACTGCGCGGCCTTGATGATCACGTCAACCGCGTCGCGGACCTCGTGCTCGCTCACCACGAGCCACACCATGACCTTCGGCAGCAGGTCGATCGTGTACTCCTGGCCACGCCACTGCTGCGTGATGCCCTTTTGGACGCCGTGCCCCTTCACCTCGATCACGGTGAGTCCCGCATGGCCCATCAGCGAGAGGGCCTCCTTCACGTCCTCGAGCGCCTCCGGACGGATGATCGCCTCTATCTTCTTCATCACGCCTCAACTCCCATCGGTGCTTCCGTGAGCGAGCCTGCACCCATCGCTCCGCTGCCGGCGAAGTCGGGGTAGGCGAGCACGCCCATCTCCGTGACGTCCAGGCCGGCCAGCTCGTCGGCCTCGCTCGAGCGCAGACCGGTGGTCTTGGACTGGACCTTGAAGAAGACGTACATCGTGCCGAATGCCCAGGCTGCTACCACGACACACGCGATGAGCTGTGCGAGGAACTGCCCGCCGCTTCCGTAGAACAGCCCGGTGACCGCACTCTCAATACCGTTCCAGCCGGCGCCGTACGTGCCGTCGGCGAACAGCCCGAGTGCCAGCATGCCCCACAGACCGTTCACGCCGTGCACGGAGACGGCACCCACGGGGTCGTCGATCTTCACCGTGCGCTCCCAGAAGATGACCGAGCCCACAACGAGCAGTCCCGCGACGGTGCCGATGATGATCGCGGCCCACGGGGTGACGAACGCGCAGGGCGCGGTGATGGCCACAAGACCTGCCAGCATGCCGTTTGCGGTCATCGAGGGATCCGGGTGACCCCAGAGCTTCCACACCAGGAACATCGCGGCGAGGCACCCGGCGGCACCGGCGAGCATCGTGTTGGCGATGATGATCGGGAAGCGCAGGTCGCCCACGGAGAGGGTGCTCATCCCGTTGAAGCCCATCCAGCCGAACACCAGGATGATCGTGCCCAGGATCGCCATCGGGATGTGGTGACCGGGGATGGCCACCGGTGTCCCGTCGGCCTTGAACTTGCCGATACGCGGACCGATCACCAGTGCGCCTGCCAGCGCCGAGAAGCCACCGATAGCGTGCACCGCGCTCGATCCGGCGAAGTCCACCGCGCCGTTACCCAATCCGAAGTTCACGCCGAGCTGCGCCAGCCAACCGCCGCCCCAGATCCACATGCCATAGAGCGGGTACGTGAAGATAGCCATGTATACGCCGAACGGGATGAACGCCGAGAACTTCCAGCGCTCGGCCATGCCACCCGTGACGATGGTTGCCGCCGTGTCCATGAACACCATCTGGAACAGGAAGAACGCGAAAGCGCCCACATCGAGTGTGCCGTCTCCCAGCGAGCCGAGGAAGAAGCCCTTGGTGCCCGCAAGCGCCTGACCGGCGATGGTGAAGGCGTCGCCATCCAGCACGCCCGTTGCACCGCCGAGGAGTCCGATCGGCCCGAACGAGCCGAACTGCAGCCCGAAGCCGATCGCCCAGTACGCGAGCGCACCCACCGCGAAGATGACGAAGTTCGTCATCGCCACATGTGCCGCATTCTTCCCTCTGCAGAAGCCCGTCTCCACGAGCATGAAGCCGGCCTGCATGAAGAAGATGAGCGCCATTCCCACGGTGACGAAGAAGATGTTCGTCGACACCGAGAGATGTCCGACGGCCGCGCCCACTTCCTCGAGCGTGGGCTCTCCCGCGGTCGCCGCGGGCACGCTGTCGATCGTGCCGGTCTCACCCCCTATCGGGTCACCTGATGCCCAAGCGACCCCGACCATCAGCATGAGCGCTGCGAGGGTCAGCAGCACGGTGCGCACCGCTGCCTTCGCGAGGAACATCGCCCACGCTGTCCGCCCCTTCGGTAGGGCGGAGCGTACTGCTCTCATCTGTACCGCCTCCTTCGTCATGCGGCGACCGAACGGAGGCACGCCGCCTCCCGGTCCCTACGCTAGGTGGCGGTCGTTACGGGCCGGTTTCGCGCCTGCGGCGCGTACGCGAAATGGTCGTGGCGTGCATGTGGCAGACCGGGGTCCGGGAGGCAGACCGGCAATCGCGCCAGGTGTTATACTCTCCGTCTGCATGGCCCCTTCGGCGTGCATGCGGGCCCATAACTCAACGGGAGAGTGCCACCTTTGCAAGGTGGAGGTTGGGGGTTCGAATCCCCCTGGGTCCACCAAACGCATATGCGGCCGGTCACCCCTCTCGGGTGACCGGCCGCTCACGTTCGCTGCGCCTTCGGCTTACGGTCCGTACGGATCGATCCCGTCGAGCAGCGCGCTCCACTCGAAGTCGCCGTCATTGAAGATCACGCGGATCCCCGGAGCGAATGTGGCGCCCGAGGAGTTCACCGCATCGATGATCGTCTGGGCGGCCCGCTGGTCGTCGATGCTGCCCGGATCGAGATCAGTGCGTACGACGACGGTGCCGTCGGCATCGGCCCTGACATCCGTGATGCGCCCGACCCACGCCTCCGGTTCCGCAGCGCCGGAGCCGTACACCGAATCGAGCCACGCACGCAACGTGCCGGCATCGACGGGGACGGCCGGCGTCTCGAGTGCCCAGCGCTGGTCGGTGCTGCGTATCACACCGATGACGTCGCCCTCGGAGGAGCGGATCTGCAGGTAATAGGTGTACGGGGACCCGCCGTCGGCGGTGAGTCCGCCCGCGAACGATGCGAGCGCCGAGGCGAACTCGTCGGACACCCCGGCCTGCTCCGGCCCGATGTCGGTGGCGACCACGATCACCGGTCGGCGCAGAATGGCCACGACCTCGACGCCGGTGATGTGCGCGGCCCAGCCGCCGCTCGACGCCATGATAAGGAACGCGACGCTATCGGCCTCGTCTTCGATGGTGGGGGCTGCCGACGGAGGCCTCTCGATCGATCCGGGGAGCGGCGCCTCGGACTCCCGCACGACGTCCGGCTCATCCTGCGCGGGCAGGAGAACCGCGATCGCGGCCGCCGCGAGCAGGCAGGCGATCACCACCCCCGCCGCAACGAGCACGACGGGGCGCGTGCGCGGACGGGAGGCGGTGTCGTGGGGGGCGGTCATGGCGCTCCTGTCGTGATGTCCAGCGGATCGGACCCGGTGATTCTCCGGCGCGGTACAAGTCGTCGGGTGGAAGTACTATTCTTGCCATACCGTTCCGGGCGTTGCGTCAGCGGGGCGCAACCCGTCACCTTAGGGGTTCCATGGGCACCATTGTAGAGGTGCGCGGTCTCGTCAAGCGATTCGGCGACCTCGTTGCCGTTGATGACGTGTCCTTCGCCATCGAACAGGGCGAGATCTTCGGGTTGCTCGGCCCGAACGGCGCGGGCAAGACCACCACCATCTCCATGGTGTCGTGCCTGATCGATCCAACGGCGGGCGCGATCACGGTCGACGGCAACGAGGTCGCCACCGCGCCCGGCGCGGTGAAGAGCGCTCTCGGCATCGTGCCGCAGGAGATCGCGCTCTACCCGACGCTCACGGCGCAGGAGAACCTCGCGTTCTGGGGCCAGATGTACGGCCTGTCGGGCGGCGCGCTCAAGCAGGCCGTGGCCGAGGCACTCGAGCTCGCGGGACTTGCCGACCGCGCGAAGGAGCGGGTCGAGAAGTACTCGGGTGGCATGAAACGCCGCATCAACATAGCGGCCGGGATCCTGCACAAGCCGAAGGTGCTGCTCATGGACGAGCCCACGGTGGGCATCGACCCGCAGAGCCGCAACCACATCCTCGAGACCGTGAAGCAGCTGAACGCCTCGGGCATGACCGTGGTGTACACCAGCCACTACATGGAAGAGGTCGAGTACCTCTGCGACCGTATCGCCATCATGGACCACGGCAAGATCATCGCGTCGGGCACGCTGAACGAGTTGCGTGACGTTGTAGGCGGGATGGACGTCGTGGACGTGAAGGTCACCGAGGTCACGGAAGGCGTGCTCGACCGCGTGCGTGGGATCGAGGGCGTGAAGCAGGCGGACCGCACCGACGGGGCGATCCAGGTCCTGACACCCAGCAGCGGCTCCGTCCTCGGCAAGCTGGTGGCGATCCTCGAGAGCGAGGGCGCTCACGTCACATCGATCGCCGTGACGGAGCCCAACTTGGAGAGCGTCTTCCTGCATCTCACCGGCAAGAGTCTTCGGGACTAGCGATGAGCCCGCTCTTCACCATCGCCGCCAAGGACACGAAGATCATGGTGCGCGACCGCGCCGCGTTACTGGTGATGCTCGCGATGCCGCTCGGCCTGATCTTCATCCTCGGCTCGGCACTCGGCAACATCGGCGAGGGAGATTCGCTCGACACGGAGGTCGCGATCGTCAACCTGGACGAGGGCGACACCGGCGAGCGGTTCGTCGAGGGTCTCACCTCCTCGGAGGACATCAACGCGGTGTTCAGCATCAGCGTCCGCGACGATGCCGGGGCGGTCCGCACCGAGGTGGAGCGCGGCGACCTCACTGCGGCTCTCATCATGCCGGCGGACCTCACCGAGAAGGTGCTCGCCGGCGAGCCGGTCGCGCTTGAAGTGCTGCAGGACCCCGGCTCGCAGATGAGCGCGGGCATCTGGGCGGGCGTGGTTCGTGCGGGCGTGGCGAACGCCTCGGCGCAGATCATCGCCGCGCACACGCTGCAGGAGACGTTCGCCGGTGCGTCCGGGCAGGGTGCCCCCACCGTGCCTTCGGGCGCGGCGAGCGCGCCGTCGGCGGCGCAGCAGATACCGGAGCTCTCGTTCGACGCGGTGACCGTGCGCGAGGTCGACGTCGAGATCGAGAAGCAGGTCTCGATGATCTCGTACTACGCTGCAGCCATGTCGGGCATGTTCTTGCTCTTCGGCGGGATGTTCGGCGCGTTCTCCTTCGTGCGTGAACGGCGCGAGCAGACGCTCGCTCGCATGATGTCCACACCGTCGAGCAAGGCGACGATCGTGGGCGGCAAGGCGCTCGGCGTGCTCCTGATCGGCGCGCTGCAGTTCATCGTCCTGTACGTCGGCACCCGGTTGTTCTTCCAGGTGGACTGGGGCACCAACGTGCCCGGCGTGCTGCTCGCCGGTTTCGCCGAGACCATCGCGGCGGCCGGACTCGCGATGACCCTCGCGGCACTCGGGAAGTCCGAGCGTGCCATCGGTGGCATCGCGCCCGCGTTCATCATGCTGTTCGCCGCGCTCGGCGGCGCGATGATCCCCGCCGAGCAGCTGCCGAAGTGGCTGCTGCCTGCACAGGTGCTCTCTCCCGTGTACTGGACCGTCGACTCGTTCCTGGAGCTGATGCGCGGCGCCTCGCTGGCGGCGGTGGCGCCCAATATCGGCGCCGTGCTCGCGATCGGGCTCGTGCTCTTCTGGTTCGGCGTCTGGCGGCTGAGGTACGAATGATGCGCAAGATACTCACCCTCGCGTGGCTGAACACCGTGCAGCTTCTCCGCAATCCGGCCGAGGTGGTCGGCCTGGTGGTGTTCCCGCTCGCGCTCACGATGCTCTTCGGTTCGGCGTTCGCCGGGGCCCAGGCCACCGAGCTCGGCGTGCTCTTCGTCGACGAGGACGGCAGTGCGTACTCCGCGCAGGTGGGCGAACTGATCGATGCCGAGGAGTCGCTGAAGGTCGAGGAGACGACCCGCGACGAGGCGGAGGCTCAGATCGCCGCCGGCGACGCTGCTGTCGTGGTGCTGGTTCCCGAGGGCTTCGGCAGTGACCTGTCCGGCGCGGGGGCCACGATCGAGATCATGCGCAACCCGACGTCGCAGAGCGGCTACGCCGTGTTCTCGGTGGTGCAGGGCATCGCGATGCGCATGTCCGGCAACGCCGCGGTGGCCGAGATCGTCTCCACCGCTGTGCCGGGCGCCGCGGCCTTCGACGACGTCTATGCCGACACTGACGCGGAGTGGGAGCCAACGCCACCCATCTACACGGAGGGTCAGACGGTCGTGGCATCCGAGGTGCGCGGCGATAGCGTGCTCGCCGACGGCGCCACGCAGAGCTCGATCGGCTTCACCGTGTGGTTCATCCTGTTCATGACGTTCGGCAGCGCCGGCGGCATTCTCGAGGAACGCGAGCAAGGGACGCTCCGCCGTCTGCTGGTGGCGCCGGTGAGCCGGGGCACCATCCTCTCCGGGAAGGTCCTCGGCACGGTGCTGGCGGCGACCGTGCAGGCCCTCGTGCTCGTGCTCGTCGGCGCTCTCGCCTTCGGCGTGCCGTGGGGTCGTGACCCGTTTGGCGTGGCGCTCGTGCTCGGCTCGTACATACTCGCCGGGACCGGCCTTGCCGTGATGGTCTCGGCGCTCGTTCGCACGCGCGACCAGATGAGCGGGCTCTCGCCGCTCGTCTCCACCGGGCTTGCGATGCTCGGCGGGTGCCTGTGGCCGCTCGAGATCGTGTCGCCGTTCATGCAGACCATCGCGAAGCTCACGCCCACCGGCTGGGCGGTCATGGGTCTCACCGACGTGGTCGCGCGCAACCAGGGCCTGGCGAGCGCCGCGCTTCCCACGCTCGTGCTCCTCGGCTTTGCTGTGGTGACTCTGGGTGTGGGCGCGAAGATGCTGAAGTTCGAATGAGACGCGCTCTCGAGCCCAAGACGGGTGCGGCGATCGCGCTCACGCTCCTGCTGTGGTCGTCAGCGTTCGCGGGCATCAAGGCAGGTCTTGAGGGCTACGGACCCGGCGAGCTCGCGCTCCTGCGGTTCGGCACGGCCTCACTCGTGCTCGGTGTCCACGCGCTGGTCACGAGGATGCGTCCGCCCGAACGGCAGGACCTCCCCCGCATCGCACTCGCAGCGCTGCTCGGCATCACCATCTATCACGTCGCGCTCAACTTCGGCGAGCGGAGCGTGAGTGCCGGCGCGGCGAGCCTCATCATCGCGTCGGGTCCCGTCTTCACCGCGATCATGGCGGTCGCCTTCTTAGGAGAGCGGCTCTCCGCGACCGGCTGGATCGGCATCGGCGTTTCGTTCGCGGGCGTCGCGCTCATCACGCTGGGCGAGGGGCCGGGGGGCCTGCGGTTCGAGCCCGCCGCGCTGCTGGTCCTGGTATCGGCGGTCTCCACTGCGGCGTACTTCGTGGTCTCCAAGCCGCTGCTCGCCCGCTACCGGCCGCTTGAGTTCACCACGTACGTGATCTGGCTCGGCACGCTGCCCATGCTTCTGTGGGCGCCGGGTCTTGCGACGCAGCTGCCGACGGCCCCCGCCTCGGCCACGCTTGCGGGCATCTACCTGGGTGTCTTCCCGGCCGCGCTCGCCTACCTGGCGTGGTCGTATGCGCTTGCGCGGATGCCGGCCTCGGTCCTCTCGGCGTTCCTCTACCTCTCACCGGTCTCCGCGATCCTCATCGCGTTCGTGTGGATCGCCGAGGTGCCGGGCGTGCTCTCGCTTGCGGGTGGCGCGATCGCGATAGCCGGCGTCGCGATCGTCAACACACGCGGGCGCACTTCAGCGTAGCCGGCTGAATGGCGCGCGCCGTCGTCCGCGCATGCTATCGTCACAGGTGACGGCAGACCGCATTCCGAGGAGGACCGGTGGCGGCCAAAGACCAGGCGAAGACCAGCGGGGGCACCGGCGCGGGGGCAGTGGGACATGTGCTCGCCCATCCCTATCTCGTGGCGCTGCTCGAGGCGCAGCCCCTGCCGATGATGCTCTTTGACGCGGACGGCGACCTCATCCTCGCCAACAGCGCCGTCGACCATCTGCTCGTCCTGGGTCCGGGAGGATCGCCGCGAGTCGTCGCGCAGGACGGTACCGACCTCTGGACCATCATCGCCGCCCGCGCCGACGAGGCAACGCCGCTGTTCGACGTGCGGCTGCGGCTGCGTCTGGCCGAGGGGCAGAACGCCGAGGCGATGATGACTGTCCTGCCGTTCAGGGGACGGCGCGGCGCACTCGCGGGAGCCCTGGTGCTCGTTCTCAACATCCCCAGCGAACGGCTTCGCGACACCGTGTGGATGGCGCCCTCTGCGGGGCCACGCGATTTCGAGCCGATGATCGCCCATCTGGGATTGCTCACCGGCGCGTCGCGTGTCGCGGTTCTCGAGGTCGACCCCGACTACTCTTCGGAAGCCCACATCCTTTCGATCTGGGTTCCGGAGAACGATCCCTATGAGGGTCCGCAGAACATGAGCATCCAGCGCACCGCCCTCGACAGCTTCTCAGGCCGTCGGCTAACATGCGTCCCGTCAGGACTGACTGCGGCGCACCCGGACGATCCGTTGCTCGCCGGAGGCGGCTACGAGGCGTTCATCGGCGTGGCCCTGGCGAACGCCGAGGGCGATCAGATCGGACTGCTCGCCGGCCTGTGGCGTAGACCGCTGGTCGACACGGCCGGGACGTCCGCCGCCTTCTCGATCGTTGCGTGGCAGATCGCCCAGGCGCTCACCGACTTGATGGCGAAGCGGGAACTCAAGGAGAGCGAGCAGCGCTACGGGGCCGTCTTCGAGGGAAGCGCTGTCCCGATCCTGCTGGTGGAGCCCGACTCCACCCAGGTGGTGGATGCAAACCCGGCCGCCTGCAAGATGTACGGCTACTCGCACGAGGAGTTCACCACCATGAGCGCACTGCAGATCGATGCGCTCGCATCCGATGTGGTGCACGAGGAGCTGAAGCGGGCGCTGAGGGGAAGCCGCAGCAACTTCATCGCCCGTCACCTGCTGGGCAGTGGCGAACTGCGCGACGTCGAAGTCAACATCGGCCCGATCGCGGTCGGCGGCCGACAGCTCCTGTACTTGATGATCAACGACATCACGGAGCGTAAGCGCATGGAGGCCGAGCTCGGGCGCAGCAGGCGGAACCTCGAGGTGATCGTCGGCCAGCGAACCGAGGACCTCCTGCGCGCCAACGCCGAGCTACAGCAGGCTTCCACCGCGCGGGACATGGTCTTCGTCAACCTCGCCCAGGAGCTCCGTACGTCGCTTCAGACCATCACCGGCTTCTCGGACCTGCTCGCGAGCGGTGCGCCGGGAGAACTCAACCGCGAACAGCATCGTCAGGTCGAGATGATCCAGCAGGCGGGGAAGCGACTGGCCGCGTTCGCCACCACGCTCATGGAGACGCGGCGCCTCGCCGAGAGCGAGGCGGCGTGCGATTCGGAGGAGGTCGACCTCGTGAGCCTGGCCGAGTCGGTCCTCTTCGGTCTTTCGGCGTTCGCCGAGGATAAGGGTCTGTCGCTCAGCCTCGAGGCCGAGGAGCGCCCGATCGATGTCGTCACGGACCGGTACAGGCTCCAGCAGATCATGTTGAATCTGCTCTCGAACGCCATCCGCTACACACAGCGCGGGGGCGTGACAGTCACCATCGCCCGCGAGCCGGACGGCCAGAACCGTG
Source organism: Coriobacteriia bacterium (assembly GCA_049658145.1). Taxonomy (GTDB): domain Bacteria; phylum Actinomycetota; class Coriobacteriia; order Anaerosomatales; family Anaerosomataceae; genus UBA6100. Next base: position 24,191 of record JBASOJ010000063.1, read on the forward strand.
TCTCCGTGGCCGACACGGGGCCCGGACTCTCCGCCGAGCAGATGGCGACGCTGTTCGATGGTCCCGAGATCCACGACTCCGCTGCCGGGATCGGCCTGCCGACGAGTCGTCGTATCGCGGCGATGCTCGGGATTTCGATCACCGTAGAGACCGAGATCGGGCGAGGCTCGACCTTCACACTGACGATCCCGAACGAGTGCCGTGAGTTCATCAGGGTCCCGGAAGAGTAGGGGCACGACGATGAGAGAGCGCGGCTTCGGCGACGACTTCGCGATCATACTGGGTGTGAGCCTCATCCTGCTCGGCGCGCTGGTCGCTCTCACGCAGCTGCTCGGCGTCCGGGTGATCCAGATCGGGTGGCCGCTGTTCGTACTCGGCCCCGGGCTCGCGATCACCGCGGCGGCCTTCGCGAGTCCGCCGGGGCGCGGTCTCGGCTATCTGGCGGTTCCGGGTGCGGTCATCACAGTGACCGGCCTGGTCCTCGAGGTGCAGGCCTCCACCGGTGACTGGCAGAGCTGGTCCTACGCATGGGCGCTCGTCGCCCCCGGCGGTGTGGGGCTCGGATTCCTGCTGGCCGGCATCCACGAGCGCTCCCGGTGGGCCCGGACTGCCGGCGGCGTGCTGCTGGCCGCCGCCGCCGCACTGTTCGTCTTCGCCGAGTGGTTCTTCGTCCGTGTGGCCGAGGTGGGTGGGCCGGGACTGGGATGGGGCTTCGGGCTCGTGTTCCCCGCGCTCGTGATCACCTTCGGTCTGCTGATGATCGCGCGGGGAATCGTCCGCCGAGGCTGAGGGTCACCACGCGATCGCTCCGAACGGGCGCCGCTCCTCGCAGGCACCGCAGCCCACGCATGCGGTCTCGTCCATTCCACATGGTCTTGTAGCCGAACTCGAGCGTCGTTCGCATCGCCGTGCAGCCGCACACCGAGGCAGTAGCCGCGCTCGGGCATACCTGCGAAGTTGTGGCATACGCAGGGTGCTGCGCGCAGAACTCACACATGCGGCTCTCCTCCGGCACGCAGGGGGTAGCATGCGCCGCCAGCCTACAGGGCGAGCGCGAGCACGAAGAGCAGCAGCATGCCTACGACCACCGCCACGTTGAGGCCGATATCGCGTGCGTAGTGCTGGATGTGAAGCCGCATCGTCACGACCGCCGCCTCGTCGGCGAACCTGCTCTCGTGGACCCAGCCCGCCCGCTCTCGCGTGAGCACGTCCACCGTGAGACGGGTCATCTCCAGGAGCCAGGCGGCTGCCCGCTCCATGCGCGTGAGACCGCTCGTGCTTGCTGCCCGGAGCGCCTCAGCGGTGGGGAGTGCTCCACGCAGTGCCGAGGTCGCTTCGGCGGTATGGCCGAGCGCTGCCGCGCTCAGCGATGGATGCGGGACGAGCATGTGATCGAACCGCTCGGCCGACAGCAGCGAGTTCACCTCGGCGGCGATATCGCGCGAGACGTTCTCGCCGCGCATCCGACGTGGAGCGAGAGCGAGCGCTGTCTTCGTGATCGGCTCGCGAGTCGCCGCGAGCAGTCTGACCGCCTCGTCGAACGCCGCCTGCGCCGACTGGAGCCGGCCTGCGCGCGCGAGGTCGGAGAGCACGCCCATGCGCTCGTTCATGAGGCGCTGCGCGATGTAACCGGCGATGTCGCGGACCGAATCGACGAGGGCCCTGTCGCCGCCGTCCTCGGCGCGGGAGCTCTGGATGGCTGCGAGGACCGCCAGACGCACGCTGTCCTGCCGCTCGCGCTCGAGCACCACGTACGCATGGCCGATGAAGTGCTGGTCGCGTGCCCCGGGTGCGCCCGTGAGCATCGTGGAGATGATCAGTCTGCGTCGCCGTCCGAGCCGCGTCACGGCCTCCGCGTATTCGAACCGGCTGCGTCGGAGAACATGTGAGCTGCCATGGCGCAGCGCCTCGTAGCCCCGGTCGACAACGCCGCAGAGCGCCACGAGACCCCGCGCCGCCTGACGGTACCAGTAGTCCACGCCGAACCACTTGGGCGCGTGGAGGTGGAACAGGCCGAACTTCATCCCCACGAAGAAGAACGTGAAGCCGAGCGCGAAGGCGACCACGACGCTCATCAGGTCCGATGGCGAGAGGAACATCTCGTTCAGGAACTCGTCGAGGATGTCAGAGTGCAGGGCCCAGGTGTGCAGCCCCGGCTGGAAGACGCCCTTGATGAGCAGCTGCGGGAACCAGCCGAGTGCGACGATCGCCGTGGCGAGGATACCCATGCCGGTGAGCATCCTCCACGGCGCGTCCTTCACCTCGGGCCCGTACTCCACTTTCGGCTTACCCAGGAACACCAGCCCGATGAGCTTGATGAAGGAGCACGCCGTGCCACCGCAGGTGACGGTGTAGATCTTCTCGGCGATGCCGAGGGAGGCGAGCTCGTGATACTCCCAGGCCTCGACGAGCGCATGGTGGATGAGGGTCTTGCTCACGAACCCGTTGAACAGCGGCACGCCCGTGATGCCGGCGGCCGCGATGCACATAAAGACGAACGTGAGTGGCATCTTCTTCCAGAGGCCGCCGAGGTGGTACATGTCGAGCGAGTGCGTGCGGAAGTAGACCGCGCCCACGCCGAGGAAGAGGCACGCCTTGAACAGCGCGTGGTTGACCACGTGGTACAGGCCGCCCGCCACACCCATGGCCCCGTGCGCGCCGAGATAGCCCGCCGCGCCGATCCCCGCGAGGATGAAGCCCATCTGGCTCACGCTGTGGTAGGCGAGCATGCGCTTCGCGTTCGATTGTCCCAGAGCCAGCACGACGCCTATGAACATCGTGGCGATGCCGATCCACAGCACCGCCAGCCCGAGCTGCTCGGAGAACTCCCACGCCACAGACTCCACTTCGGCACCGATCTCGGGCCGGAAGAGCGCGGTCACCACCCGGAAGATGCCGTACGCGCCGGCTTTGATCATCACGCCCGAGAGCAGCGCGCTTGCGGGCGCGGGCGCTACCGGGTGCGCGTCGGGAAGCCACACGTGCACGGGCACCATGCCCGCCTTCACCCCGAAGCCGATGATGAGCAGGATCGCGGCCGCCCATCGCAGGACCTCGCTGCCGCCCTCTGGCAGCGGCTCGATCGCGCCGCTGCCGCCGAGCGCAAAGGTGAGGAAGATGCCGCCGACAAGCGCGAAGCCACCGATGACGGTCATCCAGAAGTACTTGGCCGAAGCTGCCTTCGCCTCGTCGGTCTCGGTGTGGATCACGAGCAGGAACGCCACGAGCCCGAGCGCCTCGAAGAACAGATAGAGGGTGACGAGGTCTCCCGCCAGCACCACACCGAGGTTCGCGGCGAGCACCACGAGCACCGTTGTGTGATACCGGTCGTGCTTCTTCTCGTGCTTGAGATAGTCGAGCGAGTGGAACGTGGCAGCGAACCATACGAACGACGTGAAGAGCGCGAACAGCATCGAGAACGAGTCCACGGTGAAGGTAAGCTCGCCGATCAGCGCCGGCACCACGCTCTCGATGCGGTGATGCTCGGCGATCAGCGGGATCAGCCCGACGGCGCCGAGGAGCGTGAGCGCAGTGACGACCACCATGTAGACGTTCCGCACGCCGGGCCACCGCTTGCCGATCGGATAGACGAGCGCCGCGGCCAGGAGCGGGCCGAACACGAGCGCCGCAGGCAGCGGGCTCGAGACGATGTGCGCAACCTCGGTGGCGACTTCGGCTGCGTGTCCGGCATCCATCATGCGCTCCTAATGGAAGAACGCCTCGGCGGCCATGCGCGCCAGGGCCGCGGGCATCCAGGGCAGCGCGGCCCCGAGTCCCAGGGCCACGGTGAGCAGGGAGGTGATCACGAGCGGAACGAGCATCGAAGCGGGCGCCTCCCGCCCCTCTGTGGCGATCTTGTCGTCTGCGGTGAGGATGGGTTCGCGGAAGTACATCCGGTAGACGATCGGCAGCAGGTAGATGCCGGCCAGGAGCGCAGCGCCGAGGAGCACGATGAGCAGCAGCGGCTTGTCCGACTCAAGCATGCCGAGGCCGAGGTACCACTTGCTCACGAAGCCGGACAGCGGCGGCGTGCCGATCATGGCGAGCGTGGCGAGCGCGAAGGCGGCGGCGGTGATGGGCATACGCTTCGCGGCGCCGTCGAGCTGGCTCACGCGCCGGACGCCGAGCCGCTTGATGAACAGGCCCGCGCACAGGAAGAGCGCTCCCTTCATGAACGCGTGATTGGTGATGTGCACCAGCGCGCCGACGGTCGCCTCTACGTTCAGGAGCGAAAGTCCGAGCACCACGTACGCCATCTGGCTGATCGTGGAGTACGCGAGCCGACGCTTGAGGTCGTCCTGGTTCACGGCGAGCATCGCCGCGAAGATCACGGTGAAGGCGGCGATCCAGGTGAGGTAGCGCATCACGTCGAGCTCGCGTAGCAACTCGACGCCGAAGACCTGGAAGACCACGCGCATCATGCCGAAGCTGCCGGCGGCGACCATGACGCCGGACAGGACTGCCGAGAACGGAGCGGGTGCGGCCGGGTGCGCGTCGGGCACCCACCCATGCAGCGGCACGAGCGCGGCTTTGACCCCGAAGCCGACCATGAAGCACCAGAAGATGGCAAGCAGCCGGGTCGTCCCCATGTCGGCGGTGAGGATGCCACCAGTGGTGAGCGTCTGGTCGCCGACGGCGAAGAAGGTGAGCACGATGGCCAGCAGCACGAGCGTGCCGCCGATGAGGATGTAGATGATGTACTTCGTGCCCGCAGCCATCGCCTCGGGGGTCTCCTCGTGCACGACGAGCGGGTAGGTCAGGATGCTGAACAGCTCGTAGAAGATGAGGAAGGTGAGCAGGTTGCCGGCGTACGCCAAGCCCATCGTCCATCCGAGGCACAGCATGAAGAAGGCGTAGTAGCGTGCAGGACGATGTCCGTCCGCCATGTAGCCCCAGGAGTAGATGAGGGCGAGCAGCCAGAGCACCGCGACGGTCGCCCCGAACAGCGCTCCCATCGTTTCGACGTTGAAGTACATCCAGATGTCGGGCGTGAGCCGCAGCAGCATGGTCTCGTATATTGCTCCGTTCGCCGTCCCCGCAACGAGCACCAGTGCGAGCGCGGCCACGGCGGCGCAGATGACAGCGAGCCCGATGTCCCGGGCGCGGGTCGAGATGCGCTGCAGTGGGACGGTGAGGATCGCGCCCAGGATCGGGAGCAAGAACAACAGCGGCGGGAGAATCGAGCGAGTCGCTTCGGTTTCCACATCAACCACCCCTACATTCCGAAGACGAACTTGACGGCGGCCTGCGCGAGCGACAGCGGCATGCCGGGCACGGACGCTGTGCTCCCGAGGAAGATCACGTATGCGGCGCATGCGAGCGTTGGAAGCAGCAGCGTCCAGTGCGCCTCGTGAGTCTCGACCTGGCTCCCCGCCGGTGCCTTGAAGAACGCGGTGTACACGATCGGCAGCCAGTACGCCGCATTGAGCAGCGAACTCACGAGCATCACGATGACGTACCACCACGCGTCGGCCTGGAGCGCGCCGAGCGACAGGTACCACTTGGTGACGAACCCGGCGAACAGCGGCACGCCGATGAAGCTGAGCGCGGCGACGGTGAAGGCGCCCATCGTGTACGGCATCCGATAGCCGATGCCGGCAAGCTCGTGGACGGTGGTCTTGCCGGTCGTTCGTTGGATGGCGCCTGCCACGAAGAACATCGTGATCTTGGCGAACGCCTGGTTGGCGATGTGGGCGATCGCCGCCGTAGCGGCAAGAGGCGTGAGCAGCGCTGCACCCAGAACGATGTACGAGAGCTGGCTCACCGTGGAGAACGCGAGCCGTCGCTTGAAGTTGTCCTGGAAGATCGCGATCACCGAGGCGGCGAGGATCGTGAACGCTGCCAGCGCGGCGAGCCAGTCGCACACGCCGAGCTCCCTTAGGAGCGCCACCCCGAACACGTTGTAGATGACGCGCAGAATGCCGAACGCACCGACCTTCACCACGGCGACCGCGTGCAGCAGCGCGCTCACGGGCGTGGGTGCGACCATCGCGCTCGGCAGCCAGCCGTGAAGCGGCATGATCGCAGCTTTCACCCCGAAGCCCGCGATCAGGCACACGAAGAGCGCCGTGAGCGTGCTGCGCCCGGACTCCAGCGAGAGGATGCCCGGCTGCGAGAGCGTCATCGTTCCGGCAAGCTGGTAGGTCCAGATCGAGCCGAGCAGCACGAATGCGCCACCGGTGAGTGTGTAGGCAAGGTACTTGCGACCCGCGCGCATCGCCTCCGGCGTCTCTTCGTGGATGACCAGCGGGTACGTGCAGATGGTGAGACTCTCGTAGAACAGGAACATCGTGAGCAGGTTCTCGGCGAAGGCGACACCCACGGTGGTGGACACACACAACGCGAAGAAGCCGAAGAACCTTCGCCGGTGCGGCTCGCGTTCCATGTACCCGATGGCATAGATGGTCGTGAACAGCCACAGCGTGGAGGACACGACCGAGAAGAACATGCCGAGCGCGTCGGCGCGGAAGGCGAGCCCTACGCCTGGCGTGAACTGGACGAGATCGAACGTGTAGACGACGCCCTTCAGGGCACCGGGCAGCATCGACATGACGATGCTGAGTTTGAGCAGTGCCGCCGAGAGGCTGAAGAACCGGCGCCAGAACGTGTGGTCTGCGGAGGCGAAGACGAGAGCAGCGCAGACAAGCGACACTGCCGGTGCGAGTGCAGCACGTGCATCAACGACTTCCACCTACCCACCCCCGACCGTCGCGAGAAGGCGGTTCACCGCGGGCTCGATGAAGCTCAGCGGCACGCGCCCGAGAACGCCCATGACCAGACAGAGCGTTGCGAGGATGAGCGTCGGCACGAGCATGCTCGCCGGCGCCTCCTTGACCTCGAGGATCGCGGGGTCCTTCGGCGGGCGGAAGTAGAACGCGTTCACCATACGGATGTAGTAGATGAAGATGAACAGCGCACCGAAGACGAGCGCGAACGCGAAGAACGGCCTGCCTGCCTGCATCGCGCCAAGCGCGATGTACCACTTGCACAGGAAGCCGGCGGTCGGGGGGATGCCTACGATCGAGATGGCGCCGATGGAGATGGCAGCAACCGTGAACGGCATCGAACGGCCGACGCCGGCGAGATCGGTGAGCGTGCGCTTGCCCGTCTGATGGATGAGCGCGCCCGCGCCGAAGAAGAGCGTCGCCTTGATGAGCGCGTGGTTGAAGACGTGCACGCTCGCGCCGATGACGCCGTAGGTTGATGCGAGGCCGAGCCCCATCACGATGTAGCCGATGTTCGAGACGGTGGAGTACGCGAGCATCATCTTGATGTCGTCCTGGAACACCGCGAAGAATGCGCCCATCACGATCGAGATCGCGCCGAGCCACATGAGCACGAGGTTGAGACCGCTCATGTCGACTGCCCCGGATGCGTACGCGATCTGGTACACGCGCAACATCCCGATGATGCCGACCTTCACCACGAGGCCCGAGAGGATCGCCGAGATCGGGCCGGGTGCGATCGCGTGCGCGTCGGGGAGCCAGATGTGCAGCGGGAAGATCGCCGCCTTGACCATGAAGCCGAGCGTGAGCACCGCGAACGCGACCGCAAGCGGTGCCGACGGGGCGCCATCGAGGCGCGTGGCGACGTCCGCCATGTTGAGGCTGCCGGTGAGCGCGTACAGCAGGCCGATTCCGAAGAGCACCATGAGCGATGAGACCGAACCCATGACGAGGTACTTGAACGCGGCCATCTCCGCGATGCGCTCGCCGCTCACCGCAACGAGCGCGTAGCCGGAGAGCGACAGGATCTCCATGAACACGTACAGGTTGAACAGGTCGCCGGTGACCGCGAAGCCGATCATCGCGACGAGATTGAGCAGCAGAAGCGTGTAGTAGTAAGGGATTCGCGGTTCGGCGATGGCGTGGGGCACGTACTGCTTCGAGTAGATGATCGCCAGGAGGCCGAGCAGGCAGACGATGGCGATGACGGCGCTGAACTCATCGAAGCGGAGCTCGATCCCGTACGGGGCAACCCATCCCCCGATGACATAGGAGAACGGCCCCTCCTGCGACACGCGGGCGATGAGCATCATTGCGATCACGCTCGCGACCGACATCACGCCGAGCGCCCACCAGAAGGCACGCTTGCCGTTTCCTCGCGCGACCGCAGGCGTAAGCACTGCCGAGGTCATCGGGATCGCGATGAGCAGTGCTAGGAGCGGTGGCCAGGTGATCATCACTCGATCTCCCTGAGTTCGTCGGCTTCGATCGTCCCGGTCTGTATCCAGATGCGGATGATGAGACTCAGTGCCAGCGCGGTCGTGCTCACCGCAACGACGATGCCGGTCAGGATGAGTGCCTGCGGGAGGGGATTGATGAACGGCGGCTCGGCGCCGGTGCCCATGATCGGGGCGTCTCCGCCGTCGACCACACCGAGTGCGACGATGAAGGCGAAGACCGCGGTCTCCATGATGTTGAGTCCCATGAACTTCTTGATCAGGTTGCTCTTCGTGATGACGGCGTAGAGCCCGATGCAGAACAGCACCACCGAGGCGGCGTAGTCGAGGTTCTGCCAGAGGGACTCGAGCATCAGTCTGCCCTCATCGCGCGGAAGATCCGGATGAGCACGCTCGCACCACCGACACCGATGCCGATCTCGATGATCACGAGCATCAGCACGCTGATCCACCGCTGCGCCTCGTCGCGGGGGAAGTAGAGGTACTCACCGAACAACACGAGCCCGGTCGTGCCAACGAGGAAGAAGGCGATGGGGGCCGCCGCCTGCAGGAAGTGCTCGGGCTTACGTGGCAGCAGCGCGTCCGCGTCCTCACGGCTCAAGACCAGCGAGAGCGCGATAACCAGCGCGGCGAGGATGGTGCCGCCCTGGAAGCCACCGCCGGGCGTGACGTGACCGTTGAGGATGACGTAGATCGCGAACATCGCGATGAAGGGCGCCAGAACCCGGACGATGAAGCGCACGATCACGCTCACCGGCAGCTCTGGTGCCGGCGCCACCTTCGGTGCGCGATCGGGCTTGGCGAGCATCAGCACTGCGAGCACGGCCGCCATGGACGTGAAGATGACCGTGACTTCGTGCTGTGTGTCGAAGCCCCGGTAGTTGAGGATGACGTCGGTCACGATGTTCTCGGCGCCGCCCTCCTCGGCTCCGTGCTCCAGATAGTAGGGCGAGATGTGCGTATACGGCGGCGTGTCAGGTGAGCCGTGTGGCGGCAGCTGGGACACCGCAAGCAGCAGCGGCACGGCCACTGCGACGAGGAGTGCGATGACGAGGGCTCGACGTATCATCGCTCGTGTCCCGTCGTTCGGCCGATCGCGATCAGGAAGAGCACGGTGGTGATGCCTGCTCCTACAGCAGCCTCGGTCATCGCCACGTCGGGGGCGCCGCGGTGCAGCCACAACAGGCACATGGTCAGGCTGTACGTGGAGAAGACCACGGCGGCCGCGAGCAGGTCCTTCAGTCGCACCACGGCGACCGAGCACGCGATCAGCAGCAGTATCAGCGTGATGTCGAAGATGGTGCTCATGAGTCGCCACCGGGCTTCAGCCAGGGTTGGAGTCCGGTGCGGTAGGCCGCGCGCGCCAACGCATGCGCGGCGGTGGGACTCGAGAGCATCACCAGGCCGGCGAGCAGCAGCAACTTCGGCATGTCCGGCTCGAATCCGCGCAGAACGGCGAGCGCTAGCAGGATCGAGCCCGCGCCGACGGTGTCGCACTTGGTGGCGGCGTGGGTGCGAGCGTAGAAGTCCGGGAAGCGGAGGAGGCCGAGTGTGCCGACGATGAAGAAGAAGGCGCCAGTGCAGCACAGAACGATGGCGAGCGCGTCACGCGCCGAGGCGAGCCACTCCATCACCAGTCACCCTTGAGCTGTCCGGTCTCCAGGAATCGGCCCGCCGCGACGGTGACGACGAAGTTGAGCAGCCCGTAGACGATCGCCACGTCGACGAACAGGCTCCGCTCGAACACGAATGCGAGGAGACACAGCACGACCATGGTCTTCGTGCCCACAACGTTGATCGCGAGGATTCGGTCAGCGACCGTCGGGCCGAGATAGCCGCGCAGCAGGCAGAGGAACGCGTTCACAAGCAGTACGATCGCTATGGCCCAGAGGAACGTCGTCACGTCGTCTCCTAGTCGTCGAAGGTCCGGGCGACGCGTTGCTCGAAGTCGCCGCTCGAGATCTCGTCCGAGAACGATGCGTTCAGGCAATGGATGACGAAGGTGTCCTCGGAGATGTCCACCGTGATCGTGCCGGGGGTGAGGGTGATCGAGTTGGCGAAGGCCACCCGTGCGGTATCGCTCTCGAAGTGGACACGATGGGTGTGCATGACCGGCGCGATGTTGAGCTTGGGGTCCAGCACTCGCTCGGCAACGTAGAGGGCCGCCACCACGATCTCCTTGATGAGCCAGAGCAGGTACGCGGGTACCCGGAGCCAGGCGCGCGCGGTGAGCGGTTCGTGCTCGCCGCGCCACAGAACGTGCTCTGCCCAGTAGCCGATCGCCGCGCTCAGGACCAGTCCGATGCCCAGATCGAGCGGCTTGACCGACCCGGTGATCACGAGCCAGAAGACGAACAAGACCGTGGAAGAGACGAGGCGTCTCATGACACCGCTGCGTTCTTCTCGCTTGCGTCGTGCTCTGCTGCCCGCCGCTCTCCAAGACGGCTCTTCACCTGCTGCAGCAGTTCGATCTGGTCGACGGCATCGGCCGGGTAGCTTGCCGAGGACGCCGTGGTTACGCAGGCTGTGATCGGTTCGAGCGCATCGCCCTCGAACTCGGCAGCGCGTGTGGTGGTGATGAGCCGTTCGGCGACAGCCGCCGCCCGTGCTGCGTCAGCATGCGGCAGGGCGACTGCGAAGGTCGTGGGCTCGAGCCGGCCGATCGTGTCGGTGGCGCGCACGGTCAGTCGGATGACGTCGCACAGATGCCGCAGCATCGACTCGGACTTGTAGTGTCCGAAGAGGCGCGCGAACTCGTCGAAATCCTCGACGTGCACGAGCACGAGCCCCACGCTGTGACCGTACCGGTCACCGCGGCGGACCTCCCCGCCGAGTTCGCTGACGAAGTCCTCGGCCTTGAGCACGCCCGTGAGCGCGTCGAGCGCGGACGCACGTTCGAGTGCGACACGGTGAGTCCGCTGGCGGTGTGCCTGCCAGCCGATCACGACGCCGCACATCAGAAACACCGCGAACCCGGCCAGGAACTCCGGCCATCCGGCGGACAGTGCGGTGGGCGGAGCCGCAAGGAACACGGCGGCCGCACTCAGCGCCGTCACGATCACGCCGCCTCCGATGTCGTAGGCGAGCGCGCCGATGACGATCGGCAGCAGGTAGAGGAACCATGCAGGTGACGACTCACCGGAGATCACGATGAGTGCTGTCACGAACGCCAGTGCGGCGGCGACGAGCAGGACGCTCGATAGCGTGAACCTGCTTTGCGGGACGCGCTCCTCCTCGGCGCCAGCGGTCATCTCATACATGAGAGACACCCCTCGCTGAAGCCTTGAAGTTCCAAAGCGCGTGCACGGCCCCGCGACCGCTGCACGCTGGCGCCGCTGGGACGACCATCTTCGGAAGCAGGGTGCGGTACCACCCAGTTGATGCCACACGGGCCGCACGCTTAGACGCCGGTCGTTAATAATTATCGAACCTGTATCTGACAGGCGCTCTGCGACCGTGTGTTCGTGGCGGTATAGTAGAGCCTGCTCCCTGACGAGGAGGCCCAATGGTTGATCCGACGATTGCCGAGGATCACGACGGCGCGCAGGTCTCACCGGGCTCCCGGACACTCGGGTGGTTGGGTGCCGTCGCCCTCCTGCTCGTCGTTCTCGCGTTGTTCATGCACGTGTTCGCGCCGCCCATCGCCTCGGACGCACGATCGCCCGAGAGTCACCCGCAGTCGGGGTGCATCGCATGTCACGTGGTGACGGGACCGGCCCAGGAAGCGGAGGCGCAGTGACCGGCGAGGACCAGACGAAGCACAAGCACCCCTACTCGCTCGGCGAGGAGATCGCCAACGCGGTCACTCACGGTGTTGGAGCCGCGCTCAGCGTCGCCGCACTCGTCGTACTGATCTTCATCGCGGCGATGTGGGGCAACGGGTGGCACCTTGCGAGCGCCATCGTCTACGGCGTGACCATGTTCCTGCTGTACACAGCGTCGACGCTCTACCATGCGATCACGCACCCCGGGGCGCGTCGCGTCTTCAAGGTCATCGATCACGCGGGCATCTACCTGCTCATCGCGGGCACGTACACGCCGTTCACGCTCGTGACCATCCGGGACGAGGGCGGGTGGTGGCTCTTCGCGGTCGTGTGGACACTCGCGGTCGCGGGAATCTCGCTCGAGGCGTTCTGGGTCGATCGGCCGAAGTGGGTGTCAGCCGTCGTCTATCTCGGCATGGGTTGGCTCGCGATCTTCGCCATCAAACCGATTGCCAACAACCTCGAACCAGCGGGCGTGCGGCTGCTCATCGCAGGCGGTCTCGCGTACTCGCTCGGCACCATCTTCTACTTGCTCAAGAAGGTGAAGTGGATGCATCCCGTCTGGCACCTGTGGGTGCTCGCGGGGAGCCTGCTGCATTTCCTCTCGGTGATGCTCTACGTGTTCCCTCGAGCGTAGAAGGTCGTGTCGCACCCCGGAGGCGCAAGCAGCACCGGCGTGGATGATGTGCGGATGACCGCGTTCGTGACCGAACCGAAGGCCTGATCGATCGTGTCGTGGCAGCCGGGCGCCAACACGACGAGCGTGTAGCGGCCAGAGGCGGCGAACCGCGCGACCTCCTCATCGGGCTTGCCGTGGGCGAGCGTGGTGCTCACGTCGGCCGACCCGGCCGCGCGCGCCCGGGTCGCCATCCGCTCCAGCAGCTCGCGCGCGTGGGCCTCGCGGCCCTCCCGGACGGCCTCGAAGGACATCTCGACCACGTTCAGTAGTTCGAAGCGGTCGGCTCCTGTTCTCGAGAGACCGCAGGCCAGCTCGCACACGCGCTCGGCCTCCTCGGTGAGGTCGATGGGGACGAGCACGGACGCCAGCAACCGCGCGCATGCCTGTCCGCCGGAAGCGGCATCCGGCGCTGCGCTTGCCGGTAGGAGAAGGACCGGTACCGAGCTGAGGCGGACCACGTCAGAGCTCACGCTTCCCGAGAAACCGGTAGGGAAGAGCCCTTGTCCCCGGGTACCCATCACGATGATCCCGGCGCCGTGCTGGAGCGCGAGCTTCGTGATCGCGTGCGGCGGGTAGCCGAGCGGTGTCTCAACGTGCACGCGAACACCCGCTGCTTCTAGGGAGTCTGCCTGATGCCGGAATACGGCGTCCTGGTCGGGGGAGGGCTCGCGCCCGAGGTCGATGGCGTGAACGAGTACGGCCTCTTTGATCCCGAGCGAGCTCAGCGTCCCCGCGCAGGCGACGATGCCTTCAGAGGCTGGCCCCAGATCGGTTGCGACGATGGCCTGTGAGAACATGGGTCCTCCCGTGCGCGCTCGGGTCTCCGTATGCGTGCGGACGCCGTGCACCCCGCGGGGCGCGTCCGTCCCGTGGGGCAGCCTGGGCGTCGTTGTTCTCCCGACGATAGTGTCGCACGGGTGTGGGCCGACGTGGTAGACCGACCATCCCACGATTCGTGCCGCTGGGCGTTTACGCACGCCTTCTGTCGCAACCTAAGCTAGAGTTACGTCACTCACAACGCTGTCCAGCGGACAACTCGATGGTTTAGTATGGAATGGCTACGCCGCTCACCTAGGTCTGGCGGGTACAGTCGTGCACCCGTCACGAGCAGCGGCATAGGGAAGGTTGACGTTGTACGATCTCGAAGGTGTGCTCGGCCCTGCGGTCATCGAGTTCGTGGACCAACACGTCCGCTCGCTCCTGACCTGGGACATCCTTGTCTTCTTCCACCGCAATCCCGATGCGGTTCTCGATCTCGACGGTCTGGCGTCGCGGCTTGGCAGACGCGCCGAGGAGCTGGAGCCCGAGGTCGAGTCGTTGTGCGACAGCCGGATCCTCGCTCGTGCAGGCGGACTCATCCGCTTCAAGCCTTCGGCTGAGATGCGCGAGACGGTCGCTCGTTTCGTGGAGAGCTGCCAGGATCGCGGCCGGCGTCTCGCGCTCATCGCCCTTGTTCTACACAAGATAAACCCGACGACCGCGGGCTAGTAGCCGCCCGCGAGCGGCGGGTGACCGCGCGACCTCAGAGATGGTTGGAGACCGTCTCGCTCAGGTTGGCGGGGGGGACCACCTCGATGATACTCAGCTCCGAGTCGGCAAGGTCGGTGTCGGGCTTCGCCTTGAGTGCGAGACCGTCCGCGCCATAGACCAGTCGGACCCTCGGCTTGAGCGGGTCGAGTCCCGGCGCGCTCACCACCCCCACCGACTGGTCCGACAGGCGGACGAGGCATCCCACCGGGAAGGCTCCCATCTCGCGAACGAACACGCGGGTGAAGGTCAGGTCGAGTGAGCCCGCGGTCTCGCGCAGGAGTTGGACCACAGCGCGGTCCGGCGTGAGCCCGTCGGCTCCGGGCAGCCCTGTCGTGAGGCGATCGTAACGGTCGGCGATGCTGACGATCCTGCTGTACGGGTGTGCGACATACCCCGGTTCCATCTCGGGCCAGCCGCCGCCATCGGGCCGGTAGTGATGCTCGAAAGCGACGAGCATCGCAGCCTGGTCCACCTCGGGCATTCGGGCGAGGATCTCCGCACCCACGCGCGGGTGGAGCTGCCGGATGCGCTCTTCCTGCGCCGGATCGTCGCGGTTGAAGGCGATCTTGCCGATGTCGTGCAGCAGCGCGCAGACACCGAGTGCCGTGAGCCCCTCCTCGGGGATCTCGAGCCCCACGCCGATGGTGAGCGAGTAGATGAGGGTGTTGACCGAATGGAACAGGTCGGCCTCGCTCGCGTTGCGCATCGTCGCCAGTCCGAGCACGGCGGCACTGTCCTCCATAAAGCGTTCCAGCAGACTCTCGACCACCGTCGCCGTGTCGCCGAGATTCTGCGAGCCCGCCGGACCGAGCTGGGTGTTGATGCGCTTGAGCGCGGCCACCAGACGCTGGTACATGGCGCGGTCCCGGCCGCGCTGCTCCTCTCGCTCCTCGGCCTCGACGGCGTCGGGTTCCACGAGGCGCTGAACCACTACGCCGAAGACGCCGCGCCCCTCGAGTTCGTAGCCGACATCAAGATCGAGTGACGGCTTGAGCGCGAGGATCTCGACAAGGGCGGTCGCGTCCGTGCGTGTGAAGCCGGGGTTGAACGTCATGCTCTCGACCCGGTGCGCCTCGAACGACTCGGCCATCGACCGCATGCCCGGCGCGTCGGCAGGCAGGACCCTGCTCTCCTGGTAGAGGCGGCCGAGGTGCAGATTGAGCGTGAACGGACCGGCGGCGGTAGCCTCCGTCGCAGCCTCCACGAGCGCGTCGAGGGCCCCCTTGTGCTCGGGATGGATCGCCGGGTAGAGGCTGAACGCTTTGCGCGCACCCGAGAGGGTCGTCACGAGTGTGGTGGCCAGGTCCTCGCTCACGAGCGAACACCCCCTTTGCCACGTGATGCGATCGCCTGTCGGGCGAGGTCCTGGATCTCCGAGAAATGACCTCGCTTGATCAGCATCCGCTGGTTGCCGATCCGCTCCAGCACCTGCGCCGCCCCCGCATCCGGAGTGCGGGCCAGGGCGCCGAGGATCTCGCGCGCGAGGGGGAAGTTCTTGCCGACCGCGTCGAGCGAGGCGAAGCTTCGTTCCAGTGCCGCGGCCGCGCCGAGGGCGGGCGTGTGGCCGAGTGAGCGCGCCGCCGTGACGGCCACCTCAAGCATCGAGTCGCCCACCATCTCGGCGAGGACGCTCACCGCCAGCGCCGCAGGGGAGGCGGCAAGTGCTTTGGCGACCTCCTGCCGGGAGCGTTCGTCGGGCCGTCGGGACAGCACGATGAGCGTGTCCCGCGAGTGGAGATCGGTCTCCTGGGACAGGCGGAGCGCCACGGTGCCGGCCTGGAACCACTGCACGTCGGGTGCAAGTGCCACGAGCAGCCCGATCAGCCTGCGTCCCAGCAACTGCTCGGCCACGGCGAGCCCGTCCCGCTGGCGCTGATCGATCGCTGCCGCCACGAACCGCTGCTGTGCCGGCGGATCGACCCGCCTGAGGATGCTCGTCGCGGTGGTGACATGCGCAGGGTCGTCGAGCACGGCCGCGAGCAGCGAAGCCATCGCCTCGGCGGAGGTCGCCCGCTCGAACGCGGCGCGCATCTGATCGGCGAGACCCGGCCACGGCTGCGTGGTCCTGGCCTCCCGTCCGGCGAGATCGGCGAAGACCCGGTCGGCGAGTTCGAGATCCCGCTGGGCGATCAACCGCGGGACGATCCCCGCGAGGTTCTGCAGAGTCTTGGACCACAGCTTGAAGTCCTGGTGCTGGTCGAGCAGCGAGAGCATCGTGTTGACGGTGCGGGTGTTGAGCGTGCTTCCGGACGCGCCGATCTCCGATCGCGCCTTGCCGAGCGTGTCATCGTCGACGTTCGCGAGACTGGCGATCTTCTGGTAGTCGAGATGCCGATCCGCCAGGGGCACCTCCTTGCCGGAGTGGGCGCGCGCGTCGAGCATGTGCCCGAGGAAGCTCAGTTCGCGGTCGGTGTGGCCTTCTCCGGCGAGTAGCGGACGCAACTCGTCGATGATGGCGTCAAGCGACGCGAACGGGATCGATGAGAGCACGTTCGACATCGAGAGCATGTTCTTGGCGTAGAGGCCGTCGGCTAGTGATGTGGCGACCTCCGTAGGCCTGAGCGACTGCATCATGCCGTGCAGAACCCCGGCCGCCTCTCCGTCACGAAGGGCCAGACCCACGAGCGCGTCACGGGAGGCCGCATCCTGGACGAGGTACGCCTTGCCGAGGGTGGCCTCGAGCTTGGCCAGACCGCCCGGGCCGGCGGCACGGGCCAGCTCGGCCAGACCGTCAGAGAGCGCCGCCGGGTCGCCCGAGGCCGCCGCCGCGAGCCATGTCGCGAGTTTCTCCTCGTCGGCGGCCAGCTCGCGGAGGAATCCGTCGATGTCTTCGCCGGGCGCCATCTCGGCCACAGCGGCAGTGAGCACGACCTCGGAGACGACGATATCGGCGACTCCCGCGATCGCCAGGGCCGCCGCCGCGCCACCCTCGGCGAGAACCTCCGGAGCGTCGCGGAGGATGACCCCGAGGAACGCCAGCAACTCGGTCGTGTTGCAGCCAGGCAGGAAGTCCACCTCGGCCACCCCGTGCGCGGTCAGCACGTTCGCCAGATCCGAGGCTCCGGCGACGTTCAGCGGCGCGCCATGGTAGGTGAAACCGTTCCGGGCGACCACCAGCGGTAGGGTCGGCTGGGTGCGCAACATGCCGGCGACCGCCTCGCTCGTGGACTCCATCGCCTGCATGGGGATCGGACTGGAGGCCGGATAGAGGCGCAGCGTCTTCGCGGCGGTCGTGAGCGACCGCACCACCGCTTCAACCGCGCGGACCTCCTCGTTGACCTCCGGCACGCAGTACCCCCATCCGATCGGCGTCCGGGCAATCGTACTGTTGTTCGCTCGAGCGCGCACGTATGCGACCGCCTGGGCGGCCGCATACCTGGTACCCTTATCGGTATGGATGGGATATTGGGTGAGATTCTCTTTGTTGTCGTCCTGATCGCGATCAACGGCTACTTCGCGGCCGCCGAGATCGCACTGGTGAGCGCGCGCCGCGCCGCGCTCAAGATGGAGGCCGACGAAGGCTCTCAGCGTGCCCGCTCGGCATTGCGCCTCACCGAGGATCCCTCCAGACTCCTCGCAGCCATTCAGGTGGGTATCACCCTGGTCGGATTCGGTGCGTCGGCAACAGCCGCAGTCACCCTTGCCGAGCCGGTGGCCTCCTGGTTCGCCTCGCTCGGCGTGCCGTGGGTGCGGTCGGTCGCCTCGGGCCTGTCGGTGTTCCTGGTGACGCTCGTCATCTCGTACCTCACGCTGGTCTTCGGCGAGCTTGCGCCCAAGCGCCTCGGTCTTCAGCGGGCCGAGAGCGTCGCCAAGGCGGTCGCCGGCCCCATCACGCTGCTCCAGAAGTCCACCGCGCCGCTCATCTGGGTGTTGTCGCGCTCGACCGACGCCGCCGCGCGTCTGCTCGGCGTGACGCCCGGATCGGTGCGCCCCGGGGTCACCGAGGAGGAGATCAAGCTTCTGGTGACCGAGCAGGGGACACTCCTGCCAGACGAGAAACGGATGATCCACGAGATCTTCGAGCTCGGCGACATGGTGGCCAAGGAGATCATGGTCCCGCGGGTCGACATGCTGATGCTCGAGGACACCAGCACTGTTGGTGAGGCGATCGAGGCGTTCCGCACGTCGGGCTACTCGCGTCTGCCCGTCTTCCACGAGGAGGCGGATACCGTGATCGGTATCGCGATGCTCAAGGACCTCGTCGGTCCGGCGGCGCGTGGCGTGCTGTCCGAGTCGATCGCGGCCTACGTGCGCCCTGCGGTCTTCGTGCCCGAGACGAAGCCGATACTCGCGATGCTCAAGGACATGCAGAGCGCCCACAACCACCTTGCGGTGGTCGTGGACGAGTACGGCGGCACCGCAGGGCTGGTGACGATCGAGGATATCGTCGAGGAGATCATCGGGGAGATCGCCGACGAGTTCGACCGGGAACGCCGTTACATCACGGAGCTGGGGCCGGACGAATGGGTCATCGACGGGCTGCTGTCCGTGCATGAGGCCAACGAAACCCTCAACTGGGACCTGCCGCAGTCGGACGAGTACGAGACCGTGGCCGGCTGGGTGCTGGTGGAGCTCGGACACATCCCGGTGGGCGGCGAGGAGATCCGGCACCGCGACCTGACGGTCAAGGTCGACGCGGTCAGGCGGAGGAGGATCGCTCGAATCCGGGTATCAAAGACAACGGGTCCAGACGAGGTGTAGCCCGGCGGGGTCCGGCCCACACAGCAACCACCTTCACGAGAGTGAGTGATCCCGATGTCCGACGAGAACACCCCGCGGCCCGCCTCCGAATCCGTACCCGAACCGGAGTCCCCACCGCCCGCTGCGCCCGCCCGCGTGCGCCGCTCCGGCGTCTGGTGGGGCGCCGCCCTCGTGCTCGTCGGCCTCGTCCTGCTGGTGAGCCAGTTCGCGCCCCGCATCCAGCTATGGCGGTTCTGGCCGCTCATCATCATCGCGTTCGGCGTACGCGCGATGTTCGCGCCCGGCGAAGGGCGCTGGACGATCCGGCATCTCTTCGAAGGACTGTCCACCATCACGTTCGGCCTGATCTTCCTCGGTCAGATGGTCGGCTATCTTGGCTGGGACGTATGGCTGAACATCCTCCGACTCTGGCCGCTCCTGATCATCTCCCTCGGCCTTGAGCTCGTCGGCAAGGGGCTCAAGAGCGAGTGGGTCCGTGCCCTGGGCAGCATCGTGGTCATCGGCGGCCTGGCGTATGGCGCGCTCGCGATGACACCTACCACCGGTTGGCCCCTCACCTTCGCGGGGATCGGCGAGTCGGAGCCTTTCAGCCTGTCGGCTGCCGAAGAGCCGGCCGTGACCGAAGGAGCGGCGCGCATCGAAGGCGGTGTCGGCGTGCTCACCGTGCAGGCGGGTAGCAGCCTCGTGACCGCCGACGGGCGTTCTCCGTTCGAGCCGGTCTTCGACGTGGATGTCAGTGGCCGTGCCGCGGACGCGCGGATCGGTCTCGGTGAACACGTGTGGGATCCGCTCGAGTCCGACACACAGCTCGACGTGACGCTTTCGGATGACGTGGTCTGGGACCTTGATATCGCGGCCGGCGTCACCCGCTACGATCTGGATCTGCGCGATCTTCCGGTGAGCAGGCTGCAACTGGAAGCGGGCGTCTCCGATGGTACGCTGACCCTCGGCGATTCGGACGACGCCGATATCGATGGCCCCGTGTCGGTGGAGATCGAGGCGGGGGTCTCCGCCCTCACGATCCGGGTGCCCGAGGGCGATCGTGTATACGTTGAGATGAACACGGGCCTCTCGGGCATGACGGTCAGGGGCGACTGGGACCGTGTGGACGGCGAAGACCGCACCATCTATGAGAGCGACCGCTTCAGCGAAGACGGGGCGTACTGGGATATCTCGATCGAGGCCGGCATCGGCGGCATTACCATCGAGTACTACTAGCCTCGATATTTCACGAACCGGCTGAGATTCTGCCCTGAAACAGGCGACGGTGAGCCTCTGAGCTGGGATAATGGTGGTTACGAAGCCGTCCAGAACCCATGCGAAAGGATCACCGTCTTGGTGAACGCTACCACGTCAGCCACCCGCTTTGAAGTCACGTGCGACATCAAGGGTCTGACCTCTCGCGCCGGTACCGCACTGCTCACCGGCCTGACCGATGCGATCGGCCTCACCGACGGGCTCGTCTGTGGACTCCGGCACCACTCCCGCGCCGTGCGTCACGAGCCCGGACGCGTCATGCGCGACATCGCCGTGATGCTCGCCGACGGAGGCGACTGCCTCACCGATCTCGGGGCGCTCAGGGACCAAGGCGTACTCTTCGGCGATGTCGCATCTGATGCGACCGCCTATCGGGCTCTCGAGCGCCTTGACGCGCGCATGCTCTCACACATCCGCGAGGCGCGCGCTCTGGCCCGCGCCCGTGTGTGGGAACTCGCCGACACGCCCTCCTCCCGCGTGATCCTCGACATCGACGCCACGCTTGTCACCTCTCACTCTGAGAAGGAACGCGCCGCCGGCACCTACAAGGGAGGCTATGGCTTCCACCCGCTGCTGTGCTTCGAGGCCACCACCGGAGAAGCGCTGTCCGGTGTCCTTCGTCCGGGCAACGCCGGATCCAACACCGCCTCAGACCACATCGAGGTGCTGGAGCGTGCGCTGGCCCAGCTACCCGCCGGTGTAGTGAACCCCGGCACGCTCGTGAGATGCGACTCGGCGGGCGCCACACACGCCTTCCTCGATGCGGTGGCCGCACGCGGGCTCTCCTTCTCGGTGGGGTGCGACCTGTCCGGGAGAGTGCGTGACGCGATACTCGACCTGCCCGAGAGCGCCTGGGTCCCCGCACTCGATGCCGGCGGCGATCTGCGTGACGGCGCGTGGGTCACCGAACTCGATATCGGCTTGTCCTCCTGGCCGGCCGGTACGCGTGCGATCTGCCGTCGTGAGCGTCCGCACCCCGGAGCACAGCTCTCCTTCACAGACGTCGACGGTCACCGCTTCCAAGTGATGCTCACCAACCAGAAGGGTGGCCGCATCGCGCGTCTGGAACAGATACATCGTCAGCGTGCCGCGATCGAGGACTCGATCCGATGCGCCAAGGCATCCGGTCTTCGCAACCTGCCCTTCCGTCTCTTCTCTCTGAACGAGGCCTGGCTCGAGCTCGTGCTGACCGGGATCGATCTGGTGGCGTGGGCCAGGATGCTGCTGCTCTGTGGCACGACGCTTCGCACCTCCGAGCCCAAGCGCCTGCGCTACCGTCTGCTGCACGTCGCCGGCAGGATCGTGAACCATGCGCGAGGGATCACGCTGCGCCTGCCGCACTCCTGGCCGTGGGCCGATGTGCTCGCCACAGCGTTCGCAAGGCTGAGAGCCCTGCCTGCCGGCTGAAGCGGCCCGTCTCAGCCCCATCGCACACACGGATCACGGAGGCTCGCTTCACCGCGCCCTGAAACAGCCGGAAACGACTCGGGAAGACACATCCGGGCTCGCGGGACCCGGACAGCGACCTCCGCGACGCTCAGATGGATGCGATATCGTGGCATGAGGTCGGTTTCGGGGCTTTGAGACCGGCTGGAGGACCTTCGTGAAATATCGAGGCTAG
>JBASOJ010000064.1:0-2094 GCA_049658145.1 Coriobacteriia bacterium
CGAGACACCCGAGGCCTCCGCCGAGGCACCCGCCGAGTGGACGGTGCAGTTGCTCGACGGCTGGCCCACAGATGAGGTGCCGCTCTACAAGTCCGATCTCATCGACACCGCCTACTACTCGGTCCGCAACGACCCGCAGTGGGCGGCCGTTGAGGGCGGGCTCCGCAACATCCACCACGTGGTCTACCAGACCGCCGCGCCGACCGCCGAGGTGCTCGAGCACTACCTCGGCCTCATGAGCGCCACGACTGATGCCGATGCCTCGGACGGCTACATCGAGGGCACCATCGGGGAGTACGCGGTGGAGGTCAACACCACCGAGGAGGGCGGCTACAACGCCGTGTACGTGACGGTGGACCTGCCCAGGGCCGAGGTGACCGAGACGAACCCCTTCTACGCGGAGTATCCGACCGACCTGGTGGAGACCCCGGGCGAGTTCGTGTTCTTCGAGGACACGTACTACGAGTACCTCTACCGCGGCACGGACATGGCGTACTGGCGGCAGTTCGACATCGCCGACCGGGATGGCCAGAACGGGCCGGATCTCTCGCTCGAAGACGTCTACGCCTACTACCAGGAGCGCTACGGCGACAAGCCCGAGTTCGCGATCGACCGCACCACGCGGCAGATGACGTGGGTGGACGGTGAGTACCACGTGACGCTCGCGTTCTACGAGGGCGGCGGCCGCGGCGTGCTGGAGATCGGCTGGGACTGGAAGCAGTAGGGCCATCGCTGGGAAGGCGCGATTCAGTCTCACTTGACAGTTGCACTGGTTACAAACGCGTTTACTAAGTCCGACCAGCGCATTTCGAGGCACCCTTCGGGGTGCCTCGTTCAGTCTTGCTGTCGGATTGTTGTCTGCCGACTATTCGGAGCCATAGCCCAACGCTGGTGGGTATATGCGCGTTAGTGCTGCGCATGAGGAAGGCCCCGTCATGAATCACACAATCGAGATCATCGAGTACACCGATCCCTACTGTACGTGGTGCTGGGGATCGGAGCCGGTGCTCAGGCACTTGCGGGAGGCGTACGGCGACCAATTGACGGTCCGCTTCGTGATGGGCGGTCTGGTTGAGGACAGTGCGACCTTCTCCGATCCGATGAACGGGATAGGTGGCCCGGATTGGCTGCAGCCCATCGCCGACCACTGGCTCGAGGCGTCACAGAAACATGGGATGCCCGTAGAGGTGACTGAGTTCGTGAAGACCCCCTTTGCGTCCACCTGGCCGTCAAACATCGCCTACGAAGCGGCGAAGCTCCAGGACGAGACGCTCGCCGATCGTTACCTTCGTCGCCTGCGTGAGGTGGCCGCCACTGAAGGTGGCGGACTCGACCAAGCCGAGACGCTGGCCAACATCGCCGAAGAGGCGGGCCTGGAGCGGAGTCGCTTCATGGCCGACTTCAGAGGACGGGCAGCAGACGAGTTCGCTCGCGATAGGCTGGAGTGCCGGCGGAGGGATGTCCACGGCTTTCCCACCTTCCTGGTTGTGGTCGACGGGAAAGAGCGACTCGCGCGGGGCTGGCGCACGTTCGAGCAGATGGCCAACTTGATCGATCTTCTTGCGGGCAAGCCCATCGAGCGCCGGAATCCGGACTTCGACGACCTGAGCGTTCTCGACTTCGTCGAGAAGTACGGGAGTGCCGCGGTGCGTGAAGTGTCTGAGGTCTTCGGCGCACCTGAGGTCTCTGCCAAGGCGGCCTTGGACCGCCTTGTCGCCGGCGAGTGCCTCGAGCTTCCAGCACCTGGCTTGCTGTATCGAGCTCTCAGCGCGGTTTCGTGCGATGCCCGTACCGGCGAGTGTCTGTAGCGCCATCGGATACTGAAGCGGTACCTTGAGGAGCTCACCGGCCTGGCCATCGACCTTGTGAGCGATGCCGCCCTCAGGCCGCTCATGAGACCGTACATCATGGGCGAAGTCCGCTCTGTCGCGTGACGTCCGTATCTTCCTGGCTGACATCGCCGAACACTGCGAACGGATCGCGCGCTACGTCTCAGGCATGGACGAGAGTGCGTGGGCGGGTGATGAGCTGGCGCAAGATGCTGTTATTCGCAACCTTGAGGTCATCGGCGAGGCGGTCAAGCGGCTGCCAAAG
>JBASOJ010000065.1:0-4921 GCA_049658145.1 Coriobacteriia bacterium
GAAGCCGACCGCCTCGCCGCGAAGCTCAAGCAGTCGCGCAGCCAGCTCTACAGCCGCGCTGTCCGCGAGTACGTCGCCCGTCACTCGGAAGACGACGTGACGAGCGCCCTCGACGCTCTGTACGCGAACGAGTCGGCCGATGGCGGGTTCGCGACGTCCGTCGGCAAGCGCGTGCTCGAGCGTTCAGAATGGTGATCTCGCAGGGCGACGTCTGGTGGGCCGATCTCGGTGAGCCGGTGGGCTCCCAACCGGGGTTCCGCCGTCCTGTGGTCGTCGTGCAGAGCGACTCGTTCAACCGGAGTCGCATCGCCACTGTCGTCTGTGTGCCCCTCACGAGCAACCTGCACCTGGCGGACGCCCCGGGCAACGTGCTGCTCGAGGGCAGCGCCACCGGGCTCAAGAACGACTCTGTAGCCAACGTGTCCCAGCCGGTGACGCTCGACAGGGCGTCGCTCAGCGAGCATGTCGGCCGTCTCCCGTCGGGCAAGCTGGATCTGGTTCTCTACGGGATAGACGTGGTCCTGAGCAGGTGACGGGGCGTCTGGCCAGCGCTTCCAGACAGACGGCGCGCCTCGTGGGGGTAGACTCGAGTGGCAAGCGCTCGCCGGTGCGCCACTGGTGAAGCGCCGAGACGCAAGCTGGACATGGAGTGCGCTTGTGAATCCTGTCAGTCCCTACGACGCGCTCATCGACAACGGCACTTGGATGCTCGCAGAGCAGTGCGGACAAACCTACCCCGCCGAGCCGCAGATCATCTTCCGGTTCCGGTCCGAGCTCAAGCAGAAGCTGGATGTATACCAGCGGTACGTGAAGAGGGGAACGCTGGACCCTGCGGAAACCCGAAGGCCAGTAACCCGCTAGCCACCGGCTGGTTGGGTTTCGGCCAGGAGTGTCTGCCGGACTTCAAGACCGCGGACTACTGGTGAGATACGTACGGGGGGCGTTACGGCGTCGGACTGACCGCGCGTCCAAACAGACGCCGGTGGGTCTCGGGTGTGCCTGTCCGCGCGACAGTCATCCCCTCGGCGTGCTACCCTGTACCGCTGCATTCACCCAAGAGATTCGAGCTTCCCCATGCGCGCTGAGAACATCCGCAACATCGCGATCATCGCCCACGTCGACCACGGCAAGACCACCATCGTGGATCGGCTGCTCCAGGCCACGCACGTCTTCCGCGACAACCAGCAGGTCGTCGACCAGGTGCTCGACTCCAACGACCAGGAGCGCGAGCGCGGGATCACCATCCTCGCCAAGAACATCTCGGTGCGCTGGGGCGACGTGAAGATCAACGTCATCGACACGCCCGGCCACGCCGACTTCGGCGGCGAGGTGGAGCGCGTGCTCAAGATGGCCGACGGCTGCCTGCTTATCGTGGATGCCTTCGACGGCCCCATGCCGCAGACGCGCTTCGTGCTCCGGCATGCGCTCGAGCACGGGCTCAAGCCGCTCGTGGTCGTGAACAAGATCGACCGCCAGGGCGCTCGTCCGCTGGAGGTCATCGGCGAGGTGTTCGACCTCATGGTCGATCTCGGCGCGGACGACTCACAGCTCGACTTCCCCATCATCTACACGAGCGCCGTGAACGGCTACGCGCGCCTGGAGCCGGACGACGGCAACATGGACATGGGTCCGCTGCTGGACGCCATCGTGAAGCACGTGCCAGCCCCCGACGTTGATGCCGACGGCCCGGTGGCCATGCAGGTCTGCACGATCGACCACTCGGAATACGTCGGTCGGATCGGCATCGGGCGCATCTTCTCGGGCACGATGCACTCAGGCGAGAAGATCCTCGTGATCAAGAACGACGGCAGCCGCTACCAGGCCACGGTCAAGCAACTCTTCACCTTCGAGGCGCTCGGCCGCGCCGAGGCACAAGAGGCGCATGCGGGCGATATCATCGCCGTGGTAGGTGTGGACGACGCCGACATCGGCGACATGTTCACCTGCCGCCTGGAGCCGGTGCAGCTCGACCCGATCCACGTGGAAGAGCCGACGATGTCCGTCGTCTTTGCCGCTTCCACGAGCCCGCTCGTGGGCAAGGAGGGCACCATCGTCGGTGGCCGCCAGATCAAGGAGCGTCTCCTCAGGGAAGCCGAGTCCAACATCTCGATGCGCATCACCGAGAGCGAGGACAAGAGCGCTATGGAGGTCGCCGGCCGCGGCGTGCTCCATCTTTCCGTTCTCATGGAGACGATGCGCCGCGAGGGTCACGAGTTCCAGGTGGGCCGCCCGCAGGTGATCATGAAGCACGAGGGGGGCAAGAAGCTCGAGCCCATCGAGCAGGCCGTGGTGGACGTGCCGAGCGAGTACGCCGGCAAGATCATCGAGATCTTCGGTAGCCGCGGCGGCGAGATGACCGACATGGTGCAGCGCGACGAGCACGTGCACCTCGAATTCAAGATCGCCACCCGCGGCGTGATGGGTCTTCGCACGCGCATTCTGAACGCCACGCGCGGCGAGGCGACGCTCTTCCACCACTTCTTCGAGTACGGACCGTACCAGGGCGACATCGGCGGGCGCATCAACGGCTCGCTCATCGCCATGTCCACCGACAAGTCCGTCGCCTTCGCGCTCGACGCGCTGCAGACCCGCGGCAAGCTCTTCGTCGGACCGGGCGAGATGTGCTACGAGGGCATGATCGTGGGCGAGCACGCCAAGGACAACGACCTCGTCGTGAACGTGGCCAAGGCCAAGCAGCTGACCAACATGCGTGCTGCATCGGCCGACAAGGGCATCCAGCTCGCGCCGCCCATCACCTTCACGCTCGAAGAGGCGCTCGAGTACATCGAGGACGACGAGCTCGTGGAGATCACGCCGAAGTCGATCCGGCTGCGCAAGCGGCTGCTCGCCGAGAACGATCGCAAGAAGTCGCGCCGGAACTAGCGTCGGCACCCGCCAGGTCGTGTGCCATCGATCAACCTCGGGCGCACCTCGGCTTCGCGGGGCAGTCGTTCGTGCAGTTGGCGCAAGCCGTGCGGCCGCGGCGAGCGCGAATGGCACCCAGCGCGGTCATCGCCATGAGTAGGCCGGGAACTGAGGACTTCTCAGCGGCGGGTATCGTCCCTATGGAGGATTCTTGTCGGCCACGTGCTGTTCGCGCGCGCGTGGCCCAACCGCGACGACGGCGAAGTCGCGATGCTCGTCTTCGGCGATCTGGCGTTCTACGGGCGGTTCGGGTGAGTGGCGGCAGGGCCGAGTGGCATCCGTCCGCCGCATCCCGCCGAGCCGGCGTGGGGCTGGCAGGTGCTCGAGCTCGCGGAGGGTATCCTTGGTGCGCCTGGCGTGCTACAGGTGGCCGCTCCGCTCAGCGCAGCAGCCGGAACACGTCCGAGTAGTCGTCGGTGAGGATCGGCCCCGACCCGGGCTTCTCCCAGCCCGCCGCGTCGAACGCCGCGAGGTCGGGAGACCCGCCCACCACAAGCCATGTCGATGGTTTGGCGGCCAGCTCCCTCGCCTCGGCCGGCTCCGGCTCGTACGTGCGCGATCGCGCATCTAGGCCCAGTGATCCGGCGGTCGACGCGACGGCTCCCACGAGATCGAAGTGCCGGTTGGTGAGCTGGAAGATGATGAGGCCGCCCGGTCGCAGCGTGGCGAGGTATGTCTGCATCGACTCTCGTGTGAGCAGATGTGTGGGCACCGTGTCCGAGGAGAACGCGTCAAGCACCAGCAGATCGAACTTCTCGGCAGGCACCTCCTCGAGCGCCAGACGCCCGTCACCCACGATCACACTCGGCGGGCGCGGTGCGTCGGCGAGGTAGGTGAAGTAGCGCTCGTCGCGCGCGAGATCGACCACGCCCCGGTCGATCTCGAAGTAGGCGAGGGTGTCATCGGGCCGCGCGTACGCCGCGATCGTCCCCACACCGAGTCCGACCACGCCGATATCGGCTCCGTCGGGCCGGCGCTCCTGGAGTGCGCGGAAGACGTCACCCAGCGGGCCGGACCGCACGAAGTACGCCGTCGCATCACTTCGGCGCTCATCGGTGAACTGCAGCCCATGGAGCGTCGTGCCGTGGATCTCTGCGTACGCATTTCCGTTCTCGGCCACCCGGACCTCGGTGATGCCGAAGAAGGTCCGCACCCGCTCCACCGGCTGCGGCGCGAAAAGCAGAGCCGTGGCGAGCAGCGACACCGCGGATCCCAGCGCGAGACGCCCCGGTGAGCTGCCGAACAGCACCGCCTGAGCGCCCACCACCAGCAGGAGCGCCACGAACAGGAGTTCCGCCTGAGGGCCTTCGGCGAGTGACGCAAGCACGAGCGCCCCCGCGATCGCCAGCGGCGCGAGTCGCACGCCGGCGTTTGCCAGCGCCGCGCCTGCACCCGCGGGACCGGCCTTGGGCACGTGCGGCGTGAGCAAGCCGAGGGCGACCGGGCATGCGAGCACGAGCAGCGGATACTCGTAGACGTCGCTGAACACAAGCGGGGCGAGCAACGCGACGAACGCCGTTGCGAGGAGCCCGCCTGCCGAGACCAGAAGATAGAATCTCGTGAGATGCTCTTCGGTCGGCCGGTCCATCGCGAGGCGGCCGTGAACTGCAACGGCGATCACGGCGTAGCACCCCAAGACGAGCGGGACGATCACGAGAACCGGCCACGCCACACGCGCGACGAAGGGGATCCACATGAGCGTGACCGCCGCGGGCACGAGCCGCTCGGCGAGAAGGACGATGCGACGCCCGCGCCCGGAGAAGGCGATGACGAAGCTCCCGAGGTAGACCCCGAGCGGGCCGATCCACAGCAGCGGCGATGAGACGTGATCGGTGGCGAGATGCATCGTGGCGGCCGAGAGCAGTCCGGCCGGGACGGACGCCGCGAACAGCCACGATGCCTGGCGGCCCCGCGACGGTGCCGTCGCGTGGTGTGCCGCAGAAGCGCGCGAGGCGGATCCCTCGCGGTCGCTCGCCACCACCGCGAGGTGCGCGGC
>JBASOJ010000066.1:0-1515 GCA_049658145.1 Coriobacteriia bacterium
CCGCAGTGGCGCTCGCTGGCGCTGCGGCAAGCGCCCGCACGAAGTCCGGTGCCGAGGAACCCCCGCCCGATCAGCCGGTGGGCTACATCCTGCAGCTCTCTGCGCGTCGGCTTACCGTGAGCGCTGAACATTCGGCGACTTTCACCGCGCAGGTTTTCAGGGTGCTCGCGAACGGCTCGTACCAGCCCGCGAGCGACGCGGCGATCGTGCTGCATCCACCCGCTGGCGTGAGCGTACAGCCGCAGACCGCGTACGGCACGCTCTCCACGGTGGTGTGGCAGACGGGCGACGTCGCGCTCGGCTCCGCCATCACCGTGGAGGCACAGTCGACACTCGGCAGCACCAGCGCCGCGGTCGCCGTAGCTGCCGCCGGCATCAGCCGCATCGTCACGCGCATCGAGCCAGCCGGGACGCTCGCCCTCAGCACGCAGGGGGGCCAATCCATCACGCTCATCGCGGCGGTGGAACTGCTCGGCGGCGATGCGACCAACCCCGCGCTCGACCCCGCTTCCGTGCGCGCCACGATCGCGTTCGCCGAGGATTCCGAGTGGCTGGAGATCTCCGAAGCCATCGACTACGAGGACGGCCGTGCGATCACCGTGATGGCCTCGCAGCCCGACCCCACGAGTCCGGTGCAGCCACCGGAGAGCGCCACCATCCGCGTGACCGCACAGCTCGGCGAACGACCGCTCACCGAGCTCGTGGCCATCCCGCTCGCCGGCCTGCCCGAGATCGACGCGAAACCCGACGAGGTCTCCTTCGCCGCCGAGTCCGGCTCGGCGGCCGAGGTCGCCATCACGATCAAGAACGCGGGCGACACGCCGTGGCAGTTCGACACGCTATGGCGTGAGGGCTCGCGCGCGATCGCGACGCCCTCGATCGAGCCGACCGGCCCGGCGACCGCGACACTCACGCTGACCGAGAGCGGCGGGGAGAACCTCGACCCCTCACGGCCGCAGACCGCCTCCACGCTCGTGGTGGTGGCCACCGCCGACGGCTACGACGAGCTGCGTCGGCAGGTGGACGTGATCGTCACCCAGGAGGGCATCTTCATCGACCGCACGAACGTGGATCCGTCCACCGGCGCCTTCCCGCTCGCCGCCGACGGCTCCGCACGCCCCACCGCGATCGACCTGCGTGTGTTCGTGCGCGACCCCGCCACCGGCGAGATCGCACCCGACATCGGACTCGCCGAGCAGGCCGCGCTCGAGATCGGTGGCCAGGAGGGCACGAGCGGTTACGCTGGCCTGCACGCGGCGGGCCTCACCGTCGCACCCGCGGGCGTGCGTGCGCTCAACGTCCCGAGCGCGACATTCAGCGTGTCGCTCGAACGCAAGCTCCCCACAGCAGGGGAGCCCGTCCCGGCGGCGCTCCTCGCGAGCGTCCCGGGCTACGACGCCGACCGCTTCTCGGCACTCGTCCCGATGCGCCTCCTCGGCGTGAACATGGAGCCATACTCGAACGCGTGGGAGACCGAGCGCGACAACTGCCTCGACATCATCCGCAACTTCGTCC
>JBASOJ010000067.1:0-41549 GCA_049658145.1 Coriobacteriia bacterium
GCCGTGGACCCCGATCCCGAGACGCTGGGCTTTGCGGTGGCCGAGCATCTGACCGATGAGGCGCTCGCCCCCGAGGCCGCGGCCGCGGCGGGATGGTTCCGGGGCGAGGCGGCGGATCTCATGGTGCTCGGGACGCCGGTGGCGATGACCGCCGAGTGGCTCGCACGCCTCGCCGACGAGGGCTACAACGGTGTCGTGACAGACGTATGTTCCACGAAGAGCGCGGTCGTACAGGCCGCCGAGCGCGCGGGCGGCGCCTACCGCTTCGTCGGCGGACACCCCATGGCTGGCTCGGAGCGCAGCGGTGTGACGGCAGCCTCGGCGACGCTCTTCGACGGCGTGTACTACATCCTCACACCCACAGCGACCACCGACATGGACGCCTACCGCAAGGTACACGCGTTCGTGACATCGCTGGGCGCGCGGGTTGTCTCGGTGGATGCCGCCGCGCACGACGAGGCGGTGGCCATCGTGAGCCACGTTCCTCATGTTGCCGCAGCGGCACTGGTGGAGCTTGCGAACACGCGTGCCGAGGAGGCCGGTGCCGACCTCTTGCGTCTGGCTGCCGGCGGCTTCAAGGACATGACGCGCATCGCGGCCGGCTCTCCCGATCTGTGGACGGGCATCTGCCTCGACAACGCGACTGCCGTGATCGCCGGCATCGACGGACTCGAAGGCGTGCTCGCCGACTTCCGCCGCTTCGTCGAGGCGGGCGATGCTGACGCGGTCCGCGCATGGCTCGCTGGCGCGGCTGACGTGCGCCGGGCGCTGCCCGCGCAGTGGGTTCCCGCGACGGCGCGCTTGAGGCAGCTCACGGTCCCGGTGACCGACCGGCCCGGCGTGGTGGGGATCGTCACCACGGCGGTGAGTCGCGCCGGCTGCAACATCGAGGACATCGAGATCGACCACCAGTCCGAGGACAGCGCGGTGTTGCGGCTGGTGCTGACCGATGAGGGCGATGCCGAGGCATTGCTCGCGGAGCTCTCGGAGCGCGGATTCGCGACCGAGTTGCGTCCGCTCGAGGAGGCGTGAACATGAGCGATGCAGTGGTGCAGCATGCGTCGGACGGTCTGGTGGGCGAGTTGAGGCCACCCACGGACAAGTCGATCTCCCACCGGGCGGTCCTGCTGGCTGCGATGGCCGAGGGCGAGTCGTCCCTGATCGGCGTGCTCGACAGCGCGGACGTGCGCGCCACCATGTCGGCGGTCGAGGCGCTCGGCGCATCGGTGGAGACGGTGCGCGATGACGAGCGCGGTCTGCAGCTGAAGGTACGCGGGTGGGGCGAGGATGGACCGGCGCAGCCCGCCCGCCCGCTCGACTGCGGCAACTCGGGCACCACGGTCCGACTGCTCGCGGGGGTCCTGGCCGGTTGGCCGCTCGATGTGACGCTCACCGGCGACGCCTCGCTCAGGACCCGTCCCATGGAGCGCATCGCGGTGCCACTTCGGCAGATGGGCGCGCGGGTCGAGACATCGGCGGCAGGCACGCTTCCGCTGCGTGTGCGCGGCGGGGGTCTCTCGGCGATCGAGTACGAGTCCCCGGTGGCGAGCGCGCAGGTGAAGTCCGCGGTCCTGCTCGCCGGTCTGCGAGCGGAGGGCGTGACGAGCGTGCTCGAGCCGCGCGCAAGCCGCGACCACACGGAACGGATGCTGCCCGTCTTCGGCGTGCAGGTGGAGCGCGCGGGAACGTGGGCGGCCGTGACGGGTCGTGCGACGTTGAAGGGCACACAGGTCGTCGTTCCCGCCGATCCGTCTTCGGCGGCGTTCAGTGTCGTCGCGGCGACCACGCTGCGCGGCAGCACGGTGCTGGTGCCGAACGTCTCGCTCAACCCCACGCGGATCGGTTGGATCGATGTTCTAGCTGAGATGGG
The DNA here is from genome assembly GCA_049658145.1 of Coriobacteriia bacterium. Classification (GTDB taxonomy): domain Bacteria; phylum Actinomycetota; class Coriobacteriia; order Anaerosomatales; family Anaerosomataceae; genus UBA6100. Next base: position 1,871 of record JBASOJ010000067.1, read on the forward strand.
TGCGCGGGTGATGCGCAGGGACCTGCCCCCGATGGGCGATGAGCCGGTCGGCAGCATCATGGTGGAGTCCGCGCAGCAACTGACAGGCGTGACCGTCGCGGCCGACGCGGTGCCCACACTCATCGACGAGGTGCCTATCCTCGCGCTGGCGGCAACACAGGCCGAGGGGACGACGCGGTTCGAGGGTGTCGGGGAGCTGCGGGTGAAGGAGAGCGACCGCCTCGAGGCGGTGCGCGCCGGACTTGAGGCCTTCGGGGCCGATGTCCATGCGGGCGAGGACTGGCTCGAGGTGACCGGCCCGTCCGGGCTGCGAGGATGCCGGGTCTCTTCGCTGGGTGACCACCGGCTCGCCATGACCTGGATCGTGGCCGGTCTGATCGCCGATGGAGAGACGATCGTGGAGGACGCGGACGCTGTCGACGTGTCGTACCCCGCGTTCGTCAACCATCTGCGGCGACTGGGTGCACCCGTGCAGTGGGCATAGTGCATGCTAGAATCCCCTTGCTGTCCACCTGAAACAGGAGATGTGGCGTGATCATCGCAATCGACGGCCCGGCTGCGAGCGGGAAGTCCACCGTGGCCAAGGCCGTGGCCCGCAGGCTCGGCGTGCGGCACCTCGACACGGGCGCGATGTATCGCGCGGTCACGTGGCTGGCGCTTCAGGCGGATGTGCCGCTCGACGACAGTGTCGCCCTCACGGCGCTCGCCGAGGCCAACCCCGTCACGTTCGATTACGCCGACGACGCGCCGATCGCCACGTCGGTGCGCATCGCGGGCTCCGACGTCACCGCCGCCGTGCGCTATCCCGATGTCGACGCGAATGTGAGCGCCGTGTCAGCGGTGCCCGGCGTGCGCGCGGCGCTCGTGGCTCAGCAGCGGCTGCTGGCTGACCGGCGGGACACGGTCGCCGAGGGTCGCGACATCGGCACGGTCGTCTTCCCGCACGCCGAGGTGAAGGTGTTCCTGACGGCGACCGCCGAGGAGCGTGCCCGGCGGCGGCAGATCGATCTTGCGAACCAGGGTCACGCGGTCGATCAGGATGAGGTGCAGGCTCGTCTCGAACGCCGGGACACGTACGACTCCACGCGTGAGGTCAGCCCGCTCGAGGCGGCTCCTGACGCTGAGCTTCTGGACACCACCGGTCTGTCCATCGAGCAGGTGGTGGACGGCATCGCAGAGCGTGTGGAGGCCGCACGATGAAGCCGGCATTCTTCCCGCGTCTGGTGCGTGCCACACTCGGCCGGCTGCTGCGCGCGCTCTACCGCACGCGGGTCGATGGAGCGGAGCACATACCGGAGGGCGGCGCGCTGCTTGCGGGTAACCACGTCTCCTACCTCGACCCCATGCTGATGTGGATCGTCTCACCGCGACCGGTCCACTTCATGGCCAAGCGCGAGCTGTGGGACTCCAAGGTCCTTGCGTGGCTGCTCCCGCGGCTGTGGGGCTTCCCGGTCAAGCGCGGCGAGCCCGACCGCACCGCGATCACCACGGCCACCGAACTGCTGAAGTCAGGCGAGCTGGTAGGCGTCTTTCCCGAGGGCGGCCGCTCCGAGGACGGTGGCGAGGCGCTGCGGGAGGCGCAGGGCGGCGCCGCGTTCATCGCGCTGCGAGCCGACGCGCCGATCGTGCCAGTGGCCTTCGTCGGCACGGAGAGGGCGTGGCCCAAGGGTGCGAAGCTGCCTCGCCTGGTGCGCACCTACATCAGGATCGGGGCACCGGTCCTCCCTTCGGCGGTCCTTCCCGGGGGTGGGCGCAAGGAGCGCGTGAGTGCGCTCACGACGCTCGTGATGGAACGCATCACTCAGGAGCTCGAACTCGCCAGGAGGGCGGTCGCATGAAGGTGATCGTGGCACGTCACGCAGGCGTCTGTTACGGCGTCGAGCGCGCTCTCAGGCTGGCCGGAGAGGCCGCGTCCGGTGGCGGTGACGTTGCCACGCTCGGCCCGCTGATCCACAATCCGCAGGCGGTCGCGGCCCTCCAGGCACGCGGCGTCGGCGTCGCATCGACGCTCGATGACGTGCCCTCAGGCACGCTCATCATCCGGTCGCACGGCGTCGACCCCGCGGTGATCATCGAGGCCCGGGGCCGCGGCCTGGACGTGATCGACGCGACGTGTCCGTTCGTGAGTGCTGCCCACACCTGTGCCGCCGACCTGGCTGCCGACGGCTACGCGGTGGTGATCGTGGGGGAGTCGGACCACCCGGAGGTGGAGGGCATCCTCGCGCACGCCGGCGGGTCCGCGCTCATCGTGCAGCACGCGAGCGACCTGCCCGAACGGCTGCCCGGGCGCAAGATCGGCGTGGTCGTACAGACCACGCAGCCGCCAGCGGTGTTGCAGGACGTCGTCGCGGCGCTGCTGCCCCGCGTCTCGGAGTTGCGGGTCTGCAACACGATCTGCAGCGCGACGGCGAAGCGCCAGGCCTCGGCGGCGGAGCTTGCCGAGACAGTGGACGTCATCGTCGTCGTGGGCGGGCACAACTCGGGCAACACCACGCGTCTCGCGGAGATCTGCCTGGCGCGCAATCCGCGCACGCACCACGTGGAGACCGCGGACGAGCTCGATGAAGTGTGGTTCCGCGATGCCGAGGTCGTGGGAGTCACCGCGGGCGCCTCGACGCCCGACGAGCAGATCCGCGGCGTGATCGACGCGATCGAGGCACTTGCCGGCCATGCCTGATCCCCGCCCGAGCGCAGGTGTGATCGCGACGGTCGATGCGGGTGCCGCGAGACGCGCCGGCATACGGGCCGGGGACCGGGTGCTGGCCGTGGACGGGCAGCCGCTCCGCGATGTCATCGACTGGTGGTGGCTGAGCGATGAACCCGCGTTCGCCGTCACACTGGAGCGCGCCGGAGCGGAGCGTGAGATCGTCGTCGACCGTCGCCCCGGTGAGCCGCTCGGCGTCACCTTCACAGAGACGCTGTTCACGCCGATCCGCGAGTGCGACAACGCGTGCGCGTTCTGCTTCGTAGCCGAACTGCCGCCCGGTCTTCGGCCTGCGCTGTACGTGCGCGACGATGACTTCCGGCTGTCCTTCCTCTCGGGCAACTTCATCACGCTCACCAATGCGACCGACGAGGACGTCGCGCGTATCCTCGGCCAGCGTCTCTCGCCGCTGCACGTGTCGGTGCATGCGGTCGATCCGGCGGTGCGGGCGCGTCTGATCTGCCCGACCATGGAGGACCGCGCGCTCGAGGTGCTGGACACGCTGGTGGCCGGCGGGATCGAGGTGCACGTCCAGATCGTGCTCGTGCCGGGCGTGAACGACGGCAGTGTGCTCGAGGAGACGCTGACGTATCTCTCCGGGCGCGCCGGCGTGCGGTCCGTCGGTACCGTGCCGATGGGCTACACGGCACACCAGCGCCGCTTCACCGGCTCGTTCACTCCTGAGACCGCGCGTGCGGTGTTGGCCGTGCTGGCGCCCTGGCAGAAGCGTATGCGTGCCGAGCGCGGTATCGGATGGGTCTATCCCGCCGACGAGCTGTACCTTCTGGCCGGTGACGGACTGCCCCCTGCGGAGGCGTACGACGACTTCCCACAGTTCGAGAACGGCATCGGGATGGCGAGCGCCTTCATCGACGAGTTCCGGGTGCCTTCGGGCACACCGCACACACCCGCCACCATAGTCACCGGCGAGCTGTTCGCGCCGGTCCTTCGCGGCGTCCTCGGCGATGCGGGGTGGACGGACGTGCGCGTCCTTGCCGTGCCGAACCGGCTCTTCGGCGGCAATGTGGCCGTGACCGGACTGCTGTGCGGCGCCGACATCGCCGGGGCCGTGGCCCTCGACGCCCACGCGGGTACGTACCTCGTACCGAACGTTGTAGTAAACTCCGACGGGCTGCTGCTCGACGACGTTGAGGCGCGCGATCTCGCGCGCCTCGCCGGGGCGGACATCCGCTTCATCGGCAGTGACGCGGGAGGCCTCATCGACGCACTCACCGCCGGCTAAGGACGGTCACAAACATATGACAGTACCCATCGTAGCGGTGGTCGGCAGGCCCAACGTGGGCAAGTCGACCTTCGTCAACCGCATGATCCAGTCGCAGGACGCGATCGTCCACTCCCAGAGTGGCGTGACGCGCGACCGCAGCTACCACCGTACCGACTGGAACGGCCGCGAGTTCATGCTCGTCGACACCGGCGGCATCGAGTTCTCCACCGGCGACGCCTTCGGGGACTCCATCCGCGAGCAGGCGGTGGTGGCGGCCAACGAGGCCGACATCGTCGTGTTCCTGGTGGACGGCACCGTGGGTATCGCCGCCGGTGACGAAGAGGTCGCGGGTCTGCTCAGGCGGCAGAAGACGCCGGTCTTCCTTGCGGTGAACAAGCTCGACACGCCCGGCCGGGAGGATGCGATCCACGAGTTCTGGAGCCTCGGGCTCGGACAGCCCTGGCCGGTCTCGGCGCTGCACGGCCACGGTTCGGGTGACCTGCTCGACGCGATCGTGGAGGCGCTGCCGCCCGCGGACGAGGGCGAGCTCGACGATGTGGCTATCGGCGTGTCCATCATCGGCAAGCCGAACGCGGGGAAGTCGTCGCTGTACAACAAGATGCTCGGGAAGGAGCGGGCCATCGTCTCGGAGGTGGCCGGCACCACGCGCGATGCGATCGATACGCTGCTCACCGACGGTGAGACATCGTTCCGCCTCGTCGACACCGCCGGCCTGCGCCGCAAGTCGCAGATCGACGAGAGTGTCGAGTACTATGGCTTCGTGCGGGCGATGCGCGCGATCGATAGGGCGGACGTGGCGATCCTCGTCGTCGACGCGTCGACCGGTGTGACCGATCAGGACCAGCGCGTGGCGCGCTTTGCCGAGGAGCGCGGCTGCGGCATCGTGATCGCGCTCAACAAGTGGGACCTCATCGAGACGCCCGAGGAGAAGATCGAGCTGGTGGCCGACCTTCCCGACAGGCTCGGATTCATCGGCTACGCGCCGGTCGTGCGCGTGAGCGCGCTCACCGGATCCGGCGTCCACAAGATCCTTCCGATGGTGAGGACCGTGTACGACTCCTATTCGGGCACGATCTCCACGAGCAAGCTGAACGCGCTGCTCACCGACCTGCGTGCGAGCGGACACACCATCTCCAAGGGCGGGAAGATGCTCCGTCTGCAGTACGCCACGCAGACCGGCGTCAAGCCGCCCGTGTTCACCTTCTTCGCAAATCACCCGCGCATGGTCGACACCAACTACGAACGGTATCTTGAGAACCGGCTCAGAGAGGCGTTCGACTTCACTGGCACACCCATGCGCCTCAAGTTCCGGCAGAAGGGCTAGAGATGGAGCCCGTTGTTCGCGTCATCGGCGCGGCGCTCGTGGCCTATCTCGTCGGCTCGATCCCGTGGGCAGTGATCGTGGTCAAGCTGTTCTGGAAGCAGGACATCCGCACGCACGGTTCGGGGAACACGGGTGCGACTAACGTGCTGCGCGTGTTCGGGACAGCGCCGGGGCTTGCCGTGCTGGCGCTCGATGCGGGCAAAGGCGCGCTCGGCGTCGCACTGGCCATGCTCCTGGTGCCGCCCGCATGGGCCGCCGACGGACTCGACTGGTTCGGTGTGATCGGCGCGCTCGCCGCGATCGCCGGCCACTTGTGCTCCCCGTTCATCGGCTTCCGGGGCGGGAAGGGCGTGGCGACCGCGACCGGCGCCATCATAATGCTCGCGCCGAAGATCGCGCCGGTGATGATCGTGGTGTTCGTGCTCGTGGTGGCGATCTGGAAGTACGTCTCGCTGGGCTCGATCGTCGTCGCGGCCCTCTTCCCGGGTGTATCCTGGTTGCTGTATCCCGACCGGCGTGCGCTCCTGTTGTTCGCATTCGCCACCGCCGTGCTCGTGATCTGGCAGCATCGCAGCAACCTCGGACGCATCAGGCGCGGCGAGGAGTCGAAGATCACGTTCCGCCGGCGCACCTGGGACGAGCTGAAACACCGCCGCGAGCAGGGAAGTGGTGAACGATGAGAACCGCGGTCATCGGTGCCGGGTCGTGGGGCACGGCCGTTGCATGGCTCCTGGGTGGTAAGGGCGTTGATGTGACGCTGTGGGCGCGCCGGTCCCAGATCGCCGAAGGCATCAACCGGGAGCACGGCAATCCGCTGTTCCTGAAGGACATCGTGCTGGACCCGCGTGTACAGGCGACCTCCGACATGGAGCGCGCGATCCACGGTGCCGAGGCGGTCGTGATCGTCACGCCGAGCCATGGCGTGCGTGGCGTCGCCGAGCAGATGAGCTCCACCCTCGGCGCGACGGTACCGGTCGTGAACCTGGCGAAGGGCGTAGAGCAGGGTTCACTCATGCGCATGACACAGGTGCTCGAAGACGTTCTCGGCCACAGGGAGCGCCTGGCGGCCCTCTCGGGCCCCAACCACGCCGAGGAGGTCTCGAAGGGCGTCCCGTCGGCAACCGTGGTGGCCGCCTACGCCGAAGGAGTCGGCCGGTTCCTGCAGGACATGTTCATGACGCCGTTCTTCCGTGTGTACACGAATCCCGACGTCATCGGCGTCGAACTCGGTGGCGCCTCGAAGAACGTCGTGGCCGTTGCGGCGGGTATGAGCGACGGTCTCGGGTACGGCGACAACACGAAAGCGACGCTCATGACGCGCGGTCTGGCCGAGATGAGCAGGCTCGGCACGCATCTGGGCGCCAACACCCTCACCTATATGGGCCTTGCGGGCATGGGTGACCTTATCGTCACCTGCACGTCACGGCATAGCCGCAACCGCGCGCTCGGCGAGTGGGTGGCCACGGGCGGGACGGTCGAGAGCTACGGCGCCGAGACGCACATGGTCGCCGAGGGGGCGAAGAGCGCAGTTGCGCTCGACGATCTTGCGCACAGCATCGGCATGGAGCTGCCGATCACCCATCAGGTCCGGGCGATCCTCTACGAGGGGCACAGCCCATCCGAGGCCGGTACGATCCTCATGGGTCGCTCCGCGGCCGACGAACTCCACGGTATGGAGCTCGTCGAGGACGAAGGGTGACGCCGCCCGTGGCCAACGAACTGTATATCGCTCCCTCGATCCTGTCGGCGGACTTCACGCACCTCGCCGATGCGGTGGCGATGGTGGAGGACGCAGGCGCCGATCTCATCCATGTTGATGTGATGGACGGGCACTTCGTGCCGAACCTCACCATCGGCCCGCCGGTCGTGAAGGCGCTGAAGCGCGTCGCGCGCAGGCCGCTCGATGTGCACCTGATGGTCTCGGACCCGGACCGCACCGCGATGTGGTACGTGGATGCAGGCGCTGACATCGTCACCGTGCACGTGGAGGCGTCGACGCACCTGCACCGCACGGCCGACGCCATCCGGGCCGGGGGGGCCACGCCCGGTGTCACGCTCAATCCAGGCACACCCGCCTCGGCCATCGAAGAGATCCTGCCGTTCGTGGGTCTCGTACTCGTGATGAGCGTGAACCCGGGTTTCGGCGGGCAGTCGTTCATCGAGACGTCGGTGGCGAAAGTGGCCGAGATCCGCGAGATGTGCCGTGCACTCGGCGTGGCCCCGCGCATCGAGGTGGACGGCGGCATCGATGTGAGCACCGCGCCACGGGTCGTCTCGGCAGGCGCCGACACACTCGTGGCGGGCAATGCGATCTTCTGCGCCGAAGATCCTGCCGCGGCGCTTGCGCAGATACGGGCTCGCGCGTCGGCGCAGTTGGTGTAGACTGACCACGAACTTTCTTCAGGGCGGGGTGAGATTCCCCACCGGCGGTGAGAGCCCGCGAACCCCACTGAGGGGCCGATCCGGTGAGATCCCGGAGCCGACGGTGATAGTCCGGATGAGAGAAGAAGGAGCTCGACGCATGCCGCTGCTGTCCGACCCTGCGGTCGGCATCTCAGACCCGTACCTGCGCCGCGCGTTCGATCTGGCCGAGCGCAGTCGCGGGACCACCACACCCAACCCGCTCGTCGGCTGTGTCGTCGTGCGCGATGGTGAGGTCGTCGGCGAGGGCTTCCACGCACGCGCAGGCGGCCCGCACGCCGAGGTCGTCGCTCTCGATGACGCCGGTGGCAGCGCGCGCGGAGCGCACGTCTACGTGACGCTCGAACCCTGCAATCACTTCGGAAAGACGCCGCCGTGCGTCGACCGCATCCTCGCCGACGGCGTCGCCGAGGTGACGATCGGCATGCGCGACCCCGACCCTTCGGTGACAGGCAATGGTGCGGACGCGCTGGCCGCCGCCGGTGTCATCGTTCACTGGGCGGACGATCCACGACCGTACGAGGAGCAGAACGAAGGGTGGCTCACGCGCATCAGGCTCGGGCGCCCCTTCGTTCGCGTGAAGGTCGCGCTCACGATCGACGGCCGGCCCGCTCTGGCGGCCAGGCGGCGCTCACGCATCACCGGTGCAGGTGGCCGGCGAGTGACGATGGCGCTTCGGCGGCAGGCATCGGCGATCGCGGTCGGGGCCTCCACGGTGGACATCGACGATCCCGCTCTCACGGTGCGCGACACCGAGGAGCGCGTCGAGGACCGCTCGCCGCGCCGGATCGTGCTTTCGCGCACGTGCGTGCCGAAACTGCGGTCGCGGGTCTTCACCGATGGCCTGGGTTGCACTCTGGTCACATCGGAGTCAGCCTCGGCGGACGAGGTCGCCGCCGCCGAACGTGAGGGTGTGCGGGTGCTGCGCTACGCCTATGCCGAGGGGCCCGCGGGAGCGCTCGCGGCCGTTGCGGCCGACGGTGTGAACGATGTCCTCGTCGAGGCGGGACCGTCGCTTCTCTCGGCGCTGTGGCGCGGTCGGCTCATCGACGAGCTCGTGTTGGTGACCGCAGGCGGGATGAGCGGCAATGCGGCGCCGCCACTGTTCCTCGGCACGGCGGACAGCGATGGTGCCGATCTGGCGCCTGTCTTCCACGCTGTCGAGGCCGCCGTGGCAGATGGCGATGCTGTGACGGTGTGGCGCCCACGCGTGTGACGGGTGCCTGAAGGTTCGCTAGGAAGGGGAGTGCACGCGCATGTTCACAGGACTGATCGAGTGCGAGGGGGTCATCACCCGCGCGGAACGCGTATCGGGTGGGATGCGCCTCGAAGTCTATTCGCCTGAGTTCGGGCGCGACATGGCCATCGGAGATTCCATCGCTGTCGACGGTGTCTGCCTCACGGTGGCGAAGTTCATCCGCGGAGCCTTCCTCACCGATGTGAGTGCCGAGACGCTCGACCGCACCACGCTCGGCGGCCTTCAGCAGGGCGGCAAGGTGAATCTCGAGCGCGCGCTCAGGCTCTCGGACCGCCTCGGCGGGCACCTGGTGTCGGGGCACATCGACGGCGTGGGCAAGATCGAGTTGCGTCAGCCGGCGGGCAAGTTCACCGTTTATCAGTTCCAGGCGCCGCCTGCTGTGATGCGCTACGTGGTCGAGAAGGGGTCCATCGCGGTCGACGGCATCTCGCTCACGGTCGCCAAGGCCGCGCCGCAGGGCTTCACCGCCGCGGTCATCCCGCAGACCGAGGCGGTGACCACGCTCAAGGAGAAGCCGGTCGGCTCCCCGGTGAACCTCGAGGCGGACATGCTGGCGAAGTATGTGGAACGGTTCGTGGCGGGCTACACCGGCGCAGAGGATGCGCCTCGCGATCGCAAGGGCCTCGGCGAGATGTTGCGCGAATTCGCCGACGGTGGCAGGTGAGCGGCGTGAGCGGACCGTTCGCCACACCCGAGGAGGGCATCGCGGAGATCGCGGCGGGCCGGATGCTCATCGTCGTCGACGATGAGGGCCGGGAGAACGAAGGCGACTTCCTCATGGCCGCCGAGGCTGTCACCCCCGAAGCCATCAACTTCATGGCGACGCACGGGAGAGGCCTCATCTGCATGCCGCTCACCGGAGAGCGTCTCGACGAGCTGCAGATCCCGCCGATGACCGACCGCAACACCTCCGAACAGGGCACGGCATTCCACGTCTCGATCGGGGCCAAGGGGCTCATCACCACGGGGATCAGCGCCGCCGATCGCTCGGCCACCGTCCGGGCGGCCATAGATCCTGCGGCCCGGCCGGAGGATCTGTCGCGCCCGGGGCACGTCTTCCCGTTGCGTGCCCGCGCGGGCGGCGTGCTCGAGCGTGCGGGGCACACCGAAGCGGCCGTGGACCTGGCACGCCTCGCCGGGATGTATCCGGCCGGCGTCATCTGCGAGATCATGAATCCCGACGGCACGATGGCCCGCCGTCCGCAGCTCGAGGCGGTAGCGCGCGAGCACGGCCTGAAGATGATCACCGTCGAGGATCTGATCCGTTACCGTCGTCGCACCGAGCATCTTGTGGAGCGCGTGACGGGCGTGCGCCTGCCCACTGAGTTCGGCGAGTTCACCGCGTACGGTTACCGCTCACTGCTCGATGGCTGCACGCACATGGCGCTCGTGGTGGGCGACGTGGACGGCGCCGAGGACGTGCTCGTGCGCGTGCACTCGGAGTGCCTCACGGGCGACGTGTTCCACTCACTGCGCTGCGACTGCGGTGAGCAACTCGCCGAAGCGCTGCGGCGTGTTCAGGCCGAAGGCCGGGGCGTCGTGCTGTATCTCGTGGGCCACGAGGGCCGCGGCATCGGCCTTGCGAACAAGCTCATGGCGTACAAGCTGCAGGAGGAGGGCGCGGACACCGTCGAGGCGAACGAGGCCCTCGGGTTCCCGGCCGATCTTCGGGACTACGGGATCGGCGCCCAGATCCTGGCGGATCTCGGACTCTCTTCGGTGCGTCTGCTCACGAACAACCCGAAGAAACTCGTGGGGCTTGAGGGCTACGGACTCCACGTGACCGAGCAGGTGCCCATCCAGGTGGCCTGCAAGCCGGAGAACATCCGCTACATGAAGACGAAGAAGGACAAGCTGGCACACCGGCTGGAACTGCCGGACGAGGACTAGGGAGGATACCAGCATGGCCAAGTACGAGGGCGATCTGATGGGAAGCGGTCTGTCGGTGGGGATCGTGGTGAGCCGCTTCAACGAGCTGCTCACCACACGGCTGCTCGGCGGCGCGACCGACGCGCTCACCCGTCACGGTGTGGCCGAAGAGGACGTGGACGTGGCGTGGGTGCCGGGCGCGTTCGAGATCCCGCTGGTGGCGGCGAAGATGGCGTCATCGGGGAAGTACGATACCGTGCTGGCACTCGGCGTGGTGATCCGGGGCGGCACGCCGCACTTCGAGTACGTGGCATCCGAGGTCTCCAAGGGTATCGCGAAGATCTCCATGGACACCGGCGTACCGGTGATGTTCGGCGTGATCACCGCGGACACCATCGAGCAGGCCGTGGAGCGTGCGGGCACCAAGCATGGGAACAAGGGCTGGGACGCGGCGCTCGCCGGAATCGAGACCGTGAAGGTGCTGCGCGCGATCACCGAGGGCTAGAAGACAAGAGAACGCCCGGTGGGCCGTTTCCAGCCGCCGGGCGTTCCGCTGGGCAATCCAGTGGGTTCTCGCCACCCTGTGGCTATCAACCGTGGACGTCCTATCGTCTCGCCTCGCCGGAGCCTTCAGCCCCGGTGGGGGACTGTCACAATAGCAAACGCTCCGTGTGCCCACAAGCGACAGTCTGTTCGATTCGACGAACGGTCGGGAATCACCACCGGTCGGCTTGCAGGGCGGGAGGCGCGGCGCTTCTCGCGATACGGGCGGGTGTGCCGCACACGCTTCACCCGCCGCGGTGAGTCGGGTAAGGTGTGGTGAATGCCGGGCATCGGGAGGAGCCGGAGTGGACGAGGGTTCCCAGCAACCGACGAAGAGCCGGTACGCCGTGCTCGATGTGTTCGGTCTCACGCTGGAGGTGAGCAATCCGCGCCTCGCGGAGCTGCTGACCATGGACGCCAGCGATGCGCTCACCTCCGATATCCGTGACCTGGTGGTCGCCGACCGCCGCGCGGTCTCCCAGGCACTTCCCGACGTCATGGTCGCGCTCCCCACGCCGCACTCCGATCTTGCCGAGAGGACACGGCGCGAGTTCCGTCAGCACGCGGACACGCTTGGCGCGAGGCTCGGCTTCACCGTGGAGGCGGATGGCACCTGGTCTTCGGAGACCGGCATCGACATCGTGGTGCGTTCTGTGGAGCGGCCGCTCACGGCCGCGGCGGCCGCACATTACGTGGCCGAGGTCTCGACGGTGACCGACAGGCTTCCGGACACCACGACCGTCCTGTTCGTTGTCGCGGATCAGAGCACCGCCGACGCGTTCAAGGTCGCCATCCGGCTGCGGAAGCTCCACAACCTCATGCGGACCATCTCGATCGACAGCCTCGAGGAGGCGGCGTCGCTGTGGGACGCGGGCCGTATCGACCACCGCAACATGCTGGTGCTGCTGGCGCCCATCGCCAACATCGACGTGGGGGAGATGATGGCGATCCTGCGCGACGAGGCTTCTCGGGTCGACGCGCCGTCTTCGGAACCCTCGCCGTGATCGATCTTCACGTACACACGTGGCGGTGCCGCCATGCCGATGGGACCGCGGAGGAGTACGTGCGGGCAGCGGCGGAACGGGGAGTCTCGACGCTCTGCTTCACCGAGCACCTGCCCATGCCTTCCGCGCTGATGGAGCGGGTACCTCGCGCCGCGGGATACGCCATGCCGCTGGACGAGTTGCCGGTCTACGTGCGGGAGGTTCATGAGGCGACCGAACTCGGGGCGCACCTCGGCGTGGAAGTGTTGCTGGGCATCGAGATCGATGCGGTGCCCGAGGCACGCGAGCATGCCGCCGCGCTTCTGAGCGCGCACCCGTTCGATCTCGTCCTCGGTTCGATCCACTTCATCGACGGGTGGGCGTTCGACGATCCGGCGAGGGTCGCTGACTACGATCGCTGGGATCTCGGCGCTCTGTGGGAGCGCTACTTCGCGGATCTCGTCGGGGCAGCACGCAGTGGGCTGGCCGACGTCATGGCCCATGCGGACCTCGTCAAGAAGTTCTGCAAGCGGCCGGAGGAGCCGGTCGGACACCTGTATGCGGCGGCTGCGGACGCACTGCATGAGGCGGGTGTCGCGGTCGAGGTGAACACGGCCGGGCTGCGCAAGCCCTGTCGCGAGCTGTACCCCGGAACAGAGTTCCTCGCCGAGCTTCGCCGGGCGGGCGTTCCCGCCACCATCGGGTCGGACGCACACGCGCCGGACCAGGTCGGACTGGGCGCGAGCGAAGCGGTGGAGGCGCTCCGCGGAGCCGGGTATCGTTCGGTCCTGGTCTACCGGGGCCGCGTTGCCGAGGAGGCCGGTATCGATGAGCTCTGATACTCCCACGGTCGGCATGCTGCTGCAGGCGCTGGTCGACCGATTCCCCGCGTACTGGGCCGAGGAGTGGGACCGTGTCGGGCTCATCACCGGAGACGCGGCGGCACACCTGTCAGGAGTTCTCGTCACGTTGGACGCGACTGCCGAGGCCATCGACCGGGCGTGCTCGGTGGGGGCGAACCTCCTCGTGACGCACCATCCGCCCTACCTCGATCTGCCCGAGCGCATCGTTGCGGGTCAGGGTCCTGCCGGTGCCCTCGAGGCTGCCGTTCGCCGCGGTGTGGCCATCGTATCCCTGCATACGAACCTCGACCGGTCGCCGGCCGGCGCTTCGGCACTGTCTCGCGCGCTCGGCTTCTCGGAGATCGGACCGCTTGAGACCTCCGCCGAGCGGGTCGTGCTGCTCGTGACCTACGCACCGGCCGATGCGATACCCGCGCTGCGAGCTGCGATGTCCGCGGCAGGTGCCGGCCGGCTCGGCGAGTACGAGTCCTGTGCGTTCACGGTGGAAGGCCGCGGACTGTTCGAGGAGCGGCCGGGCGCGCGACCGGCGGTTCCGGGCGATCGCGGGGGGGTGGCGGAGGTGCGCCTCGAGATGGTCGCACCGCCGGCACTGTCAGAAGCCGTCGTGGCCGCTGCCCGGGGAGCGCATCCCTACGAGGAGCCGGTGGTCCTCGCCGTGCCGTCCAGTAAAGCGCGCGGCGTGGCTCGTCTCGGTCGCGTCTGTGTCTGGGATGGTGGTGTGACGCTGGGTGATCTTGCCGCGCATGTCGGGGGCACGCTCGGTGTGGCGTGTCGCGTGTGGGGAGATCCCGAACGGCCGGTTCAGCGTATCGCGGTGGCGAACGGCTCCGCGGGGTCACTGATCCCTGAGGCCACGACCATTGCGGATACGCTCGTGGCCGGTGAGGTGCGGTATCATGACGCACTGGCCGCTTCGGCATCAGGGCTCGCGATCATCGAGGCGGGCCATGATGCGACCGAATGGCCGATCGTGCACGTGCTGGCTGATGCGGTGCGCGACGTCCTGGGAACAGTGGTTCCCGTCACGGAAGAACCGCCGGCTGCAAGCTGGTGGACGATGGAGGCGCCGGATGACTGACGGTGAGGTCCTGCTAGCGCTGACCGAACAGGACCTGGCTATAGCCCGGGCCGAGAAGGCGCTCGACGAACTGCCGGAGAAGCTCGCCGTGCTGCAGCTGCGCAAGCGCCTCCGCGAGATCGAGGGCGTCCGCGAGAAGGCCGCCGCATACTGCCACAAGATCGAGGCGCTCATCGCGCGCTCGAACGATGAGGCCACCACACTTCAGGCGAAGATCGACGCCGAGCAGGCCAAGGTCCTCTCGGGCGACATCTCGAACCCGAAGGAACTCCAGAACCTCACGCGTGAGATGGACGCGCTCAAGCGCCGCATGGACACCGTGGAGTTCGAGGAGCTCGGCCTGATGGAGAAGGCCGAGGCCGGAGCTGCCCAGCTTGCGAAGGTGGAGGCCGCTCTCGCCGAGGGCGTCGCCAGGGAGCAGGCACTGATCACGGACTTCAAGTCGAAGGGCGGCGATCTTCAGACGGAGATCGGGCACATGCGCGAGGCGCGCGAGCAGCTTGCGGCGCAGCTGGCGCCGACGCTGCTCTCCCGCTACGAAACGCTCTGCGCCTCCAAACACGGGATCGCGGCGGGGGAGCTCAAAGGCGGGCTCTGCACCGCCTGCCGCACGCAGATCCCGTCCCAGGAGGTACAGACGATCATGTCGGGCCCCGAGATCGCCGAATGTCCCAACTGCAAGCGCCTCCTCATCGTGAAGCTGGAGGCATGATGGAGGGTCGCTGGACACTCAACAGCGACGGTGGCGCCCGGGGCAACCCGGGTCCGGGCGGAGCGGGGATTATTCTGCGCGCGCCCGACGGTTCGATCGCGGTACGCGGAGGCGCGTTCCTCGGCTCGGTCACGAACAATGTGGCCGAGTATGAAGCGCTGCTATGGGGGCTGCGCGCCGCACGTGCGCTCGGCGTGTCCGACCTCGTCGTGAAGGCCGACAGCGAGCTCGTGGTCCGTCAGCTCCGCGGTGAGTACCGTGTGAAGAACGAGGGCCTGAAGCCGCTCTTCCTGCAGGCGCAGGCGCTGCGGAGGGGCTTTGATGCGCTCGAGTTCGTGCATGTGCGTCGTGCCGACAACGCGGACGCCGACGCTCTGGCCAACGAGGCGATGGACGGCCGCTGTGTGGTGGGCGACGCGCCTGAGCCACCGTCCGCAGGCGACAGCAGGCTTTTCGAGTAAGGGAGGCGTCGCGTGTACGATCTGATGATCCGGGGTCACTTCGATGCCGCACACGCGCTCCACGGGTACCCGGGTGAGTGCTGCAACCTGCACGGCCACACCTGGGATGTCGAGGTCATCGTGCGGGGTTCGAAGCTGGACGAGGTCGGGATCGTCTATGACTTCAAGACCCTGAAGAGCGATCTCGCCGCGGTACTCGACCCGCTCGACCACGTGTATCTCAACGACGTTCCCCCGTTCGACACGCAGAATCCCACTGCCGAGAACCTCTCCCGCCACGTTTTCGAGCGTCTGCAGGAGCGGGTAGGTGAGCAGGTGTGTGTCGTGGAGGTGGCTGTGTGGGAGTCGCCGGTCGCGAAGATCACCTATCGTCCCGGAGAGTAGGCGCCGTCAGGCATCCCGGAACACGGGAAGAGCCGCCGAAGCGGCCCTGAGGATACAGGTGTCCCGAGAAACCCAGCCTGCGTGATCCGTAGTCCCCAAGCTTCCCGTTTCTTACTCTCGAGGACCCCGGCGGTATCGGTCAGCTTACGCGAACCCTTCCCGCGAGGACCCCTTCGAGCAGCTACTGGTACGCTGGCTTTCAGGTTCCGCTCGGCCCGACTTCTCGGGACAACCCCACTCTAGGAGTGCACCGGGCACGCGTCAAGCGCATTTGGCACAAATGCTGAATGACGCGCCGAACGGCTGCGCAGGAAGTCCCAACGGTAGCTGTGGGTTGTCGAGCGGCAGACAGGTCCGTGTCCTCGCCGATGAACGGGGCGTGGGCGAGGCGAGCCCTTAGCAGCAACAAACCGCGCTCCGTAACGTATACTTCTAGGGAGATTTTGTGATGGCTGTACGCCTTCGGAGGGATCGATCATGCCCAGTGCAACGCTTGAGGAGTATCTCGAGGCGATCTACAAGTTGGCCGAGAAGGGGTCCGTCCGGCCGGGTCATCTCGCGGAGGTGATGGGTGTCTCGGCGCCCACCGTGACCGCGACCCTGGGGCGTCTCCAGGCGGCCGGCTTCATCGAGCGGCCCGACGGTGGTGTCGAACTCACCCATGCCGGCAGACGCGGCGCTCTGGACATCATCCGGCGGCATCGTCTGGCCGAGCGATTCCTCGTCGACGTGCTGAAGCTTCCATGGTCCGAGGTCCACGAGGAGGCGTGTCAGATGGAGCACGCGCTCTCGCCGAGAGTACAGCAGGCACTCGAGGAGTTCATGGACAAGCCCGATGTCTGCCCGCACGGTCACCCGATACCTGCCGCTGATGGGACGATAGCCGAGTCGGAGGGCGCCCCGTTGTGCGACAACTCGGCGGGCGATGAGGTCGAGATCGTGCGTATCGCCGACGAGGACGGCGAGTTGCTCTCGTACCTCTCGTCGCTGGGCATGTTCCCGGGTACACCGGTGCGGGTGTGTGACATCGCGCCCTTCAAGGGTCCGCTTCTCGTGGAGGTCGGTGACGCGCGTTACGCACTTGGCAGGGATGTTGCCGAGAAGATCGTCGTAAGCAGTGTTCCCGGCCGTCTGCGGCGGGGAAGGCGCGGGGGCCGCCGATGAGCGGCACGCGTCACGACATCGCGGGCGGGCCGATAGAGCGTCCGCCCGGCGACCTGGTGATCGCGCTCGCGGGTAACCCGAACGTGGGGAAGTCGAGTCTGTTCAACGCTCTGACGGGCCTCGGGGTGGAGACCGCCCACTATCCGGGCACGACGCATGAGGTCTATGTCGCCACCGCCCGCGCGGGTCAGCGAACCGTGGGTGTGGTCGACCTTCCCGGGGTCTACGCGCTCGGCGGTGATGCCGAGGAGTCGCTCGTGGCGCGTCGAGCGCTTGCGGATGTGGATCCTGATGTGGTCCTCGTCGTGCTCGATGCCTCGAACCTCTCGAGGACGCTGTTCCTGGCGCTTGAAGCGCTCGACAGAGGACATCGTGTGGCGCTCGCCGTGAACCTCACTGATGAGGCGCGTCGGGCAGGCATCGCGGTGGACGCGGCGGCGCTGGGCCGTGAGCTCGGTGTCCGCGTCGTTTCCACCGTGGCCACGCAAGGCATCGGCATCGAGGATGCGGTCGAGGCGGCATTCGCGACGGCAGGCGAGGATCCGCCGGTCCCCGTGAGCTACAGCCGAGACTTCGAGGCGTTGATCGAACCGCTGGTGCGGGCGTGCGGGGAGCGGGAGTGCAGACCGCTCGGCCTGTCACCGCGTGCGACGGCACTGGCGCTGCTGGAGGACCAGGCGGAGGTCATATCGGCGGTGGATGATGACGTGAGCGCCGCGGCGGTGCGTGCTGCGGCGGCAGTGCGGTCCCACTTCGGCGAGTCGGCCGTCGTACACATCGCCCGTGAACGTCACGGCGCCGCGGGGATCATCGCGCAGGCGGCGGTGTCGCGGACGGAACCCACGGGACGACTGCCGCGCGATGCATGGTCGCTGACCACGTGGCCGTGGACCGGCGTCCCGCTCGCGATCCTGGTGGCCGGGTCGGTCTTCGCTTTCCTGTACATCGCCGGCGCCATGCTCGCGAGCGCATTCAGCGCGGTGTGGCAGGGCTATGCCTCGCCGGCGATCATCGCGCTCATCCATGCCGTGGCGGGCGACGGTGTCGCGGCCCGCGTCCTGGGGTGGGGCTTCGACGCGGGCATCGAAGCGGCGCTCTCGGTCGGATTGCCCTACATCCTCGTCTTCTATGTGCTGCTGGGGCTGCTCGAGGACAGCGGGTATCTCAACTCACTCGCGTTCCTCACCGATCGCTTCATGCACCGTCTCGGTCTGCATGGTCGTGCCGTGATCCCGCTTGTGGCCGGTGCCGGGTGCACCGTGCCGGCAGTCCTCGCCACGCGTTCTCTGGGCACGAAGCGTGAGCGCCTCATCGCATCGACGCTCGTGATGTTCGTACCGTGCAGTGCGCGGACCTCGGTCATACTCGGCGCTGTGGGGCACTACGTCGGCTGGCAGTACACGCTGCTGGTGGCAGCAGTCGTGTTCGCCATATGGCTGACGATCGCGCTCGTCCTGCAGCGGATGGTCCCCGGCCAGTCCGGCGGGCTGGTCATGGAGATGTTCCCGTTCCGGCGGCCGTCGCTGAAGCGCGTCCTTGCGAAGTCGTGGGGGCAGTTCCGAGAGTTCCTGTTCGTCGCAACGCCGATCGTCGTGGTGGGAAGTCTCGTTCTCGGCGGCCTGTACGAGAACGGTCTGTTGATGCGCGTGAGCGAACCGCTCGATCCGGTCGTGGGCGTTTGGCTGGGTCTGCCGGCGGTTGCGGGAGTCACGCTGCTCATGGGAGCGCTTCGGAACGAGCTCGCTCTCCAGCTCCTGGTGGTGCTGGCCGTGTCGACGGCGGGGTATGCCGGAGCCACGCTGACCGACATCATGAGTCCCACCGACCTGGTGGTCTTCACACTCGTGAACACGATCGCCTTCCCATGCCTGTCCGCTGTGGTCGTGTACTGGCGGCGCAACGGCGTGGCCAGGACGCTCGCCGTGGTAGGTGTGAGCGTGGCGCTCGCTCTCCTGGTTGGCGGTGTCATGGCGCGAGTCCTGCCCGCGCTCGGAATGGGCGGGTAACCACGCGGCTCGGGTCTGTCCGCGCGCAGGTCGCCGGCGTGCCACGACGTCAGGCGTGCCGCTTGGCCGATGGCTGTGGCAGGCCCGCATGCGATCCGAACCGGTACGTCCATGCCTGCGTGAGTTCGGCGCCGAACAGCAGGATCTGGGAACTGTAGTTGAGCCAGACAAGCAGGATGACGAGCGATCCCGCCGCACCGAACGCCGTACCCACGGAGGAGCTCGAGAGATACAGCCCTACCAGCCATCGGCCGAGCGTGAAGAGGCCCGCGGTCATGGCCGCGCCGGCTGCAACGTCGCGCCAACCGATGCGTGTGCGCGGGAGGACGCGGTAGACCGCGCCGAAGAGCAGCCACAGAAACAGGAACGAAGCCAGGATATCCACGACACGCAACGCCAGCACCTGCAGATCGACGGCTGTCCACTGCGAGGTCACGGCGACGACGAAGGCGTTCAGCGCGAGGCTTGCGAGAAGGAGCACGCCGACGACGGGGACCATCGCGAATGCGCGCAGGTTGTGGATGGCAAACGCGCGCAGTCCGAAGCGGACGGTGTCCCAGAAGGAGCCGCTCTCGGGCTTCTCGGAGGGGATGTTCCAGATCCGGTCGAACGCCGTCCGTAGCTGACCGAACGCCCGCATGGCGCCCGCGAGCGCGAAGACTAGGGCAGCCGCGCTGAGGAGCGTGCCGGTCGTTGGAAGCGCGGCTGACGCGAGGAGCTCGTCGATGACGGACGTTCCCAGGGTTCCCGCGAGCCGGTCCGCCGCGGCAAGGAGCTGCTCGCGGGCGGCCTGACGACTGACGACCCGGCCCGCGACTGTGACGACGACGACCAGGAGGGGGGCGACCGAGAGCAGGGCGTAGTAGGAGAGGGCTGCAGCGATCTGGGGGGCGCCGTCATCGAGCCAGCTGCGTCCGGCGGTAAGGACCAGCTCTCTGAGGTCGCTCATCGTGTCGGTCATCGTGCGGCGCTCGTCAGGCACGTGTTCCTCCTCGTCGCTCGGAAGACCGGGCGTCGGCCGTGGGTCGCCGTGCTGCCCGCGACTCCCGGCGACGCCGGACCTATCCGGTGTGTACCCCGGCGGGTGCGCCGTGGTGCTCGGGTATCATCGCAGGAGTGAGGGCACCACGGACATGCGGGAACGGAGACCACATGCTCAAGACCGTGAAGGGTGCGGGTCGCAGGGCCCGCGTGTTCCACGCAGCGGTGCGTGAAGGGTTCGCGGAGTTCCTGCACCTAGAGGTGGCAGGCAGCATCGTCCTGTTACTCGCCACCCTCATCGCTCTCGTGACGGCCAACACCGGTCTCTCGCACTGGTGGGCCGAAGTGTGGCACGTGGAGATCGGCCTCTCGTTCGGCGGGGCTGAGTTCTCCCAGTCGGCCCTGCACTGGATCGACGACGGCCTCATGGCCCTGTTCTTCTTCGTGATCGGACTCGAGATCAAGCGTGAGATCCTCGTGGGAGAGCTCTCGACGCTGCGGAAGGCGACGCTGCCGATCATGGCTGCTGTCGGCGGGATGCTGGCCCCGGCCCTGATCTACGCCGCGTTCAATCACGGTGGGGAGGCCGCGCAAGGCTGGGGGATCCCCATGGCGACCGATCTCGCGTTCGCGCTCGGCGTCCTTGCGCTTCTCGGCAGTCGTGTTCCTTCGGGATTGAAGGTGTTCATGGCCGCGCTCGCCATCGCGGACGACATCGGAGCGGTACTGGTGATCGCGCTGTTCTACACCTCGGAGATCTTCACGGGGTGGCTGCTTCTCGGAGCCGGCCTCTTGCTTGTGTTGGTGTTTTTCAACGTCCTGAAAATCGAATCGCCCATCCCGTACGCATTTGTGGGGACTGCCGTGTGGTTCTGCTTCTTCAACTCGGGCGTCCATGCCACGATAGCCGGAGTCCTGATCGCTCTCACGATACCGTCGCGTTCGCGCATGGACCCGATGGAGTTCGTGCGCTGGGCGCGCGGCAAGATCGATGAGATCGAAGCGCTCGAGGTGCCGGGTGCACACGTCCTCGACTCACCCGATCAGCAGGTGTGCGCGCAGGAGCTCTCGGCGGAGGCACGCTGGGTCCAGGCACCACTGCAGCGGATGGAGCACAGCATCCTGCCGATCAGCACGTTCATCATCCTGCCGTTGTTCGCGCTCGCCAACGCGGGCGTCAGGTTCCAGGGCTATGACATTTGGGAGCTGCTCTTCGAGCCGGTGACGCTCGGTGTGCTCCTTGGCCTGGTGATCGGCAAGCCGCTCGGCATCACAGCGTTCACGTGGATCGCGGTGAAGACGAAGCTGGCCGATCTGCCGGCAGGCGTGTCGTGGCGGCACGTGGTGGGGGCGGGTCTCCTCGGCGGCATCGGGTTCACGATGGCGCTGTTCGTGTCCGGGCTTGCGCTCAGGGTGGGGATCCTGCAAGCCGAGGCGAAACTCGCAGTCCTTATGACGTCGGTGCTTGCCGGCGTGATCGGTTACGTGGTCCTGCGCGGAGCGGAGCCCGGCGAGGTCGACGCGAACGGCGAGACCGTCTAAAGGTCGAGGCCGCCAGGATCGCTGTCCGGCGGCGAGCGGCGCGACAGGCGTCCGGCGCGCCGCTCATGAGCGATGCCGTATGTCAGAGAGGTCTTGTATACCGAACATATGTTCGATATACTCGGCATGCCGGGTGTGGACCCCTGAAGCTCCTTCCACACCCGGCCTCACTCTCAAAGGACGTCTCCCATGGGCCGGAACCGCGCGATCAAGACTTTCGATCCCCGCACGACCGGGCAGTCACTCGATCTGTTCACCGCCACCGATACCCGTACGCCCGTTATCGTCGAGCTGCTCAAGAGTCCCTGGATCGTGCGCGCCTCGGAACTGGTGCCGACCGTATCGAGTCTGGCGGGCAAGAGGCGCGAGCGAGAGATCGACGTCGTCTGGGATCCGTCGCGGGGCGCACCGCGCTCGTTTCTGGCCGACGGGCATCGGTATGCGGTGGATGCCGTTGTACAGTCGTGGGCGGTCGAGCGCGCCTGGTGGGATCCGCGTAAGCGTCTGAGCCACCGGTGTTATCGCGTACTCACACGTGGCGGCCTCTACGACCTCGCATACGACCGCATCGCCGACCGCTGGCTGCTCGTCGGCATCGTCGATTAGCGCCGCCATGGCAGGCTTCGTGCATCTTCACGTGCATTCGCACTTCAGCTTCATGGACGGCGTGGCGTCGCCGGATGCGCTGCTCGCGCGCGCCGCCGGCTATGGCATGGGCGCGCTGGCCCTCACCGACCATCAGGGCCTGTACGGCGCGATCCGCTTCTATCGCGCGGCGCTCGAGGCGGGGATCAAGCCGATCGTCGGGGCCGAGGTCGTCGTCGAGGCCGCGGGGCTCGAGAGTGCCGACGCTATCGAGGGCGACCTGCCACCGGACCTGCGACTGCCGCTCTCGCCGCCGGTCGGCTTCGGACGCGCGGCGGGGGCGGGCTTCCACCTCACGCTGCTCGCGAAGGACATCACGGGGTACCGCAACCTCTGCCGGCTGCTCGCGCGCACGCACGTGCGCACGGGTGACGAGCCGTCGGTGGTCACGCTTGGCGACCTCGAGCGATGCGGCGAGGGCCTCATCGGGCTTTCGGGTTGCCCCAACGGTGAAGCGGGCGCCGCAGTGCTGGCGGGACTCGGCTCGCGGGCCGAACGCGCGCTTCGCAGGCTTTCACGCTGCTTCGCTCCCGGAGACTTCTACGTCGAGCTCATGCACCTCATGACGCCCGACTCGCCGCGCTACATCTCGGCTCTCGTCGCGCTCGCGGAGCGGTGCGCGCTCCCGGTGGTGGCCACCAACAACGTGCACTACGCCGAGCGCGTGCAGTTCCGCCTCCACGACGTGCTCGCCTCGGCGGGCGCGCGCACCGCGCTTCCGGGACCGTACGACCGCCCGAACGCCGAGTTGTGGCTCAAGCCCGCCGGCGAGATGAGGCGCCTCTTCGCCGACGTGCCGCAGGCGTGCGATGCCACGCTCGAGATCGCGGAGCGCTGCAGCCTCGACCTCGATCTCGGCTCGTTCCACTTCCCGGCGGCTGATGTGCCGGCAGGGGAGACCGCGTACTCGGTGCTCTCCAAGGCCGCCTGGCACGGGCTCGAACAGCGCTACCGGCCGGTCACCCCCGAGGCGGTGCGGCGGCTGCAGTACGAGCTCTCGGTCATCCAGGACCTCGGCTTTCCGGAGTACTTCCTCACGGTGAAGGACATCGTGGACTTCGCGAAGCGTGAGGGCATCCGCTGCAGCGGACGGGGGAGTGCGGGCGACTCGATCGTCACGTACGTGCTCGGTATCACGGATGCAGACCCTATCGCACACGAGCTGCTCTTCGAGCGGTTCTTGAACCCCGAGCGGCGCCAGATGCCCGATATCGATGTGGACTTCGACTCGCGCCGCAGAGACGAGGTGATCGCCTACATCTACGACCGCTTCGGGCATGACCATGTGGCCATGGTGGCCACCGTCAACACCATGACCGCCCGGAGCGCCGTGCGCACGGCGGCTAAGGCGCTCGGACATACGCCTCACGAGGTGAACTCCTTCTCCAGGTACCTTCCATGGGTCAGCTCTCACCGTCTACCTGAGGTGCTCGCCACCTACCCCGAATGCCGGGATCACCCTCTACTCGAGCCTGAGCATGCCCTGCTCGTGGAGCTCGCTTGCGGGCTCGATCACACGCCCATGCACCTCGGCACGCACCTCGGCGGCTTCATCATCACGCGCGAGCCGATCGACACGTGGATGCCGCTCCAGTGGGCCGCCAAGGGCGTTGTGGTCTCGCAGTACGACAAGGACGACATCGAGGCGCTCGGCCTCGTGAAGATGGACATCTTAGGGCTGCGGACCCACTCGGCCATCAGTGACACCGTGCGGATGGCGCGCGAGCGCGTGGGCGAGGCGGCGGTACCCGAGCCGTTCGAACTGCCACACGACGACCCGCGCGTGTACGCCACGATCGCCGCGGCCGATACCGTGGGGATGTTCCAGCTCGAGAGTAGCGGCCAGCGCAACCTCGCGCTCCGTCTCAAGGAGCGTGACTTCGAGGACATCATCGCGGCGATCTCGCTCTTCCGCCCCGGCCCGCTCGAGGCCGAGATGATCACGCCGTTCATCCGCCGAAGGCACGGTCTGGAGCCGGTCGTGGTGCCGCATCCGGGCATGGGCGCGGTGCTGCGCTCGAGCTACGGGGTGATCATCTACCAGGAGCAGGTACTTCAGGTGGCCAAAGCCGTGGCCGGTTTCACACTCGCCGAGGCCGATAGCTTGCGCCGTGCGATGACCAAAGGGCGGAGCCGCGAGGCGATGGAGGCGATCCGGGCGCACTTCGTGGAGCGCGCGTGCGGTCTCGGCGTGGAGCTCGCTGTGGCCGAGGAGGTCTTCCGGCAGCTCGAGGGCTTTGCCGCCTACGGCTTCTGCAAGGCGCACGCGGCGTGCTTCGCGGTGGTCTCCTACGCCACGGCCTGGCTCAAGACCTACTATCCGGCCGAGTTCGCGGCCTCGATCCTCAACAACGAGCCGATGGGTTTCTACAGCCCGCGTCTCGTGCTCGACGACGTGCGGCGCCACAGGATCGACGTGTTGCCGCCGCACATCAACGCCTCTTCGGCGGAGTTCACGGTTGAGCAGGACGGGGGCGCTGTGCGCGTCGGCCTCGGGGGCCTGCTCGACATGACCTCGCGCCTGCTTCGAGTAGTGGAGGCCGAGCGGGCGGTGCGTCCCTTCGCCGATCTCGCGGACTTCCTCAAGCGGACGCGCGCCGAAGAGCCGGCCGCACGGAGCCTCATACGCGTCGGGGCTCTCGATGGCCTGGGGGTGACCGATGCCGGACGCCCGCCAACGCGCGACGAGATGCTCGCGCTGTTGCCGGAGCTCAAGGCGGTCATCGCCAGGCAGGGCGTGGCCGGTGACGACACGCTGCTGATCGCACCTGCGCGTGCGCGGGGGCCTGTCGACACCGGCCACGTCTCGGGCTGGACACCCGCGATGCGGCTTTCATCCGAGCTCGAGTGCCTCGGACTCGCGATCACCGCGCATCCGCTCTCACTCGCACGGGCGGACCTCGAGCGCCGCGGCGTCACCTGGGCACGCGATCTGCCTGCGTGCGAGGACCGCCAGCGCATCCGGGTGTGTGGTGTTCGGGAGCGCGCGCAGACGCCGCGGACGCGCTCGGGCAAGCGCACGTGCTTCCTCACGCTCGAGGACCCCACCGGACTCATCGACGTCGTGGTGTTCGAAGACGCGCTCAACCGCTATGGCGACGTGATCGTGAAGAACCGCGCATACCTCATCGAGGGCGTGCTGCAGAACAACTGCGAGCGCGGCATCGCGCTCATCGCCGAGAGGATCGAGGCGTACACCGTGCGCGACGACGGGCGGCAGCTGGTGCGGCTTCGGCGCGGAGTCGGCGCCGGCCCGCTCGGGCCGACCCTCGGTGGAGCGGGGGCGCCGGAGGAAGAACCGGCGGGAATCCCTGCTGCGTAGTCCTCGCCGGGGGCCCGGGCTGCTCTATTCGGGTTCGTCGGCGCGCGCCACGAACTCGGCGGTCAGTGCGGGGCCGGGATCGCCGGCGGCCGCATCGGCCAGCGTGCCTTCGGCGTACACGAGCGCACCCTTCGTGCTGCATGCCGAGTCCAGTTCATACATGTTCTCGACCCATGCGATCACCGTCGCGTCGGGCGATACTTCCTGGCCTGGCGCGCCTGCGACGATCAGCCACGCCCCGTCGAGGTCCGCGCGGTACTGGAGAAGCCCGACCACGCGCACGCGGCCGTCACCGAGTTCCATGACGCCGATCAGGCGCTCGGCTTCGGGCAGCGGGTCGTGTGTGGCTACGGATTCCTCGACACCGAGCGTTGCCGCTGGCGCGCTCGGCTCATCGGCGGATGTGCAGCCGGCAGCGGTGAGCACAAAGAGACATGCGATGAGCAGTGCGGCGATCACGGATGAGCGGTACACGAGCTCAGTCCTCCTCGGTCGGGTGTCCGTCGGTCTGATGATGCCCGAATCCGATGGCGCCGTCCCCAAACCGCGCTCGGACCGCATCCACACTCTCGGCGAGCGCGCGCGAGCGCTCGTCAGCTGCCGGCGGAACGGCGCTCAGCAGGTTCATCTGCTCGGCGCGTTCTCCGAAGCCGGATGTGCCGAATCCAAGCAGGCGTAGTCCCGCACCGGGCGTCCAGGCCTCGCGCAGCAAGTCGAGCGCGACGGAGAGCAGCTGGTCGTCCAGGTCGGTCGCCACCGGGATGGTCCGGCTTGCGGTCTTGGTGGTGAAGTCCGCGTACCGGAGCTTCAGGGTGAGCGTACGACCCTTCAGCCGTTTCTGGCGGAGGCGTCGCGCCACGCGCGCGACGAGCAACCTGAGTGCGGCTTCCACCTCGGTGCGCTCACGGACATCATGTGCGAACGTGTGCTCGTTGGATACCGACTTCACGCCTCGCTCTTCGGCGACGGGCCGGTCGTCGATTCCGCGGGCGCGCGCGATGAGTTCGTGACCGTGGGAGCCGAGCAGCTGCACTGCCGTCGCCTCATCGATGGCGGCGAGCTCGCCGATCGTGCGGATGCCGGCGGTGCGGAGGTGCTCGGCGGTGGCGCCGCCCACCCCCGGGATCGCCGTGACCGGCATCGGCGCGAGGAAGGCCGCCTCGGTGCCCGGCGTCACCACCGTGATGCCGTGCGGCTTGTCGTGGTCCGAGGCGATCTTGGCGAGCGTCTTGGACGTTGCCACGCCGATGGAACAGGAGAGCCCGAGCGCATCGACGCGCGCGCGGATCTCCTCGGCAATCACCACAGGATGCGTGCCGCGGTGTGCCGTCGGCGTGACATCGAGATACGCCTCGTCGATCGAGACACGCTGCACGTGCGGTGTGCAGTCGAGGAAGATCGCATGCACGGCGTCCGACAGCTCCGCATAGCGGGCGAATCGAGGCCGCGCCCAGACGGCGTCGGGGCATCGCCGATGCGCCTGAGCGGAGGGCATCGCCGAGTGGATGCCGAAGACGCGGGCCTCGTACGACGCCGTCGAGACCACGCCGCGTCCTTCCGGTGAGCCACCGACGATGACGGGCCTCCCACGCCATTCGGGATGGTCGAGCTGTTCCACCGACGCGAAGAACGCGTCCATGTCGACGTGGAGGACGGCGCGGCCGTCCCATGTGTGTGTCGATCGGTCCATGCCTCGAGTGTAGGAGCCTCGGCGCGCCAACGGTAGACTGACATCGGAGGTGACGGGGTGCCCATCGGTGCGCATGTGGGAGTAGCGGGCGGATACGCCGAGGCCGTGGACTACGCGGTGTCGGTCGGATGCGAGTGCATGCAGGTCTTCGGCAAGAGCCCACGTCAGTGGCAGGCGAAGCCGATCGATCCGACGGCCGCCGAAGCGTTCCGTGAGCGGCTGACCGCGGCGGGCATGGGGCCGGTTCTGCTCCACACCGCCTATCTCATCAACCTCGGGAGTTCGGACGACGGCCTCTGGGAACGATCGCACCGCGCGCTCGCCGACGAGCTCATGCGGGCGGAGATCCTGGGGGCATCATTCGTCGTCACGCACACGGGCACGCGTTTCAAGGACGCTCCGGAGCGGACAGCGGCAAGGATCGCCGAAGGCGTGGACCGTGCATGGGCTGAGGCGGGGGTCACCGACGTGCGGTTGCTCCTCGAGAACACCGCAGCCGCGGGGTCCACCTTCGGTGACGGCCCAGATGAGCTCGGCGCGGTGTTGCACCTGCTTGACGGTGCGAGGCCGCACGTCGGTGTCTGTCTCGACACGTGTCACGCCCACGCGGCCGGGTGGGATCTCGCCCGGGGCCCCGTATGGCAGGAACTGCTCGACGGCTTCGAGCGCTGCTGCGGCACGCCGGTCGAAGCGGTGCACGCGAACGACTGTCTGTTCGGTGCCGGGATGCACAAGGACCGCCATGCGTGGATCGGTGACGGGACCATCGGCTACGACGGGTTTGCGCACCTGTTCGCCGACGGGCGGCTGGATGGCGTGCCGGTCATCATCGAGATGCCGGGCGAGGTACCCGTGAAGGACGCCGAGAACGTCAGCCGGCTGAAACGGCTGCGTGGCGCTTCCGCGGGACCCTCATCTCACGTCTGATCGCCGATGCGATCTGGTGAGCGGACTTCGAGATGTCGTCCGTGATGGGGATGACCAGCGGCGTGTGCTGCTGCAGGTAGGAGTCGACGATCGTCATGTCCCGCAGCCGTCGCGGTGTGATGCGATCGTCGTGCCGGGCGCGGCGAGACGCGCGGTCGAGCGCGCGCGCGATGCGGTCGCAGACCGCGCCGGCAGAGACCTCGTCGCGGGTGAACCTGAGGGTCGTGAACAGCCAGCCCCGGATGAGCATGATGACCACGATCTGTTCGCCGTCACCCTCGATGATCGCCGATAGACCCGCTTCTTCGGCGCGCCGCGCGACGGCGAGTGAGGCGAGGGTGCGATCGAGCGCGCGGGCGGCGTCGCGGTAGCGCGCCGCATCCTCGAAGCGCTCGGCGCGGGCCGAACTCTCCTGCATGGTCCGAAGGCGTTCACGGAACCGGGCGCCCTCGCCGTTGAACACCGCCAGCGCAGCGGTCACTGCCGAGGCGTAGCTCTCCGGTCCGGCTGTGTACGCCTCAGGCGCGGCGCACAGGTGCCGT
Organism: Coriobacteriia bacterium; assembly: GCA_049658145.1. Classification (GTDB taxonomy): domain Bacteria; phylum Actinomycetota; class Coriobacteriia; order Anaerosomatales; family Anaerosomataceae; genus UBA6100. Next base: position 30,536 of record JBASOJ010000067.1, read on the forward strand.
TCGCGCAGTTCGCACGCCGAGGCGGTGCAACGATCCGGTTGTCGTCTGCAGCGACGCAGGCCGAAGTACTCCGACATGGCCCCGGTGAGCGCGTCGGCGGCCCATGCGTTGCCGAGCGGTCCGATGAGTACGCCCATACGCAGCCGCCGACGGGTCGGACGAAGGGAAGGGAAGTCGGCATTGGTATCCACGTGCAGGTAGAGCGGTTCACGCTGGTGATGGGTGTTCCGGTTGAAAGAGGGTGCGTAGCGGTCGTGCAGGCGCACCTCGAGGAGCGCGGCGTCGAGCCCCGACACGAGCGAGAAGTGGTCGATCGAGGCGACCTCGGAGGCAGGACTCGGACAGGAGGCGTCGTCGGCGGCGTAGAAGTGGTTGCGAACGCGCGTGCGCAGGCTCTTCGCCCTGCCGAGGAAGATGACCGCCCCGGTGGCGTCGCGGAACAGGTACACGCCCGGTGCATCCGGGAGATGCGTCGCCAGCGACAGTTTCCGTGCCAGTCGGCTCTGTTGTGCGACGCCGCACACTCGTGCGACTTCGGCAGCGGTGGTGATCCCCGTGCGTTCGAGTTCCGGGAGCATGGCCAGGAAGATCTCCGCTGTGGCGAGCGCATCGGGGAGCGCGCGGTGGTTCGGGACCGTGTGCGTCTCGTACAGAAGCGCCAGGTCTCTCAGGTTGTGTCGTGCCACGTCCGGATGCAGACGCCGGGCAAGACACAGAGTGTCGAGCACGGGCCGGGAGAAGGGCGTACCCCACACACGTTCGGCCTCGTAGTCGAGGAAACTGAGGTCGAAGCGGTGGTTGTGGGCGATCAGGACCGCATTCTGCGCGAACTCGCGGAAAGCGACGATGACCTCTTCGATCGGCGGCGCACCGGCGGTCATGTCCTCGGTGATGCCGGTCAGATGGACGACCGCCGAGGGGATAGGGTCTGTGTGACTGACGAGTTCGCTGAAGTGGGAGGTGACGACGCCGTTCTCGATGCGCGCGGCGCCGATCTCGATGACCGAAGAGGTGCCGGGCCGACATCCGGTGGTCTCGATGTCGACCGTCACGAAGGGGCCGTTGATGAGCGAAGTGGGTCCGAGCATGCAGTTCCCATCCAAGGTCGCGATGCTCAATCCTACCATGCGTCGGAATCCCGGCATCTCGTGTGTCTGCCGTCACCGAACGCGCACTATCACCTATGATGTGCTAGTGCTGCGTCCATATGCCGTCCTCATAAGGTGGGGTGCTGATGTCGTACTTCGTAGTGGAGCGCAGCGGTGATGGCGGAGAGCTCCGCATCCCGCTGCCGACAGCGTACGAGACGCGCGAGGCCGCTATCAGGGCGCTCTCCGCGGCCACCGGCAGCGGATCGGTCACGCTGACGGGCGAGGTGTTCATCGCCGACCTGGGTAGCGCCGTGCCGGTGCTCCTGATGGCGGCGGTCGCGCCTGCGCCGGCCGCAGAAGCGCCCGCTGAGGAACAGGCAGCCGAAGTGACCGTCGATGAGTCTCAGGCCGAGGTCGAAGAGGTCGCCGAACTCGAGGTGGCAGAAGCCGTCGAGATCGATGAACCCCTCGAGGCAGCGGAGGCGGAGCCGGGCGACTTCATCATCGAGGAGGCCACCGCCGAGCCTGCCGTACTCGACGAATCTGCCACCGACGAGGTCTACACCAGCTGGGCGCCCATTCCGGACGTGACCACCGGGGGTGCGGCGCTCGCCAGCGCGATCAAGCGGGCCACGACCACACTGGAGGATGAAGGGGTCGTGGCTCCGGAGTCCGTTCTGGCCCAGGTTGAAGCCGACGAGTCGCCGGACGAGGAAGCGTCTGATTCAGAAGGCGCGCTCGTGGAGGCGGCCGCGGACGAGGGCACCGATATCGAGACGTCTCCCGAGTGGCCGTGGGCTAACATCGAATCGTACGAGGTCCCCACCGGCGACTCCGAGCCCACGGATGACGTGCTCGAGCGCGATGAGGATCTCGTGAAGACGGTCGCCGAGCCTGTTGGAGTCGCGGTGTTCGATCAGAACATCAAGGATATCGTCGAGTCGCTCGGCGGGGACGCGCCCATCATCACGAGCGCGCCTCCGGAGGGTGAAGAAGCCTACATGCCGCATCCGGTGATCCTCGGGGACTACGCGGACCCGTCATCGGAGCCTGTGGAGATCGATGCGGCCGGAGATGCGGGCCTCGCAGAGAAGGAGCCCGATGTCCGCGCGGATGCGGACACGGAGGCTGCAGCCGACGCATCCTCGGCTCCGCTGGTGAGCGGCTACGCTCCCACGGGCGATCTCGACCTCGGCGAATACACCTGTCAGGACTGCGTGTACTCGAACACCTGTCCGAAGGTGGGACAGGTCGCTCCGGCCGAGTGCGGTTCATTCCAGTGGAAATCCGAATGACCACAACTTCTAGGTGACAGACGCGGCCCGTCTACACTATATTGTAGGCGGGCCGCAGTGTGTCAGGAGGTTGCATGGCGCGGGACGATCGATCGACGTATCCGTTCAGCGCGATCGTCGGTCAGGACGCTCTGAGGACGGCACTGCTCATCAATGCCGTCGATCCGCGCGTCGGCGGCGTGCTCATCAGAGGCCAGAAGGGCACCGCCAAGTCCACAGCGGTCCGTGCGCTCCGGTGGATCCTTCCCGATATCGAGGTCGTGCAAGGATGCCGGTTCGGGTGCGACCCGTCCAAGATCGCCGATCTGTGCGCCGAATGCCGTGAGCGGAAGTCGGAAGGCGGGCTTCCGCGCGAGCGGCGCAAGCCCCGGCTCGTCGATCTGCCCGTCTCGGCCACTGAAGACCGCGTCGTCGGCACCATCGATCTGGAGCAGGCACTGAAGCATGGCGAGCGCCGTTTCGAGGCGGGTCTTCTGGCGGACGCGAATCGCGGTCTGCTCTACGTGGATGAGGTCAACCTGCTCGATGACCATCTCGTGGACACCCTGCTCGACTCCGCCGCCAGCGGTGTCAATGTGGTGGAGCGGGAGGGCATCCGCTACGAGCACCCCGCACGGTTCTCCCTCGTGGGCACGATGAACCCCGAGGAGGGGGAGCTACGACCCCAGCTGCTCGACCGGTTCGGCCTGTGCGTGGACGTGGAGGGGATCGCCGATCCGGCCGAGCGCGTCGAGATTCTCAAGCGCCGACGCTCCTTCGAAGACGACCCGAGCGGGTTCGGCCGTTCCTGGCAGGCATCGCAGGCGGAGATCCAGGAGCGTATCCGTTCCGCGATCGGCGTCCTTCCGGACGTCGAGCTGGACGATGAACTGCTCTTCATGATCGCATCCGTGTGCGTCGCGATGGGCGTGGACGGTCACCGGGCTGATCTTGTCATGGGCCGCGCCGCCGCCGCATATGCGGTACTCGAGGGGCGGCGTGAGGTGACGGCGCGCGACGTAAGGGCCGTCGCGCCGATGGTTCTCGCGCATCGCATGCGGAAGTCGCCCTTCGAGGAGCAGCAGCTCGACGAGAAGCGTCTGGACCAGCTGATCGCCTCGGCCGCCACGGGAACGTCCGAGGCTCGCGGTGAGAGCGGGGGAGAGCCATCCGACGGCGCGGCGCCTCCGGTCGCCATGCCGCACGAGGTCGGTCCTGCCGAGGCGGCCCTGTCATCCGATGCGATCACGGCCGAGCTTGTTGCTGGGATGGACCGGATGCGGCGCGCGCATGGTGGTAGGCGCCAGGAGACCACCTCGGACGACCGGAACGGCAGGTACGTTCGGGCAGAGCCCGCGAGACCGGGTCAGCCCGTCGACCTCGCGCTTGACGCCACGATCAGGGCGGCAGCACCACACCAGTCGAAGCGCGAGAGCGATCTCGCCATCAGCATCGAGCCGCAGGACCTGCGCACGAAGGTGCGGAAGCGGCGCGTGGGTGCGTCGATCGTGTTCTGTGTGGACGCGAGCGGTTCGATGGGCGCCTCCAATCGAATGGAAGCGGCCAAGGCGGCCGTGCTGGAACTCCTGGTGGACGCGTACCAGCGTCGCGATCGTGTCGGACTCGTCGCATTCAGGGGTGAGTCCGCTCAGGTGGTGCTCCAGCCCACCGCGAGTGTCGAACTCGCGCAGCTGAAGCTGAAATCACTGCCCACCGGTGGCGCGACACCGATCGCGCACGGCATCCTCACGTCGCTCGACGTGCTCAATGCGGAGACGCGACGGGAGGATGGCATCGTACCGTGGCTCGTGCTGGTGACCGACGGGCGTGCGAACGTCGGGATCGGTGCGGGGCTGGGGAGCGAGGACGCCCGCACCGCCGCTGCGCGTCTGCGCGGCTCGGCGATCAACACGCTCGTCGTGGACACCTCGGGGCCGGGTGCCGGCATGGCGGCCCGCGATATCGCCCGTGCCGCAGGCGGGGAGTATGTGCGCCTCGGTGACGTCAAGGGCGGTGCGCTGGCAGGCGCCGTCCGGCAGCGGCTGTCCGCGTAGACCGAATCGAGGGAAACAGGTGGGAGTGGGCCTGTAAGCCGGATTCTGTCGTAGACGACCATCTATCTGGGACCGCCGTCGCCGGTGGCCTCGTGCGGGCGTACCCGAGCGTGGCCGGGCCAGCCGTGACCGCTCCTATTCGCCCTTGCTCCGGGTGGGGTTTGCCAAGCCGCTGCGTTGCCGCAACGCTGGTGCGCTCTTACCGCACCGTTTCAGCTTTTCCGGACCCGTTGGGTCCGGAGTCTTCTTTTCTGTGGCACTTTCCGTCGGCTTGCGCCGCCCTGCCGTTAGCAGGCACCCTGCCCTGCGGAGTCCGGACTTTCCTCACGCCGCTTGCGCGACGCGCGGCCGTCCAGCCCACTCCCAGAGCCATTCTAGCAGGTGGCGTACCGAAACCGGCCTAGAGAGCGCTCGCGCTCTGCGCCTGGACCTTCGCCCACGTGTCCTTGAGGCTGAGCGTGCGATTGAAGACGAGCGCTTGGCCGGAGGAATCGGGATCCGGACAGAAGTAGCCGAGCCGTTCGAACTGCACGGTCTGCCCCACGGGGACGTCCGCGAGCGAGGGCTCGACAAAGGCGCCCGTGAGCACCATCTCCGAGGCAGGGTCGAGGTCGTCGAACAGGTCGCGACCTTCGGAGCCGGGGAAGGGGCTCGAGAAGAGGTGGTCGTAGAGGCGCACCTCTGCGGGGATGGCGTGAGGTGCCGAGACCCAGTGCAGCGTGCCCTTCACCTTCCGGCCGTCCGGCGAGCTGCCGCCGCGGGTTGCCGGGTCGTAGGCGCAGCGCAGCTCGGTCACTTCACCAGAGGCGTCCTTGACGACATCGGTGCAGGTCACGAAGTACGCCGAGCGCAGGCGCACCTCGCGGCCCGGGGCCAGGCGGAAGAACTTCGAGGGCGGTTCCTCCATGAAGTCGTCGCGCTCGATCCACAGCTCCCGCGAGAAGGACACCATTCGTGTGCCCGCCTCAGGGTCCTCTGGATTGTTGGTGACCTCGAGCTGCTCGACCTGGTCCTCGGGGTAGTTCTCGATGACCACTTTGAGTGGATTGAGGACCCCGAAGCGACGCTGCGCTTCACGGTTGAGCACGTCGCGGACGGCATGCTCGAGCATGCCGATCTCCACGACGCTGTCGGCACGCGCGACGCCGATCATCGCAACGAAGTCGCGGATGCCTTCGGCGGGGAAGCCGCGACGGCGGATGCCAGAGAGGGTGGGCATGCGGGGGTCGTCCCAACCGCGGACATGACCCTCCTTGACGAGCTTCAGCAGCACACGCTTTGAGAGGACGGTGTGCGTGAGGTTGAGGCGCGCAAACTCGTACTGATGGGGCGTCGAGGGCACCGGCAGGTTCTCGATGAACCAGTCGTAGAGCGGCCGGTGATCCTGGAACTCGAGCGTGCAGATGGAGTGCGTGATCCCCTCGATGGCGTCAGACTGGCCGTGCGCGAAGTCGTACGAAGGGTAGATGCACCAGTTGTCACCGGTACGGGGATGCGCAGCGTGTAGGATCCGGTACATGACCGGGTCGCGGAAGTTGATGTTGCCTGAGGCCATGTCGATCTTCGCGCGCAGCACGCGGGCGCCGTTCTCGAACTCGCCGGCACGCATCCGCTCGAGCAGGTCGAGGTTCTCCTCGACGGTGCGATCGCGCCACGGGCTCGGCGTGCCGGGCTCGGTGAGCGTGCCGCGATGCTCGCGGATCTCGTCGGCCGAGAGGTCGTCGACGTACGCCTTGCCTGATTTGATGAGGTAGACGGCCCACTCATAGAGCTGCTCGAAGTAGTCCGAGGCGTAGTAGAGGTGCTCGCCCCAGTCGAAGCCGAGCCAGCGCACATCGGCCTGGATGGCGTCGATGTACTCTTGCTCCTCCTTGCACGGGTTCGTGTCGTCGAAGCGGAGATGGCAGCGGCCGCCGAACTCGGTTGCGATGCCGAAGTTCAGACAGATCGACTTGGCGTGCCCGATGTGGAGATAGCCGTTAGGCTCGGGCGGAAAGCGCGTGACGATGGCTTCGTGGCGGCCTTCGGCCAGGTCGGCGGCTACGATATCGCGGACGAAATCGCTGCGCTCGGAGGCGGGTGCTGTGTTGGTATCCATGGTGGCCGAGGATAGCACATGAGCAGGGGCGATGTAGCGTCGGCGGACAAGCAGAAGGCCCCTCCGCGACGGGAGAGGCCTTCGATGAATATGGTAGCGCGTACGGGATTCGAACCCGTGATCTCCGCCTTGAGAGGGCGGTGTCCTAACCGCTAGACGAACGCGCCATGTGGCTGGGGTACTAGGGCTCGAACCTAGACTCTTCGGAACCAGAATCCGACGTGTTGCCAGTTACACCATACCCCAGTACGTACCTGCGCCCGGTCAGGGCGCGAATAGGTATGCTACCTGCGCGTACGGGGAGTGTCAACACGGATTCAGGCGTCGATGATGCTCGCCGCCTGCTCCAGCCGAACGAGCGTGGTCTCCCGGCCGAGGAGTGCGACAGACTCGAAGAGCGGCGGGCTGACCGTGGATCCGGTGAGCGCCACGCGAACCGCCTGCAGTACGGTCTTCGGCTTGATGCCGAGAGCGTCGGGCAGCGCGCGGAGTGCCGCTTCGATGCTCTCGGTCTCCCACACATCCAGGGTCTCGAGTGCGCTGCGGGCAGCATCGAGGCTGCGGAGCGCCTCGCCGCCCGTAAGGGCCTTCTCGATCGCTGAGGGATCGAGTGTGAGCCTGTCGGTGAGCAGGAAGGCGACGGTGGGCGCAATCTCGGTCATGCGCTTCAGGCGCTCCGAGATGAGGGGCACCAGCGCGACGAACCATTCGTGGCGGGCTGCAACATCTTCAGGGGACGCGAGTCCCGCCCTCTGGAGCCAGGGGACCATGCGCTCGACGAGTTCCTCGGCGGGCATCTCACGGATGTACATCCCGTTCATCCACTCGAGCTTTTCCGGGTCGAAGATCGCCGGGTTCTTGGAGATGCGGTCCAGTGAGAAGTTGGCCTTGAGCACGTCGGCGGAGATCATGGTGGTCTCTCCATCGAGGGACCAGCCGAGCAGCGCGAGGTAGTTGAGCAGCGCCTCGGGCAGGATGCCTTCGTCGTGGAACGCTTCGACCGAAGTGGCGCCGTGGCGCTTGGAGAGCTTCTTGCCGTCGGCGCCCCAGATCATCGAGAGGTGGGCGAACCGCGGCACGAAGTGGCCGAGCGCCTCGAACACGAGGATCTGGCGCGGCGTGTTGGAGAGGTGGTCGTCGCCGCGGATGACATGCGTGATCTCCATGTCGGCGTCGTCCACCACCGTCGCGAAGTTGTAGGTGGGCGTGCCGTCGCTGCGCACGAGGACGAAGTCGTCCATGGCGGAGGATGGGAAGATCGTCGGGCCACGCACCGCGTCGTCAACGCGGATGTCGCCCCGGTCCTCGGGGACGGCGAGACGCCACACGTGGGGCTCGCCCGCCGCAATGTGGACCGCGACCATGTCCGCGTCGAGACGCCGGCATGTCCGATCGTAACCGGCGCTACCTTCACCCGTGCGAGCTGCCTCACGCTTCGCCTCGAGTGCCTCAGCGGAGCAGAAGCAGGGGTAGGCCGAGCCGTTGGACTTCATCCGCTCGAGCGCGGCCCGGTAGTGACCCGCGCGCTCGGTCTGGAAGTAGGGGCCGAACGCACCGCCCACCTCGGGGCCCTCGTCCCAGTCGAGGCCGAGCCACTCGAGCGAACGCAGGATCTGCGCGGTGTTCTCCCACGTGGAGCGCTCGGGGTCGGTGTCGTCTATGCGGAGGATGAACGTGCCTCCGGTGCCGCGGGCGAGTGCCCAGTTGTAGATGGCGGTACGGGCGCCTCCCACGTGGAGCGCCCCCGTGGGGCTGGGCGCGAACCTGACGCGTACTGCCTCGGTCACAGACGGTCTCCTTCGCAAGCGACTGTGTCTTCCACTTCAGGGGTGGAATGCGTGTCGTGTGAGGCGGTGTAGCCGCATAGCCCCGCGCGGCGCAGGAGGAACCACGCGATCGCCACGGTGAGGATCAGCACCGCAAGCGAGATGGCCTTCGGCAGCATGTCAGGGCTGCTCTCGAAGATGACGAGCTTCCGTACGACCGCCACCAACCCCGCCTCGAGCACGGTGCCGATGACGTCCTGGTGGTGCATGTAGGCGAGCGCGATACGGATGAGCTCGATCACGACGAACACGATCAGCACAGTATCGATCGTGCGGGTGATGCCCTCGGGCGACATGAATCCGTCGGCGCGGGTCACCTCGATCATCTTGATCACCACGTCGACGACGCCGAGCACAGCGAGTAGCGCAAGCAGCGCGGTGACGGCGCCCTCGACGTACAGGACGACTTGGTCGAGTATCGGTGAGAGCTTCACGGCAGGTCCCCTTCGGCGAGATGAACCAAACCACTATACCCGCAAGCGCCTTGCTTGGCAGATGCGCAGGCGCGTGCTATCGTCGGCGTGTTCTCATCACGAGGCAGCGCGAGAGCGCTGCAGAGGGCCGAGGGACCGCACCCTACGACGCCCCGGCAACCGACGCGAAAGCGGCGCACGGTGCCACGTTGCGGCAGACGGCAACGTCTGGAAGATGAGGGAAGAGCGCGGCTGCGCGTGAGCCACCGACTTGTATCCCTTGTCTGCACGGGCAGGGGATTTTTCCTTGTCCGTGGCACGATGGCAGACGCCCGCGTGTGCGGGCCGCGACGTAAGGAGGCTCCATGACGGAGCGCGAGTACGTGTTCACCTCGGAGTCAGTGACCGAGGGTCATCCGGACAAGATCTGCGACCAGGTCTCGGACGCGATCCTCGACGCCATCATTCAGCGGGAGGACGAGCTGACCGCCGAAGGCTACGAGACCGACGAGGGGTCGAAGGCCTCGCCCGACTACGTGCGTGTGGCGTGTGAGACCCTGACCACGACGGGTCTGATCGTGGTAGCCGGCGAGGTCCGGACGCACGCATATGTCGACATCCCCGCGATCGTGCGCGAGACGGTGAAGGACATCGGTTACACGCGGGCCAAGTACGGCTTCGACTACGAGACCTGCGGAGTGCTCACGGCGATCCACGGGCAGAGTGGTGACATCGCGATGGGTGTCGATCAGGCCTTCGAGGTCAAGCACGGCGAGCGCGATCCGCTGGATCTCATCGGTGCGGGTGACCAAGGCATGATGTTCGGCTACGCCTGTAATGAGACCTCGCAGTACATGCCGATGCCGATCTACCTGGCACACCGTCTGTCCGAGCGGCTCACCGCGGTGCGCAAGGGCGAGGTTCTGGACTACCTGCGCCCGGACGGCAAGACCCAGGTGACCGTGCGCTACCGCGACGGCAGGCCAGTAGCCGTGGACAAGATCCTGATCTCCTCGCAGCATGCCGACGGGGTCGATGTCGAGAACCTCATGAAGCCTGACTTCATCGAGCACATCATCGAGCCGGTGCTTGCGCTCGAGGACATCGAGTGGAAGGACGCGGAGATCTACGTGAACCCGACCGGCCGCTTCGTCATCGGCGGACCGATGGGCGACTCGGGTGTGACCGGCCGGAAGATCATCGTGGACACGTACGGCGGAATGGGTCGCCATGGCGGCGGCGCCTTCTCGGGCAAAGACTGCACCAAGGTCGACCGTTCCGCCGCGTATGCGGCACGCTGGGTGGCCAAGAACGTGGTCGCCGCCGGCCTGGCGGACCGTTGTGAGCTCGAGCTGGCGTACGCCATCGGCGTAGCCCGTCCGCTGTCGATCACGGTCGAGACCTTCGGCACGGAAAAGTACGACACCGCCAGGATCGAGGCGGCGATCGCCGAGGTGTTCGACCTGCGACCGGGCGCGATCATCCGTGACCTGGACCTGCGTCGCCCGATCTACCGCAAGACAGCCGCGTACGGTCACTTCGGCCGCGACGATGCGGACTTCACGTGGGAGCGTCTCGACCGCGTCGAGGAGTTGCGCGCTGCGATCGGATAGCCTTGTCAGCGAGCTACTGACGAAGGTCGTCGGCATCATGTCGGCGGCCTTCGCTATGCTGTGACCCATGACGCCTACGATGCCGATAGCCCGAGTGGTGGTGGACGTGCCCGCGCGGGCACTCTCCGAGCCGTTCGATTACCTGATCCCCGAGAGGCTGCGGGGTTCGGTCGCGGTCGGCTGTCCTGTGGCGGTGCCGTTCGGTCCGCGACCGTGCGTCGGGTACGTGGTCGAGCTGGCCGACGAGTCCACGTTCGAGGGTACGCTGCGGCCGCTCGAGGCGGTACTCGGCAGTCCGCTGTTCGACGGGCACGCCATCGGCATCGCAACGTGGATCGCGCGGGAGTATGTGTGCCCGCTGTCCGAGTCACTTCGCTTGTTCTTGCCGCCCGGTGCGGCGCCGAAGATCGTTCGGGGACCGGAAGGCTGGTCTCTCGAGGGCCGGCAGGTACGACCGGCATCGGAGCGGCTGGTGACGCTGGTGGCCGCAAGCGGCTACGTGCCCGCTGTGAGGGCGACGGTACAGCGTGCGGTCCTGGACGCGCTCGCGGCGGGTCCGCTCACGTCGGCGGAGCTGGCCGCCGAGATACCCGGTGCGGCTCCCGCGGTGAAGGCACTCGAGCGCGCGGGAGCGGTGACCACCGT
>JBASOJ010000068.1:0-2057 GCA_049658145.1 Coriobacteriia bacterium
GCGCCGAGGCGGCCGCTGCCCGGATGCGTGGCGAGACCCTTCCGCGCCGTAATGCGGGACCGGCTTGAGGGGAGCACACGCCTCCGGACCGACCGCCGGGCCGCGACGAGTGCAAGCGGATGTGGGCACGCCGAGGAGTGAGGAGCCCGAGCCGGGGAGAGTGCGGATCGCCGAAGGTGGCGTGGACGCTTCCGTGCCCGCAAGCGTGTGCGAGCAGGAGTACCGAGGAGCTGGTCCGCCTAACGTCTTGGCGCTTCAGCTGCGCGCCTGTGACTTCTCTTCGTAGCCTACACCGTGGCGCGTCAGCTGGAAGCGCTTGTTAGATGGAGGCGTGCTGTTCCGATGCCAGCACTTGCAGCGCCAGGATGTCCTGTTCTTCAATCAACTTCCGCTCCGGATCGGCATTCGCAGCGAGGGAGACTAGTTTAGTGGCAATGAGGGTGGCCGGGTCAGCGACTGACAGAGCCAGAGACTCATGCTCGACGCTGACGCGTGCCGCATAAGAGTCATCGAAGACAAGGTCTCCGACCGATGTGAGGACATCAGCCTGGTGCTCGAGACTCGAGTCAGCCAGCGGGACGAGCCTACCCGGTGAGGATAGCCAGGCGGGACTCAGGTCCGACGCGTCGGGGCAGCGTCCGCGAAGGATGGTGAACAGCGATGCCACGTCGTCCTCTTCGCGGGACGTCCAGAGATCCAGGTCCCACGAATCTCGAGGCAGACCGTGCGCTTGCATCGCCTTGCCACCGATGACCAGATAACGTAGGCCGGTCGCGCTCAACTCAGAGAGCAACTGCGACTGATACCCGGTGAGCTCAAGCATGCACGCCTTCCACCTAACGTCTGGTGCTTCAGCCGCGAACGAGCGGCCTCATGTCAGCCTAGCGCGCGCGTGAGTCGGCTGGAAGCACTTGTTAGACACCACACGCGGGGTTGAAGTTGAGCAGCGATAGGGGCGGATGCACGACCACGGGTCGCCCGCCCGCCCCACGCGCACTACACGAGTGCAAGAATCTACTGAAGCGCGAAGAACACCCTCGTGTCCTCCATGCTGAACGAGCTCTCCATGATTATGGCCCCGCCCTCAATCTGATCCGAGGGGACCTCAAAGACCATGTCACCGGAGACCGAAGCATCCGGGAAGGTCTCGCCGGCGTCGGATAGGGCGTTAGGAGGAACAGCCATGCTCTGTCCACCGGAGTCGAACGTATTGCCGCCTGACCCGTAGAACTTGTACGACATGTCCACCCAGAACGTCCCGGACTCCTCGCCAACGTACTTGGCGCTCACCGTCGCGAGCACATACTGGCTGCCTTCAACCGGGGGCTCGTTGAACTGATTCGCCGCGGCGACGGCGTCATTCGCGTTCTTGTTGACTGCGGTGACCGTAACCTCCCAGTCGCCAACCTTCGCTGTGGTGCCAACCGGTAGCGGATTCGTGCGAGTACCCGGGGCGTCAGCTTCAGCCGGCGCTTCGGGCTCCTCCGCCGTCTCGTCCGCAGCGTCACCGGTCACCACCTCCGCGCCCGTCCCATCTGACGAACTGCAGCCTGCGGCTGCGACCACGACCAGAAGTGCCAACATGAAGATTAGGATCGCGCTCATGTACTTACGCACTGCTTTCCTCCCTCGCGACTTGTGACCCTACGTCCGACAGACTAGCGTGCCCCTATGACATTCTGGATTGACTCTAGCGCATTGGGGCGCCTTCGGCGTACAGCTGGGTGTCTAACGTCTCTGTGCTTCAGCCGCGAACGAGCGGCTTCATGTCAGCCTAGCGGTTGCGTGAGTCGGCTGGAAGCGCTTGTTAGCGGGCGCGTGAGGGCCGCCCGTCAGGCCGAGCGGCAGACATCACGTGACGCCCGGCCGGGAGAGACACATGCCCCACGCCCACCCTGGGCGGGATCGGAGGGTGCGCCGCCCGTGCGTGCAGGGGGCGCAGCCGTGCGGCGCGGGCATGCGGCCGCTCCCTGCCCGGGGGCACACACGGCGAAAGCAACGCAGACCGGGTAGCACCCGGGAAGACGAAGCCGACGGCTACGGACTCGTGCCGCGCC
>JBASOJ010000069.1:0-6608 GCA_049658145.1 Coriobacteriia bacterium
GTAGCCCGATTTCGCACTCGAAATCGGGCTACTCAGGCCTGTGACCTGCGAACAAATGGTGCCCCCAAGGGAATTCGAATCCTGATTGTGCTTGTGACTATTGGTACCAACAGTCACCGTGTATTCCGGCGACAAATCGAGCGACAAATCCGGGGCGCGATCCCAGGATGTGTGTCTCTGTCAAACTCGAAGTGTTTCACGACAAGAAGAAGGCTCGATGGTGCAGTTCAAACTTGAACCTACGCTCCTTCTGTTGTGACCTGGCAGGGGCCCGCATCTCAGTTCCTCAGGTTCGCACCTGCATCGTGGACGGGATCCGTGACCTTGATGATGTCGGATGCTGAGAACACTTGCCCGTTCACCTTCCCGGTTACGAGCAGAGTCTGCTCACCCGGATCAAGGATCGCCTCCAGCGCTGCCCGGTCGAATGCGACCTGTACGTCAGCTACGCCGTTCGAGTCTCCATCGGCGAGCGGAGCATCACCGGTGACGGGCAGGACCACACCGTTGACCTTGAGTTCGGTCACGGTGATCCCGCCGGCAGGCAGTTCGTCGGGGAAGGACAGGTGGGCCGAGATGCTCTGTCCCTCACTCTCGAGGTTCAGCGTGCGGGGCTCGACGCGCAGTTCGGCGCTCACGGCAGGCGTCTCGATGATGTCACCGATTGCGGCGAGAATCGCGTCAACGAGTTCACCAGCGTTGTTGGCAGTGAACGTGCGACCACCGCTGCCTTCGGCCAGCCCGTTGAAGTACCAGACAGTGGTGGATTCCCCACCGACGACGATGGGATAGATCGTTATCGGGTCGGCCGCATACGCGGCATCCAGTACGTCCTGCATCTCGTACCCGGTGAAGGGCTCGGGGTCGTGCGGGGCGCGTCGCCGATGAGGATGATGTACTTGTTCGGCTGTTGTCTCCAGCCGCCGAGGGAGGCGCCATCTATTGTGTGCATGAGTGCCGAGTAGACTGACTCCTGCCAGTCGAGGCCGTTCCCGAGATTCAGGCTCCGAATTCCCGCGGCGATCGCCGTCTGATCGCTCGTAAAGTCGAGCACATCGTGGTAGGGGTAGTCCCAGTAGGTGCCGTACGGCCACTGTGGAAAGTCACGGTAGTCAACAACGGCCACTCGTGCGTCAACGTCCTCTAGCGACGCGCCTATCTGGGTCGCTGCTTGCTTCGCCGCGGCGATGTCATCCCACATGCTGCCGGTAGTGTCTATGACGAAGGCAAGGTCGATGGCCCCTCCCGGGACACCTACGTCGACGAAGACCGGGCTCGTGAAGGCGTGCTTGCCGTTCGTGCCCGTGGCCTCGATACGAATCGCGCCACCGTCCGTCGCCGTTACGGGGATGACGAGTCCGCTTGCTGCGTTGTCGTCCGCGTGCACGTGTTCGCGCACGGTCCTGCCGTTGTACACGAGCGTCACCGTGCTGAGATTCTGACTTGTAGGCCAGTCGACACGCACGGGAAGGCTTTCGCCGAAGCTGGCGCGCACGTGCTCGCCGATGCCCCGTCCCTTGATGTCGCAACTTGCGAAGATTCCGTCGCTGACGACCGTCTGCCCGTTCCTGATGCCGGCAAGGATAGCAGTCTTGCTCGTGGAGCCGCCCGTGTACACATACGTGCGTTCCTGACCGATGTCACCGGCGCTGTGAGCGTCGCTGCTGCCCATCCCCGCGCAACCTGCCCGGCCCGCGATGAGTCCGTCCCAGCGTTCACGCAGCCCTGCGTCGCTGTCCGACGGCCATCCGTCGCTCAGGATCTCGAGGCCCGCATCGCCGCTGGCGTCCCACTCCGACCAGCCCATCGTGTAGTGGTTCGGGTGGGCGATGATGCCTATGCCACCTGCGGCATTGACTGCGTCGATGATGCTCTGGTGCGTGATGCCTGTCGGGTCGATGTAGTAGTTGGGCGAGTACCCGAGGTAGTGACCATCGGCCGAGAGGAAGACGTGGTTGATGGGGTACTCCTGACCCATGATGGTCCTCACGCCGGTCTCATAGGTGGCCGCGTCGCATTCGCTGAGTTCGGTGCCGAAGTCACGCGCGGTCATCTTGTCCGCGTGATCCGTGATGACCATGAAGTCGAGTCCCGTTGCAGCGGCTGCCGCCGCGTCTTCGGCCACGGTGCCCGAGCCATCGGAGTATTCCGAGTGCACGTGACCGTCGCCGGCAAGCCAGCCGACTGGCGCATCGGCGTACGCAGCGATACCCACCGTTGTCGAGCTTGTCACCATGACCGGAGCGGCATCGACCGTGAAGTGTGCCGTCGCCTTTACCGTGACGGTCGTCTCGTTGGACGCGGTCATCAGCTCGCGTGGTGTCGCGTTCGTCTTGACCTTGCCGATGTGCGCGCGAACGTCGCCTGCCGCCGTGCTCCTGTTGGCCGGCGAGGCACTCACGTCCGAATCGACCCGCCACAATGCCGCTAGATCCGATGTGACGGATGGGACTGCCTTTCCGATGTCGAAGCGCTCGTAGCGTGTGCCGGACTGCACCTCTATGTAGTCGAGTGTGACGACTTGAGCCTCAGGGAGGCCGTTCGCGTAGCGGATGTCGATGGCGAAGGGTGTGTCTGTCGTTGCTACGGACGCGGGCGCGTCCACCATCAGATTGAGGCCGGCGGCAAGAGATCCTGGAGACCCTTCCGGATACTCCTGCGATGGCCCGGCGATAGGCGGAACGCCGTCAAGACCGCCTGCCGTCGCGGGTAGCGCAAGTAGCAGGGCGACGGCAGCGAGTGCCGCCAGGAACTTCGACAGGAACGTTCGGTCAACCATGGTGCCCCCCTCACCTCGGATGTACCTTGACCCCTCTCAGCCTCCCCGCCAGAGCGCCGATGAGCCCCCAGCTCACCCAGCTGACGGCGGCGGATGCGTAGAGCCGTATGAGCGCCAGTGCCTCCCACGTGGTGGACTCCCTGCTGACCAGGAGTGCGGCGAGCGGCTCGAACACGAGATGATTCGCGACCCAGCCGGCAGCCGACAGCAGTTTGCCAAGCGTGCCGAAGACGCCGATCGGCACGCCTTCGACGGCGGCCGCGAGCCAGCCGAGGATTCCTGCCGCCAGGGCTCCGGCGATCGCGCCCATCGAGAATGGGCCGAGCATACGCTGCCGAGCGGGGGAACTTGTCTTGCGGCGCCCGTCTACCGCAAGCGTTCTCAGGTATGCCATCAGCGCGAAGACGACCGCAGGCACGAGGACCTGGACGACGGCAACGGGTACCGCGCCGAGACCGAGACGCGCCAGGTGGTGTTCGCCGAGCGCCTCGATGTCGAAGGTGGCTTCCAGCCAGCCCAGCGAGAAGTAGACGAAACCGGCGACCGCAGTGGCGGCGCCTATGACGAGCGCTCGCTTTCCCAAAGCCCCCCGCAGACCCGCATAACGTGAGCCGAGTGTACGGCCTCCGGCGTGCGTGTTCAAGGGGATGTGCTGGTTCATAACATCCCGTACACCCAGGTCCAGATACATGCCGCACACATGCCTCAGGGCCTCGGGGAGTCGGTCAGTGAATGCGATCCAATCGAGTTGCATGAGATCGGCTGCCTTGGCCTGCCACTCCGGGGAGACCCATGGCCAGGCATCGGGCCAGTGGGTGTGGACGTGTCCGTCTCCCCTGACCCAACCGTCGAAACTCGCTGGTTGGGCCTGTATCAGCATCAATCGCTGCTCGACGATGACTCGACTCTCGCCCCCTTCGACCACGGTGGCCTCGAACGTCAACGGCAGGGTGCCTCCCACGGCAAGTCCTGGGTCGAGATCACACGGCCGGAATTCGACTATCGCGTAGGCGATGTTCTCGGCGACTTCAGTGTCGAGCAGCCGTTGCTCTGAGTACGTGGCTGCCGAGGACCCCTGGGTCGCTATGTCCTTCAAGCGGCGCACAGGCTTCGATATCGACGAGACTGTCTTGCCGATAGTTGCCGTCAGCTTCTTACCGTTCGCCCTTAGCGTCACTTCTGCAACAGTGATGGCTGCGTCTGGCCGCAATTCGGCGACGGCGATCGCGGCCCAGCACGTCGTCTCGGTGCTCCCGACGACCTCGGGCACATCGACCACAATCTCCGTAGAGCCTAGCGGTAGGTCGGTGATCTCATGAGCTGGAACCGCCGCAGCGAATGCAGGTTGCAGGACTACTACGACGACTAGCACCGCGAGCAGTAGCCAGATCCGTTTCCGCTCAACCCTCGCTACAAGCCCCCCCTATCATCACGATGAGCCAGACCCGCCAACGCCCCGAAAGCGGCACTGATGGCTCCCCAACTGAGCCAGGTCACAACAATCGCCGACCAGGTTCTGACCGCATCCACAAGACCGCCCCCGGCCGCGTCTGCGGCAAACAGTGGATCGAGCAGCGCGTTGTCGACGAGACGGCCTGGCAGCATCAAGAACCGCAGCGCGCGGCCAATCAAGCCCTCCGCATCGGTCCGCAGAATCATCGAGAGGACGATCAGTACCAGATACGCGATCAGAATGAAGAGCGGCCCACGGACGAAGCTTCGCAGAGCGCGAGATAGGGCCGACCGCGTCTCCAGGGACTTCCGCCACGCAATCCCCGCCAGAACCGCCAGGGGAGGCGCCGGAGCGAGGTGAACGATCACGACCAGGAGCGTAGATAACAGGAGCGGCATCCTGTAGTCCGCACGGTACGAGGCTATGCCGGCAACCGCGTTGAGTCGCCCGAAGAGGCCAAGGAGACCTGCGCCGACAAGCACGCGTAGTGATTGCCGGAGAGACCCCCCACCTCTGGTCGAATCCTTGGCCATGGCCCCCCGCTCTGGCCGTCCCTACCCCCTGGCAGCCCGCCTTGTCGCGGCCGGCTGTCACTTCCCTGATTCCCGGCCCGGCTGCGATCTCCTTCACGCTCTCGGCGCGAATCCGACGAACGGACCCGTACGTCTTCAGCAGCGCCCTGTTGCCGCCGTCCGCACGACACGCACGTCGTCGAGCACCGAGGCACTCTCACCCTTTCCCCGCAACTCGCTGCGGAACTCGATCGCGGAGCAGTGCGCCTCCACATGGATTCACCCCATCACATGCGCAGATGCAGGACCACCCGAGCAGGGTGCAGGCTCACCCGAACCCGAAAGTAGCGGCTGCTCCTTGCGCCGGACCAAAGACGGGAGCGAGAACACCAGATCCGGCCGCCCCGCGCCCCACCCCGCTCCCGGGCTGCCCTCACCATCGCGAAGGCCGCCACTACCCCCATGGCAGCGGCTACTCGATACGCGCTAGAGGATCTGAGCAGACGATATGGGGATTAGCCGTCACCGCAGTTGTGCATCACAGGCCGCGTCAGCTTCTGTCGCGGGGTTCTGGGATCATGGCGCACCTACAGTGGCAGCAACGTTCGCGCCTCACTGACAGCGAAGTCATCGCAGAACCAGACCTACGTGATCAGGCTCTACAGGAAGACGGCCTGGGTGTCCGGTCCCGTGAAGACATCGTCTGCCTGCTCGTCTACACCAAGTGGCTACAGCTCCGTTCGGAGTTTCCCTGGTGTCGGCAGCGGCACGTACGCTTTTGAGTTCGAGAAGGCGACTGACGCGCAGCACAATAGCATCTACATCACGAGCAACAACGTTCCACCTGTACAACTACTAGCACTCCGAGCACAAGTCACACGCCCCAGGGAGGTGGCATTTGATGTTGAGTCAACTGCTCGGCATGGACGTGTACCTTCTTCCTGTGAGTAGCCTCCTTGGGTCTGTTCTGTTCTGGCCAACGATCATTGCACTGGTGGCTACCGCTGCGCGTTTCTATAGGACTGGAGCAGGGGGGACGAGGACGTTCTTCGCATTGGTCTTCGTGCTCTACCTCTCCGTGCTCGTGGAGATTGCCTTCTTCCCTCTCCCTTTCGATTTCCAGGAGATGGCTCTCCTTCAGAGCTCCGCGTCCTACATTCGACCGGAGGCGAACCTGATTCCATTCAGGACCATCTTCATGGCGCTGCAGGACGTGACCCCGATGGGCATCCGTTTCATGATTCGGAACTTCCTCGGGAACTTCCTTCTTCTCCTCCCCCTCGGCCTTCTCATGCCGATGCTGTTGCCGAACTTCTCCCACTCAAGAAGGGCCTTCGCCTTCGTTGCTGCGACGGCGTTCTCCCTTGAGTTTCTCCAGTTCTTGGGAACCTTCCTCGTCTTCAGGATCAACTGGAGAGTGGTTGACGTTGACGACATCCTGTTGAATATCCTGGGCGGGATGCTCGGCTTCCTGTGCTACAAAACCTTCAGTTCGGCTCGACATCGGCTCAAGCCCGAGCGGCAGTGAACTCAGAGACACACAGCGCACCCTCGAGGGAGACGCCGACTGCGCGGGCTCGAGCGCACCCCAGATCCCCCGCCAGGCAGCACGCGCGAACCTCCTCCCAATGGTCACCATGTATTTGGGCACCAAATCGGGCAACAAATCAGGCGCCGGCTTGCCCGGAGTTCGGCGGCACGGTCGCCTCGACGCGATAGCCCATGGCCCGGTAACCTCGAAGCCTCTTCTCCCACATGCGCGCAAGCACCGGCAAGAGCGGGTCAACGTAGTCGTAGATGACGACCTCGCGTTTCTCGTCGTGCAGGCGGTGGAGCCTGCCAGCGTACTGCTGTAGCGTGCCGC
>JBASOJ010000070.1:0-13511 GCA_049658145.1 Coriobacteriia bacterium
GCCACGCCCAGGCCGATGACCAGGAGCGTGCGGCCGAGGTCATCGCGGATGGCGAGCGCGGCGTCGAGCGAGAGCACCGCGTGGAACGTGCCGAGCACGTTGCCGTCGGCGGCGAGCACGGGGGAGGACGCCGCGCGGTACTCCACGCCCTCGAACGTGATCGTGTCGAACCCTTCGGCCACCGGAGCGCCGGCGCCGTCCCACACGATCTCGATGCGGATGTCGCTGTTGGAGACGACCTGCCCGTCGGACAGCCGCACGAGCAGGATCGGCGCGCTGCCCGAGCCGGACTGCAGGCGTCCCTGCAGGTAGAGACGGGCGGAGTCCACGAGCTCGGTCTGCGTGGTGGGCGCGTCTTGCCGCACCGCAGCGGCGAACGCGTTCGACTCCTGGAGCAGGCTGCGGTCCACCTCGGCCTGAAGGTTGCGCGAGACCGCAGCGTACGATACGCCGGTGACCGCGGCAACGCCGAGGACGAGCACGATCGCCGTGCCGAGCGCCACGCGCGCAACGGCCGAAAGTCGCCTAGGCGCGGACACGATAGCCGGCTCCGCGCACCGTCTCGATCGCCGAGGGATCGCCCGGTCCGTCGAGTTTGCGGCGCAGATACCGCACGTACACGTCCACCACGTTGCTCGCGCTCTCGAAGCCGAAGCCCCACACCGCGTCGAGGATCTGCTGGCGGGTGAGCACCTGGCCGGTATGGCGCATCAGGTACTCGAGCAGCGCGTACTCTCGGCTGGGGAGGTCGGCGGAGCGCTCGCCGCGTCGCACCACGCGTGTGCGCGTGTCGAGCACCAGGTCACCTGCGGTGAGCACGGCCGAGCTGCGCTGTCCGTGCCGCGCGGCCGCGCGTACCCGCGCCGAGAGCTCGGCGAACTCGAACGGCTTGACCAGGTAGTCGTCCGCTCCCGCATCCAGGAGCGCGACTTTGTCGTCGGTCTCGCCGAGCGCGCTCGTGACGATCACCGGGACTTCGCAGTCGACCTCACGTACTGCGGCCAGGACCGACGCGCCGTGGGCGTCGGGCAACACGAGGTCGAGCAGCACCATCTCGAAGCTGTGCGTGCGTGCGAGGGCCACACTCTCGGCGGCAGTGGCTGCCCGCTCGACCGTGTGGCCTTCGGCGGTGAGGCCTTTGGCGATGAACGACGCTATGCGGTCCTCGTCCTCGACGAGCAGGATCCTCATGCGGCGATGTCTCCCGGCAGCTAGTCGTGCGTGTCGTCGGCCTCGCTCTGCTGCTTTGAAGATTCCCCGTCGCCTGTGTGCTCGGACGGCTCCGACTCGTCGTCATCGTCGTCCTCGACACGCACCTCGGGCACCACGGTCTCGTGGTCGTCGGCGTCATCGTCGGCGTGACTGTCGTCATCGGTCGCCGCGGGGGCGGGCGTGGCCATGCTGTCGAAGCCCGCACCATCCTCGGCCGCGCTGTGCGTGACGCCGGTGGCGATCACGGGAAGCTCGGCGTCATCGGGTCCGGTCGCCGAGGGTGCGGCGAGCGCGAACGCCACGGTAGCGAGCACCACGGTGGCGAGCGTTGCGATCGCGACGGTGGTGATGTGCCCTGGTGCCTTCATGGTGCGCTCCTTTGTCTCCATCAGTCGTCGGGGTCGTTGCTGTCGTGGCACTTCACGCACGAGTACGACGTATATGCCACAGGATGACACGATGTGCAGCTGAAGCTTCGGTAGGTATGTTCGCCGCCCGGGACGCCCGGGTGGGCGAACGTGGCGCTCTGCCATGCCGAGGAGGGCGAGTGGCACGACGAGCAGGTGGTGCCGTAGTGGTTGGCCGGGGCCGCGTGACACGACGCGCAGCTTGCCGAGGACGGATGGTGAAGCGCCCAGGACGCGGCCGGCTGGTGGCACGTGGTGCACGACCCGCCCCAGTGCCCGGCCGGTGCGGTGTGGCAGCTCGCGCAGTCCGCACCCGCGCCCGGATGGGTGAACGCCCAGCGCGTGGCCGCCGAGTGGCAGTCGGTGCACGTGGTGGAGGCCGCGCGGGGCTCGTGGCCCGGCTCGTGACACGAATCGCAGCCCGTGGCCGCCATGTCGTGGCAGTTCGAGCAGCTCACCGGCGCGTGCCCCTCGATGTCGGCCGAACCGCTGCCTACCACGGCCACCTCGCGCGCGTCCTTCGCCGCCTGCGCTTCCGGGTCGAGCACGCCGGCTTCGGCCAGCGCGGCGGCGCTCACGTCATGACCGGCCGCGGCGTGGCACGTGACGCACGACTTGCCTTCGGCATGCTCGGCGTGCACGAATCCCGGCGAATCGCTTTCGATGGTGCCGTCGTGGCAGGCCAGGCATCGCTCGTCGGGTACCTCGGTGGCGCCCATCGGGAAGGTCGGATCGCCGATGAAGTGCCCCACCACCTCGCCGAGCGCTGTCACCTTGTGCGCCATGCGCTCGGCCGTGCCCGCGTCCACGTGACACTCGATGCAGGCGACCTCGGCGTGTGGTCCCTCGGTCCATGCCGAGTAGAACGGCGTCATCTCGTGGCAGGAGCTGCAGAACGACGACTGGTCGGTGGCGCGCGCGGTCGCGGCGAATGTGCCGACGAGCAACACGAGGGCGAGTACCGCCCAGGCTGCCGCCCGAAGCTTGTTGCGCCGCAGTGCCGTGATGAGACTTCGCATGGGCGTCCTTGTCGCGAGTGCGGGAGGTGCCTCTTCCGCATCATGGATAGCGCACATGAGAGCACGATGAGGGGTGCATGAGGGTCTTCTCATCGCGACGGGGTGACGGGGCGTGGTCGGCGCGCGCTACAGCCCCTTGAGCCTGCCCGTCATCCGGGCTCACGCAAGCTTCATCCCGCCGCGCATCACGACCACGGGGGCGCCTTCGGCGGCGCACGCCTCGGCCATCGCGCGGCCGATGCCGTCGAGCGATAACGATCGGCACGCCCCAAAGGCACCGCCTCGCGTCGCAAGGGCGAGTGGTGCCTCCACTACATCCCCATCATGCCGAGCAATTCGGCGATGTCCGCCCAGTGCGCCGCGGAGTACCACACGGTGAACACGAGCACGGCGGCGTAGCAGACCCACAGGAACACGGTGATCGGGCCGTGGGCCTCGCGTGCACCGCCGCCGTACTCGGTCGCGTGCTCTTCGGCGTCGTGCACCGAGTACGTGTCGCCTCCCCGCAGTGCGAGCGCAAGCATGCCGCAGAGCGCGGCGATCCACAGCACGGCGAGCCATCCCGAGTTCATCGCGGCGCCTCCCCGTCATCCGATGTCTGCCCTGCGTCGTGCGGACCGCCTCCGAACAGCTTCCGATTGGCCTGCTCGACGTCACTGAACTGATGCGTGCGCAGCGCCCAGAGTAGGAACCCGCCGAAGATGAGCAGCATCGCTGCGGTGAAGAGTGCCTGTGCGATCGTCGCTTCCATTCTCATCACCTCGTGAACCCGCGAGCGAAGGCGTCGCTGTAAAGCGGCCCCCACTTCTCGGCATAGTCGGCCGGTTCTGCAAGCGTCTGGACGTAGGGGACCGCGAGCGAGATCTCCTCATCGGAAAGCGCGTACTTCCAGGGCGGCATATGGGTGGTGGGGACGCCCTCGCGCACCTTCCACACGTACTGCCCGTACGCCTCGAAGTCGTGCCCGGTCTCCGGGAATATGGCAGGCTCCGGCTTGATGTAGCCTCCCGTCACCGTCGGGCTCGCGGGTCCGTCACCCTGGCCCTGCGTTCCATGGCACTGCGAGCAGTACAGGTCGTAGAGGCGCTTGCCTTCATCCCACTGATCCGCCGTGCCGGCGATGGCAGGAATCGCCCCGGTCTGAGCGGCGTACGCCTTGGCCGCGTCGTCGGAGATCCCGCCTTCGACCGTGCGCAGGGCGCCGTCCACGAGGCTGCGCTCGTAAAGCACGCTCGCCCAGCGCTCGTCTTCGGAAAGCGACAGGTGCCAGGGTGGCATCCCGGTGCCGGGTACGCCTTCGCTCACGCGCCAGAAGTGGAAGGTCGCGTCCGGGTAGTTGCTCACGCGCTCG
The DNA here is from genome assembly GCA_049658145.1 of Coriobacteriia bacterium. GTDB lineage: Bacteria > Actinomycetota > Coriobacteriia > Anaerosomatales > Anaerosomataceae > UBA6100. The sequence continues at coordinate 3,990 of JBASOJ010000070.1, forward strand.
ACGATGTTGGCCGGACGGGCAACGAGCGTTCGCGCATAGGGTCCCTGCCCGTTGCCGGAGCAGCCGTGGCACGACAGGCAGCGCTGGACGTGCGTGACCTTGGCGGCCTCGAAGAGCGAGGCGTACGCGTCGCCGTCGCTCGCGCTGCCCGAGTACGCTTGCTGTTCCGCGTCGTACGCGGCTGTCGCGCGCTCCACGAGCGCGGCGTTGGGGTCCTCTGCCGTGTCGTACGGCTCCGGAGTCCTCGGCTGGAAGTGCCGCGTCTCGAGGTCCTTGCCGCCGAGGTGCTGCACGTACGCGTCGAGGTCGGCGATCTCGTCATCGCCGAGCCACGCGAAGCTCGGCATGATCGAACGCGGCTCCACCATGCGCGGGTCGACGTAGTGGTCGTGCAGCCACAGCGTGGGTCGCATCCCGCCGATCTGACCCAGTGTCGGGCCCGTGCGCTCGGTGCCCAGGAAGTTCGGCGATGAGTAGTAGAAGTCGCCGGCCTCGCTCGGCACACCGACGGCCCAGTCGCCGGTCCGAACGAACTGCGAGTGACAGTAGAAGCAGCCGTTCTGCCGGTACAGCACCTGGCCGCGGACTTCGGCGTCGGTGAGGTCGTGCGCCCGGTCCGTGGGTGTTGAGCCGCCGAACATCGCGCCCATCCCGATGACCATGAAGGTCATCAGACCGAACAGCGCGAGAACTCCCACCATGATCACGGTAAGCGAGAGGCGCTCCTGCGAGCGCCGCTGGAAGCGGGAGGCGGGACGCTCGGCCGGGGCGAGCGGCGTGTCGGCAATGGGCGCCACGGCGCTCCAGGTGTCCCCACGTACGAGCGTCATGCCGAGGTTGACCGCGAAGAGGTACGCGGCCACCACGACCATGCCGCCGCCGATCGCGCGCACGAGGAAGTGCACGGGCAGCATGGGTAGCGTGGGCACGATCTGCACCTGCGCCGCCCACGACGAGTTCTGAACGAGGCCCGCGATGGTCATGCCGAGGAAGAACGTGGTGAACCCCAGGATGGCGATCCACCAGGTGGCATCGAGCAGGCGCGTGCTCCAGAGCCGCTTGCCCGAGACCTCGGGCAGGATCTTGTACGCGATGCCGATCACCAGGAACCCCATGCCGAGCGTGAGAGCGAGGTGAGCGTGCGCCACCGGCCACTGCGAGAAGTGCACGAACTGGTTCACCGTGCGAAACGCCTGGAACGATCCCTGGAGCGACGTGATGATGTAGCCCCAGAAGCCGGCCATCATGAACAGGAATGCTTTGTCCGGCCATGCCCGTCGTCGGGCACCGCGAGTGGTGAGCAGGATGTTCACTGCGAAGGTCACCACCGGGACCGCCATGAGCGCGCTCATGAGCACCGCTTCGGTGCGCATCCACTCGGGCAGCGGCGCCTGCAGGAGATGGTGCTCGCCCACGCCCGTGTAGAAGAACGCGATCGAGAAGAAGCCGATGAGCGACAGCAGGTGGCTGTAGAGCGGCCGCCCCACGTGCCGCGGCACGAAGTAGTAGAGCGCCGGCACCGCGAGCGTGGTGAACCACAGGCCGAGGATGTTGTGGCCGTAGTACCAGTTGAAGACCGCGTCGATCGTGCCCGACAGGGCGCCCGACGGGACGTGCCACATCACGTTGCCGACGAAATAGACGATCGGGAACCACAACATCGTCCCCGCGTAATACCAGGCGCTCACGTACAGCTTCTTCTCCCGGCGCACCTTGAGCGTGCCGAACACCACCGCGGCGAGCGCGATGAGGCAGAGCATCACCGCTACGTCCACGATCCACGGGAGCTCGGCATACTCGCGGCCCTGCGAGTAGCCGGCGAGGATCGCGATCACGCCGCCTGCCACGGCGAGGTTCCACGCGTAGGCGACCGCGCGCGCGAGGCGAGGGAAGCGCAGCGGTGTGTCCACCACGCGTGGCAGCACATAGAGCATCGCGCCCACCAGGCCGCTCGACAGCAGTCCGAAGGCGACACCATTGACGTGCGCCGGCCTGAGCCTGCCGAACGTGAGCCACCCGGTGTCGGTCAGGAATGTGGGCTGCAGGAATTTGATGGCGAGCAGGAACCCGAGCGTCGTGAACACCGGGAACCAGGCAAGCGTCATCGAGAGCCAGGACTTAACCGCACGATCACCTGTCTCGTGCATGAGCCACCCCCCCGTTGGTCGACATGGGCAGTACATACCCGCGCGCGGAGGCCCCCACATCACCACTGTTCGTTGACATGCGCACGAGCCGTCGGGAGAATACGCCCCGGAGGCGGATGGGGCCTGGTGGCTTCCGCGGTCTTCAAAACCGTAGTGGGGCGTGAAGAGCGTCCCGGGTGTGTTCGATTCGCACGCGCCTCCGCCACGCGAGCGTGCCCCGCGCGAGAGCGCGGAAACCAGAAGGGAGCGGCCGACAGGCCGCTCCCTTTCGCTTGGAGCGTGAGGCGGCGACACGGTATCCTCATATGTGCAGCTGGGTTTCCGGGCCGAGGGAGGTCGCCACGGTGGACGAATGCACGCTCAGGCACCGTCTCGGCGTCATCGGCATGAAGTGCGACGAGCACGAGTGCGTGTTCTGGACGCACGTGGGCCCCGAGGGCTCCGAGCCGCGGTGTGCGGTGGAGTACTTCAAGCTGCTCGACGCGCCCGGTCAGGAACTCGCCGAGTGGCTGATCGGCCTCAAAGACGAGCAGCTCGCCGAGGCGCTCGGCCTGCGCAGGGTCTACCCGTCGCAGCAGCTGCCTACGTCACGCTCGTTCAGGCGGTAGAGCTGCCGCAGGAGGACCGCGGCACCGTCGAAGACGTACACTCTGTTCGTGGCATGCCGGGAACCGAAGGGGAGTGACATGGACGCGATCGAGGCGATTCTGAGCAGGCGCAGTGTCCGCGCCTACACCGCCGAGCCGGTGTCCGAGCAGGACATCGAGACGATCCTGCACGCCGCGATGGCCGCCCCTTCGGCGGGCAACCAGCAGAGCTGGCGCTTCGTGGTCACGGCCGACCGCGCGATGCTCGACCGCATGGCCGAGTCCACGCCCTACGGCAAGATGCTGCGCGAGGCGCCGCTCGCCATCACCGTCTGCGCCGACACCCGCGACCTGCGCCACCCGATGATGTGGCAACAGGACTGCAGCAACGCCGCCGAGAACGCGCTGCTCGCCATCCACGCACTCGACCTGGGCGCCGTGTGGCTCGGCTTCTGGCCCAAGATGGAGCGCGTCGAGCCGCTCAGGGCCACGCTCGGCCTTCCCGAGGGTATCGAGCCGCTGTGCGTCCTGGCCGTCGGCCACCCCGCCGAGGGGCAGCCGTCGGTCGACCGCTACGATGCCCGGCGCGTGCACCGGGACCGCTGGTGAGCGTACCGCTGCTGGAGGCCCGCGACCTGCGGGTGGTGAGGACCGGCGATGCCGGGCCCATGAAAGTGCTCGACGGCGCGTCGCTTTCCCTCGAGCGCGGCGAGGTGGTGGACATCTCCGGTCCGTCGGGCTCCGGTAAGACCACATTCGTGCGGGCGCTCGCGCTCATGCTGCCCGACGTGGCCGGCGAGCTCTTCCTCGACGGCCGGCCCGCAGCCGAGGTGGGCTCGCGCGCCTGGCGCTCGCGCGTGGCCCTTCTACCGCAGAAGCCGGTGATCTTCCCCGGCACCGTGCGCGACAACCTGCTCGTTCCGTGGCGCCTGAAGGTGCGGCACGGCATCGCCGCGCCCGCCGAGGACGCGATGCGCCGCACGCTCGACTCCTTCGGCCTTGAGGACGTGGCGCTCGACCGCGATGCCGCGAAGCTCTCGGTGGGTCAGGCCGCCCGAGTGGCGATGGCGCGCCTCGGCCTCACGCGCCCCGATGTGCTCTTGCTCGACGAGCCCGACGCGAGCCTGGATGATGACTCGGCGGCGCTCGTGGCGGCGCTCACCGCGCGCTTCACCGAGACGGGTGCGGTGGTGCGCATCCGGCATCACCGGCCCGACGGCATCGCAACCCGGCGCGAGCGCCTGGTGGCGGGGAGGCTCCACGGGGTGGGCGACAGTGACTGAGACGGCCGGCGTGGTGGCGATCACCTGGCCGCAGCTACTGCTAGCGGCGGGCTTCATGGTACTTGTGGGTGCGATCTCGCTCCGCCTCGCGCTCGGGCTGGAGAAGGACCTGGCGATCGCGACCGTGCGCACGTACGTGCAACTCTTCATCCTCGGCCTCGTGCTGCGGTGGGTATTCGGCATCGACAGCCCGTGGCTCGTTCTCGGCCTGCTGTTGCTCATGGTCGCCGCCGCGGCGCAGACGATCGTGAAGCGCGCGCCCGACGCCCCGGCCGGGCTCTTCGGCGGCAGCTTCATCTCGATGGCGCTCACGGGCTTCATCGTCACGTTCGCGGTAACCGGACTCGTGGTGCAGGTGGACCCCTGGTACCGCGCGCAGTACGTGATACCGATCGCCGGCATGGTGCTCGGCAACTCGATGAGCGGCATCGCGCTCGCGCTCGAGCGCACGTTCGCCGACCTCGATGCGCGCGAAGGCGAGTTGCTGGCGCTCGTGGCGCTCGGCGGGAGCCCGTGGGAGGCGGCAGGAGCGAGCGTGCGCACGGCGATCCGCGCGGCGCTCATCCCCACCATCAACTCGATGGCCGCGGCAGGAATCGTGTTCATCCCCGGCATGATGACCGGGCAGATCCTCGCCGGGGCGGACCCGCTCGCCGCGGCGGGCTACCAGATCGTGGTGATGCTCATGGTCTCGGCGGCCACCGCGCTCGGCAGCGTGCTCGCTGTGCTGCTCACGTACCACAAGCGCTTCAGCGCCGACGGAGTCTTCATCGAGAAGGGGCTGCGCGATGCTCGGTAACCCCTACGTTCGCATCGTCAACAACTTCCTGCACGACATGGCCACCGGCACATGGGCGGCCTGCCTGGCGGTGCTGCTTGTGCTCTCCGGTCGGCTTGCGGGCATGCCGGCCGAGGCCGCAGTGGCCCTCGGCGACGCGATGACGCTCGTGTTCTGGATACTCGCGGGCGCGCTCGTGGTGGTGAGCGCCACCGGCGGCATCCGGCTGGCGTACTGGCGGCAGCAGACCGCGCCGGAGGATCTGGCGGCGAAGCGGCGTTCGCTCATCGTGAAACACATCGCGTTCTTCGTGATCTACGGCGGCGGGTCGGTCTGGGGCTGGCTGCTGCTGCCATAGAGGAGTGTGGGCGCGTGCGTCGTAACCCGGAAGTGACAGTGCGGTAACGGTTGCCCCGCCTCAATCGGGACCCTACACTATCGAGGACCGTGGACCGGCCCACGGCTTCCCGGGAGGGCCATGACCGCTTTCGAGCTCTATCTCAAGCGCAACGCCAAGAAGTTCGACGCCTATCTGGCGGAGTTCTTCAGCGACGGCACGCACGCCGACATGCGGCGCTACCTCTACAAGATGCTCTCGGACTACACCGCCAACGCGGGCAAGCGGCACCGCCCGCTCATCTGCGTGCTCGCGGCCGAGGCGGTGGGCGGCGACCCGAAGAAGGCGTGGAGCTCGGCGGCGGCTATCGAGCACTTCCACACCGCCGCGCTCATCCACGACGACATCATGGACAGCTCTCTCACGCGGCGTGGCGTGCCGTGTCTGCACGTGACCGAGGGCGACGCGCTCGCGATCAATGCCGGTGACCTCGCGCTCTCGCTCGTCACCGGCTCGGTGGTGGACGACGAGGGCCTGTCCGCGGAGTGCCGCCTGCGGGTGCTCAAGGAGCTCGTGGAGATGACCACGCGCACGATCGAGGGCCAGGCGCTCGACATCGGCTGGGCGCGTGACGACCGCTTCGACCTCGGCGTGGACGACTATCTCATCATGGCCAACCACAAGACGGCCTTCTACTCCGGTGCGGTGCCGCTCGCGGTGGGCGCTATCGTGGGCGGCGGCACCGAGGTGCAGATCGCCGCGCTCCGGGCGTTCGGGCAGGCCACGGGGCTCGCGTTCCAGATCCAGGACGACGTGCTCAATCTCGTGGGCACGCGCGAGGCCACCAAGAAGGACTTCCGAAGCGACATCACCGAGGGCAAGCGCACGCTGGCTGTGGTGCATGCGCTGGAGCACTCCCCGGCACGCGACCGGCTGCTTGAGATCCTCGCAACGCGCACTGAAGATGCGGCGATGCTCGATGAGGCGGTGGCGATCATGCGCCAGAGCGGGAGCATCGACTTCGCACGCACCTACGCCCGCGATCTCGTGCTTTCGGCCAAGGCGGAGCTCGAGACCGCGCTGCCGAGGAGCAAGGCGCGCGACTTGCTGCTTTCGATGGCGGACTTCTTCGTGGAGCGCGACAACTAACTCGCGGGTGGCGCCACCGGTGAGGGTCTGGTGGCTGTCCTCGCCCACAACTCGCGCTGCATAGGCCTCCTCGGACTCCTCCAGCGGCTCGGCAGTTCGCTACGGGTATCATGTATGGGTATGCCCGAACACGAATGGAGGCCGCACGATGCGCGCTGTGAAGGTTAGCGAGAACATCTGGTGGGTCGGCGGGATCGACTGGAACCTGCGCGACTTCCACGGCTTTGAGACGCCGCGGGGCACCACCTACAACTGCTACCTGGTGATGGGCGAGACCGGCATCGCGCTCGTCGACACCACCAAGGCGCCGTTCATCCCCGAGGTGCTGGCGCGCATCGAGAGCGTCACGCCGCTTTCGAGCATCACCCACATCGTGGTGAACCACGTGGAGCCCGATCACAACGGCGGGCTGCCCGAGGCGATGACCGCGATGCCGCAAGCCACCGTGGTTGCCTCCTCGGTGGGCGCCAAGAGCGTGGCCGAGTACCACAACGGCCTCGAGATCGGCAGCGTGAAGGCCGATGAGGTGATCGACCTCGGCGGACGAACGCTCACGTTCCTGCCCGTGTCGATGGTGCACTGGCCCGACTCGATGTTCACCTACTGCCCCGAAGAGCGTGTGCTCATGCCCAACGACGCGTTCGGGCAGCATGTAGCGAGTGAGGAGCGGTTTGCCGACGAGCTCGGACTCGACGAGGCGCTCACGCAACTCGGCATCTACTACGCCAACATCCTGCTCCCGCTCGGCACAGCGGTGGGCAAGGCGATCGACAAGGTGCTTGAGAAGGGTTGGGCGCTCGATGTGGTGGCGCCATCGCACGGCGTGATCTGGCGCGGCAAGGACTTCGGCGCCGTGGTGGAGCGGTATCGCCGGTGGGGAAGCGGCGAGTTGCGCGACAAGGCCGTGATCGTGTACTCCACGATGTGGGGATCGACCGCGACGATGGCCGCTGGCATCGCCGAGGGCATCTCGGCCGGGGGCGTGGAAGTGGCGATGCACGATCTGGCGGTGACGCCGCTCGCGCATATCACCTACGATCTGCTCGAGGCCAAGGCGCTCGTGCTCGGCTCGCCCACGCTGCACCACGGCATGCTGTACCGCGTGGCTGGCTACCTACAGTACCTGCTCGGACTCAAGCCCGAAGGGCGGATGGCGGGCATCTTCGGCAGTTACGGGTGGAGCAAGGGCGCCGAGAAGCAGATGCGTTCGCGGCTCGAGGAGGCCGGGTTCGAGATCATCGCCGACGACTTCCTGGTGAAGTTCCGGCCCACCGCTGAGGACCTTGAAGCTGCCGAGGTGTGGGGACGCGCGTTCGCCGAGACCGTGAAGGCGCGCTAGCGTCACTCGTCGAGCGGTCTGCGCGTGAATGCACGAGTCGAGCCACCGGTGGGCTTCCGGCAACGATTCGGTGGCGGGCTCTTTACCTGCGGATGATTCGGAACGATGCTTCTCGCTTCCGCCACAGCCACGCGAGCGAGAACCGGGACAGCAGTGACCACTGAGCAGATCAAACCGCACCTCGAGAAGGCCGTCTTCGGCTTCGGCATCGTCAATCCCATCATGGCCATCCCCCAGCTGTACAACATCTGGGGGCAGCACCATGTCAGCGGGCTGAGTCTCATCACTGTCGGCGCCGCGCTCGTGATGTCCATGCTGTGGACCGCGTACGGCCTGGTCGACCGCCAGACGGTGGTGTGGGCCACGAGCGCGCTGTGGGTCGGCATGAACGGTCTCACGCTGCTGGGTGTCGCCTTCTACACGTAGCCCAGCGACGGCGTTTACAGGCGGCTGGATAGCGGCTTACCTTCATGCCCCATACTCCGGACAAACCGTCCGTCAGTTGAGGAGTGTCCGCAGTGAGCCAGCCCGCTCCGGGCAAGCCCAAGCTGCTCGACATCATGGCCGAGGAGCTCCGCGCGCGCCATTACAGCGCTCGTACCGAGAAGGCGTACCTGCTGTGGGTGGAGCGGTTCATCCGGTTCCACCACATGCGACATCCCGCCGAGATGGGCGCCGATGAGATCAACGCGTTCGTCACGCACCTGGCCGTGTCGGGCGGGGTGAGCGCGTCCACGCAGACGCAAGCACTCTCGGCGATCCTGTTCCTCTATCGGTACGTGCTTGGCTACGACGTGGGGGAGATGCGCGGGCTCGTGCGCGCGAAGCGGTCCGAGCACGTTCCCGTGGTGATGACGCGACCCGAGGTGCGCGCCGTCTTGGCCGAGCTTCGCGACGAGTACTGGCTGATGGCGTCGGTCATGTACGGATGCGGGCTGCGCCTGTCCGAGTGTCTGCGGTTGCGGGTGCAGGATATCGACTTCTCCGGAAACGAGATCCTCGTGCGCGACGGCAAGGGCGGGAAGGATCGCGTGACGATGCTGCCCGAGTCGCTCAGGGGGCCGTTGCGCGATCAGCTGCGTCGCGCTCGGGCGGTGTGGGAGCACGACCGTGCAGCCGGCTGGGGCCGGGCGATCATGCCCGGCGCACTCGACCGGAAGTATCCGGCGGCCGCCTCGGAGTGGAAGTGGCAGTGGGTCTTTCCGCAGGAGCGCCGCTGGCGAAACCCGAAGACGGGCGAGCAGGGGAGGCACCACGTGCATGCGACGTCGCTGCAGCGCGCGGTGCAGGAGGCGGTGCGCCGAGCGGGCGTGCAGAAGAACGTGGGCTGCCACACGTTCCGCCACTCGTTCGCAACGCACCTGCTCGAGAACGGCTACGACATCCGCACGATCCAGGAGCTGCTCGGCCACAAGGACGTGCGGACCACGATGATCTACACCCACGTGCTCAACCGCGGCGGGCGGGGCGTGCGGAGCCCGCTCGATGGGATGTGAGCGGGGCGGCGGGCTGGGCGCTGAGGCGGGCTTACACAGACTGCGCAAGTTCGGACGCTGAGTAGGACTTGGTGGCATTATGAAGAAGTAGACTAGCTGGGCAGGCTGTTACGCAGTCTGGATACTGGTTGTTAGCGGGACTCTGGATCGATGGAGTGGGAAGGGCCGGCGCGGTCGCTCTTCGCGGGCCTGATCCTTCACCTGCGGCGCTCGGCCCTTCTCGCCTGTGCCGGATGGGGCGCCTCGTCCCGGAGGTCTGCGGAGGGCGCGCCGCAGAAAAGCGCATCCGGTGCGGGCCGGTCCCGGCGCGGCACGAGTCCGTAGCCGTCGGCTTCGTCTTCCCGGGTGCTACCCGGTCTGCGTTGCTTTCGCCGTGTGTGCCCCCGGGCAGGGAGCGGCCGCATGC